>OMZS01000004.1:0-160455 GCA_900315565.1 uncultured Prevotellaceae bacterium | reverse complement strand
CATGAGTGAACTATGAAAAGTAAAAAGTGTATATTTTAAGCGCATCTGGAGATGCTGATACTCAGATGCGGCGGATTGCAAATCCACCGAACCCCGCGCTGAACATCCGGCGGAACGGGGCATCCCTTAATCTATGTTAAAAGAACAGGGGGCTGTGATAAAAAGCAGATGCCTAATCGTTCTAATAATAGAATACATACTAATTTTCTTTCAATCCACAAAAAGGAGAAACAAGATGAATATGAGGAAAACTTCAATCTGTTTTGTTGCAGCAATATTTTCGGCTGCGATTTCCGCTTCATGCAGCGACGACGCAGCAGAGGAAGCTGGCAGGGGCACTGTGGAACCGACGGACTCCGCCGTTGCAGGCACTGGCGAATATGTTGACCCGCTGTTTGCCGACGGCACATACGAGTGCTACCCCGTGGGCACCACGTGGAGGAACCGTTCGGGGGCTTTACAATACAGCTATGCCTACGAGGTGACAAAAGATACAGTGGTAAACAAAACCAAGTACAAGAAGGTGGATGTGAGACTGGAAAGCATTCAGAAACAAGTGGGCCGCGATTATGTGGAAACTTTCGATCCTGATACCGTGTCGCAGTCTTTCATGCGAGATTGGCTCTATTCGTGGGGCGATTTCCCGACACTGGCAGACAGCTATACTTATACCATCCCAACCCACGGAACTTTTTTCATCCGTGAAGACCACGGACGTATTTATGAATACGACCAGTATAGCAATCAAGAGGTTCTTTTCTACAACTTCAACTGGACGGTGGGAAGCAGCCTGTCTTGTTATTTCTGGCGTGAGAAATTATGCTTCGAGGGCAGGGTGGTTGATTTGAAGCAGACAAGGCTTAACGACGGGGAAACATACGATGTGGGTAGCGACGTACTGGTCACAGCGGGAGTGGTTTTGCCCGGCACATCTGCCGCAGAAAGACATTGCACCATGATAAAGACCATAGGAATAACCAACGGTTTGTTCTCCATTCTCCCAGGTGCATGGCATACTTATCTGTCAGACTTCAGTCGCAACGGTCAGCTGGTATATTCTGATGAACGGCTCCATGAGTAGGCCGCCCAATATCACTACCTTCTTGAAACGGAGTAGTTCTGTTTTTCTGGCACCTTTTTCCCCGTTGCAGCGGGTGTTCGGTGGAACCAACTGTCGCTGGCCGAACATCCAGCGGAACGGAGTATGGTAATTACCAATACGATTTAAGAATGATAACGGGCATAAGAAAATAAACCAAGAAAAATGAAGAAAACACTATTTTTTGCAAGTTTGCTGCTGGCTTTGAGTTGTTCAAGGGACAACTCCGAGAATGCCAGTCCTTTTTTGGAATACAATTTAGACTACGAACCCTCCGAACTCTTTTTCCCCGCCGAAGGGGGTGTTGATTCTGTTTGGACGCGAAAGGTTACTTTGGTGCTCCGTGACGACAGCATGGTTGCTGTGGGAAATTCGGGAAAAAATATTTTTAAAGAATCTCTGCCAGGCGATACAACAAGACACTATTGGACTTGGTACAGTATAAAAGCCTCGAACGGCAATAACGGAAACATGGGCATCAACATTGAGCCCAATCCTAGTACAATTGAACGAAAGGAACATCTGGTAATACTAGTAGATAACTATTTGGAAACACTTCCTCACATTTACTATCACCTTACCATCAGACAAGAAGGCAGAAAATGACTCCGTTGCGGCGGATGTTCGGTGGATTTGCAATCCACCGAAGGATGAGTATATGAATTTGTAATTCTTTTGAAAATGAAAAAAAATATGCATGTCAAATCATACTATTACTTTCATGCATACGTTATTGGTACAAGGAGAAGAACGAAATGACAGCAAATATCTGTGCGCACAGCCTTACAAAAATGTTGTTTTATACAACAACGACTGTGGTGGATTGGGTGGACATATTCACGCGGCCACGATACATGCACATAGTTGTTGATTCCCTTAGGTTTTGCCAGAAGCACAAGGGTCTGGAGATTTATGCTTGGGTGCTGATGAGTAATCACTTGCACATGATTATCGGAACCAATGGCGAGCAAGGAGTTTCGGAGGTGCTTCGTGATTTCAAGAAATTCACCAGCAAACAGATTGTTTCGCAACTGTCGGCTGACGAGCACGAAAGCCGACGTGAATGGATGCTTGACCGTTTTCACTTTGCTGCTGCCAATGACAAAAAGTTGAAGGACTATCGGTTCTGGCAGGAAGGAAACCATGTGGAACAGCTTCACACTGGAACGTTCTTCTTTCAGAAACTCAACTATCTTCACCAGAACCCTGTTCGCAAGGAAATCGTTGCGAAAGCTGAAGATTATTTGTATAGTTCTGCGCGTGACTATGCCGGCATGACATGAGTGAACTATGAAAAGTAAAAAGTGTATATTTTAAGCGCATCTGGAGATGCTGATACTCAGATGCGGCGGATTGCAAATCCACCGAACCCCGCGCCGAACATCCAGCGGAACGGGTGCCAATATGTTTACAGAATTAACATATGTTTTCTTACATCATTTGATTTATTATGAATATCAAGCATATCATCATGTGTGGAAGTAACAAGGTGTGGATTTTAGCTGCATTGGTTCTATTGACTTCTTGCGATGTGTCTCGCAAGCTTTATATGGAAGAAAGCGGGAAGACGGGCACACAATCGCAGCTGTTGTTAGATGGCGTTGAAGTATCTTCATCTATTTTCTTGGATAAGGTAATCTTGAATTTCAAGAACACTGAAGCCAAAGACATTACTGTTTGTCTCGACTCGTTGGCAGTGGCTCTGCCCGATGGCGGGCAATGTGGTCTGACGACTCTGGTAGATGCCCAGTATTATAAGGGCGCAAACGACAGGAAGCCAGTGTTTAGGACTTATAAACTGTACATGCAGTTTGATGATGACTGTCCGTTTCTCAACAAGAAGTATCTCAGCATAATGCCGTGCAGCTTTTTGACAAACCAGCGGGGAGAGAGAATCATAAACGATACAATAAAAGTGTTTCTGGATCCTCGTTATCCATGGTTAAAATAACCCATTGCAGCGGATGTTCGGTGGAACAAACGGTCGCTGGCCGAAGGGAAAAGCAATTGCAAATCCACCGAACCCCGCGCCGAACACCCAGTGGAACGGGTCTTTACAGATGCCTTGACAAATACTATTAATGTACGCATGCGCGTATTTGTAATTCTTTAGATAATGATAAGGAAAATAACTGTAATTGTCGCATCTATAGATGCTGATACTCAGATGCGGCGGATTGCAAATCCACCGAACCCTGCGCCGAACATCCAGCGGAACGGGGTGAACTATGAAAAGTAAAAAGTGTATATTTTAAGCGCATCTGGAGATGCTGATACTCAGATGCGGCGGATTGCAAATCCACCGAACCCTGCGCCGAACATCCAGCGGAACGGGTAGTTCTGTTTTTCTGGCACCTTTTTCCCCGTTGCAGCGGGTGTTCGGTGGAACCAACTGTCGCTGGCCGAACATCCTGCGGAACGGGGGATGCTGATACTCAGATGCGGCGGATTGCAAATCCACCGAACCCCGCGCTGAACATCCAGCGGAACGGGTATTTAGTGTCAGAAAGGAAGCAATAAATGGAGTTAAAGGCTATAAAAAAACTTGGTGATATGCATAATACAAAAATGTTTAGAACAATCAACTCGTATTTATCTGAATGGAACCCCATTGGTGTTCCTTCATACTTATCTGAAGACGAGTACAAACCGTATGTTGCTAATTTAATCAATGTTTTGGGAGACAAAGCAAAGATTAATAAAGCCCTTATAGAAATGTTAAAAGATATTGGTGTTGAAAAGGAATATTTAGAAAATGGGAGTGTAATAAAAGATGTCATGCATGCAACAGATTTTTTATATTCACTACGCAAATCGTTATGACCCCCCGTTGCGGCGAATTTGTAATTCTTTTGAGATGATAAGGAAAACAACAGTAATTGTCGCATCTGGAGATGCTGATACTCAATGGCGGCGGATTCGGAAATCCGCCGAACCCCGCGCCAAACATCCAGCGGAACGGGTCTTTACAGATGCCTTGACAAATACTATTTAATGTACGCATGCGCGCGTGAACCAGCTGAAAGACCCGTTGGTTCCGCCGAACCCCGTGCCGACCCCCGCGCCGAACATCCAGCGGAACGGGGGTAAGACAATAGCAATTATTTATACATAATGCATAATTCATAATGCATAATTCATAATATCATTTTTCATTTTTCATTTTCAATAAGGATGTCTCAGAACAAATGCTGATGTCTTGTAACTCCGTGCGATTACTTGAACTCCTTGTTTACTATATCTGCGAAACGTAAGTTGTAATTATCATAAGGTGCAGCTTCATTGTTTTTTGAAAAAAAACGGCGGGTTTTGAGTCTTTCTTCCGAAAAAACATTATCTTTGCATTCGGAAAACAAGCAATAGTCATGAAAAACAGATTTGTTTGTATCATATTGGCCACAATTGCTATGGTTTTGCTTGCATCTTGTTCAGCGAAACCAAAAAAATACCGCATTGGCATTTCGCAATGCTCAGAAGACATTTGGCGCGACAAGCAGAATGCCGAGCTGCGCATGGGTGCTTACCTGAACGACGATGTGGAGCTATGTTTTGCCGCCGCCTACGACAGCGACGAGCGTCAGGTGCAGCAGATTGACAGTCTGACCAAGGAGGGCATCGACCTGCTGATTGTTGCACCCAACCAGGTGGCCACCATCACGCCCGCCATCGACCGCGTTTACGACCGCGGCATACCCGTGATTGTGTTTGAGCGAAAAACCAACTCAAAGAAATATACCGCCCATATAGGTGCCGACAACTACGAAATGGGCCGTCTGATGGGCGAGTATGCTGCCCAAAGGCTGGGCGGCAAGGGGCGCGTGATGGAAGTGATGGGGCTGAAAGGCTCGTCGCCTGCCATTGAGCGCCACTATGGTTTCGCCGCTGCCCTGAAGCGTTATCCCGCCATGCAGGTTGTCACCACCTTGCAAGGCGACTGGACCGAGGAGACGGCCTACAAAGCCGTGGAGACGTTCCTCCGCAGCAAGGTCGGCGGTGGGCAGTCCATCGACTTGGTGTTCGGGCAAAACGACCGTATGGCCATGGGTGCGCGCAAAGCTTTTGCTGAGGTTGGCGCGCATCCGCTGTTTTTCGGCATCGACGGGTTGCCGGGTGAGCAAGGAGGCATCCGTCTGGTGCGCGACTCACTGCTCGATGCCACCTACATTTATCCCACTCACGGCGACCAGCTACTGCAGCTCGCCATGAATATTCTGGAGGATAAGCCCTACGAAAAAGAGAACAAGCTGATGTCGGCCCTCGTCACGCGCGACAATGCCAACGTGCTACTGATGCAGAGCGACGAAATGGTGCGGCAGACTGCCTATCTCGACCAATTGCACCAGCGTGCCAACAGCTACGTGCAACAGCTGGCCAACCAGCGCCTGCTCACGCTGCTGACTGTTGCTATGCTGGCGTTGCTGCTGTTGGTGGCACTTGTCACCTATTTATATTATAGGCAGAATAATCGCATACGCAAAGAGCGCGAACAGCTGACCCGCGACCGGCTGAACTTCTACACGCGGGTGAGCCACGAGCTGCGCACTCCGCTTACCCTCATCGAAGGACCGCTGGCCGAACTGGCAGAAACCAACGACTTGAAGAATGCCGGAGCCGAGACCACGGGGTTGCTGGCCATTGTCCGCCGCAACACCACGCAGCTCACCCAGCTTATCAACAAAATGCTAGATATGCAGGTGAAAAACGACAACCTTAACCTTGACGATAACCTTAACCCTAAAGATAACCTTAACGCTAACAATAATAATTGTCAATCGTCAATTGTCAATTCTCCATTATCAAAGGGGGAATCGGAGCAAGCGAACGAAAACGTGCAGACCGTGCTCATTGTTGACGACAATGCCGACATTCGCGCCTATCTGCGCACTATATTGCAAGCTAAATATCAGGTGAATGAGGCTGCCGACGGGCAGCAGGGACTGGCTTTGGCCAACGAGATTGTGCCTGACATCGTTGTCTCTGACGTGATGATGCCTGTGATGAACGGGCTGGAGTTCTGTCAGCGGCTTAAGAGCGGCACAGCCACCAGCCACATACCCGTGATTCTGCTCACGGCCCGGGCGCTGAGCAATCATCAGGTGGAAGGCTATGAGAGTGGTGCCGACGCCTACATCACCAAACCCTTCGCCTCGGAGGTGCTGCTGGCCCGCATCAGCAATCTGCTCAGAAACAGGCTGCTGCTGAAAGACATCTTCAATAATCCGCGTAGTGAGAGTGAAGAGTGGAGAGAGGAGAGAGGAAAGTTAAAAGTTCAAAGTTCAAAGTTCAAAGAGAATGCTTTCCTTGCCCGATTCTGCGACTGCATTGACCAGAACCTGGCCGACAGCGACCTCAGCGTAGAAACCGTGGGAGCCGAGTTGGGACTGAGCCGTGTGCAGCTCTATCGCAAGGTGAAAGCCCTCACGGGGCTGTCGCCTGTAGAGCTGTTGCGCAAAGCGCGGCTTCAGCGGGGACTTGTTTTGCTGCAGACCACCGACAAGACCATTTCCGAAGTAGCCTACGAGGTGGGTTTCACCGCTCCCAGCTATTTTACCAAATGTTTCAGAGACGAATACGGCATAGTGCCAGGTGAAAGCCGAAAAGAAAAATAAAAAAAGAGCGCAAAAAAGCGCGCAAAAAGAGCGATTATTCGAAATAATTGCTTATCTTTGCAAAAACCGTCAAGAAAGACGTTAATATTATAGAAAAACATGAGTAACTGACTCTTTTCGAACCAAACTGCGACATTGGACAGAGAACAGAGAGTACAGAGCCACCAAAATTATATATGCGCGTACGTACATATATATATTAATGGTGTGGACTGTCGGGTGTTTCATCTGTTCTGAGGTTGTCGCAGACCTGGTTAGAAAATGAAACTTTGACATTGTCCACACCTTTTGTTGTTCGTGTGCAAAGGTACGGTGACCAAGGCCTCGGCGACTGAAAAAATCGTTCAAAGCCTAAAAAAAATGTTTCATCGAATCAAATTTACCACCCAAAGAACGAATAATACTATCTATAAACACGTGCTTCTGCTAATTTTGCAGCATAATCATTCAAAATCAAGATTACTAACCAAAACGTAAACGCAATGAAAAAACAAAAAATTGCCATGAAGAGAAAGCAGGGCACCCCTGCTTGCCTATGCTCTTTTGCGGGCAGTTCGCTCAGAAGGTATCTTCTGACGTTGGTGCTTGCATGCGTGAGTACATTTATGTACGCACAGACAGAAATCACCGGTACGGTGGTCGATGAGACTGGCGAAGGTGTCATCGGTGCCACAGTGAAGGAGAAAGGAACGTCAACCGGTACAGTGACCGACTTCGACGGAAACTTCAAATTGAAGGTTGCTGAAGGAACCATCCTCGTCATCAGTTACATCGGCTACGATGCAGTAGAGGTGGCTGCAACCCCAGGGATGAAAATCCAATTGAAGGAAAACGCCGCCGAGCTGGCCGAAGTAGTGGTAACAGGTTACCAGACCCAGCGTAAGGCCGACCTGACAGGTTCGGTGGCAGTGGTAAAGACCGACGAGCTGAAGTCGTCGTCCGACACCGACCCCATGCGTGCCCTGCAAGGTAAGGTGCCTGGCATGACCATCACGAGCAACGGTTCGCCGGTAGGTGCCGGTACGGTGCGTATTCGTGGTGGCGGTTCGTTCAACTCATCGCAGGACCCGCTCTTTATCATCGACGGTGTGCCCACAACCACCAACCTGAACACCCTGAACATGAACGACATCGAGTCGATGCAGGTGCTGAAGGATGCCGCCTCGGCCTCTATCTACGGTTCGCGCGCTGCTAACGGTGTTATCATCA
This sequence comes from uncultured Prevotellaceae bacterium, assembly GCA_900315565.1. GTDB lineage: Bacteria > Bacteroidota > Bacteroidia > Bacteroidales > Bacteroidaceae > Prevotella. Next base: position 152,538 of record OMZS01000004.1, on the reverse strand, counting down.
TCACCACCCGCTCGGGAAAGAAAGGTGAAAAGGTGAAGGTTGACTTCTCGGCCAACCTCACGGCTTCGTTCTACAACAAGCAGTCGATGATGCAGCTGGCCAATACTGCCGAATATGCAACGGCCATGGCTCAGGCTGCCATGAACGACGGTCTCGACCCCGAACAGTATGCCAACAACTATGGTCTGACCCTCAATGCTCCGGCAGGCACAGCCATCCAGGCTTACGACCCCGCTACGGGCCAGATGCGCCAGTTCACCGTGAATGGCCGCTACGATGGCTATATGAACCTGGCAAGAACCATGCGTTTCAGCAACACCGACTGGCTGAGCGAGATTTCTCGTACAGGTTTCTCACAGAACTACGACCTGAGCATCTCGAATGCCACCGACAAATCGTCGGGTCTGGTCAGCTTTGGCTATAAGCGTAACAATGGTATCCTGAAATACACCGACTTCGAGAGCTTCTCGGGACGCATCAACACCAGCTATAAGGTGAACAAGATGGTGACCATCGGCGAGAATGCAACCATCACCTACAGTGACCAGGTTGACTGCGCACCGCTGGAGAACGCTCTGAAGATGGCCCCCACACTGCCCATCTACGAAGAGGACGGCGTAACATTCTCTGGCCCCGTGGGTGGTATGAGCGACCGCCAGAATCCCCTGCGCGAGCTTTATCACAACCGTGACAACCGCCTGAAGATGTGGCGTATCTTTGGTAACGGCTACATCAACATTCAGCCCGTCAAAGGCCTGACGCTGCGTTCAAACTTCGGTCTCGACTACTGGTCAGAGCACATCCACAGCGTTACCTACACTTGGCACTCAGACGTGGTGAACAACTCTACTCCGTCGGCCAGCTTGGGCACAAAGACTTCGGTTAAGTGGACATGGTCGAACACGGCCAACTATAACTTCACCCTTGGTGCCGACCACACCTTCACGCTGCTGGCCGGTATTGAGCTCCACCGCGACGTGGAAGACCGCTCGTCGGCCTACGCTCAGATGTACGCTCTGGAGAACTACGACTACATGTGGCCCGATGCTGCTACAGGCACTCAGCGCGCCGGTGGTATTCGCGAGGGTTACAACTTGGTGTCGCTCTTTGGAAAGATTGACTACAATTGGAAAGACCTGGTGCTCGCTTCGTTCACCATTCGTCGTGACGGTAGCTCACGCTTCGGTGAGAACAACCGCTACGGTACCTTCCCCGCCTTTACATTGGGTTATCGTATTTCTGAAAACTTGCATCAGGACTGGATCAGCGACATGAAGCTGCGTGCATCGTGGGGTGAAACTGGTAACCAGGCCATCTCAAACTATGCCCGCTACGGACTCTATGCCGCTACCTATGGCGGTGGCCGCAATGAATCGACTGCCTACGACTTGGCTCTGCAGTACAGCGGAATATTCCCCTCTGGTTTCCGTGCCACACAGTCGCAGAACAACAACCTGAAGTGGGAAACCACCGAGCAGTATAACGTCGGTCTCGACTTCACGCTCTTCGGCAGCAGTGTCTATGGCAGTGTAGATGCTTATATTAAGAATGTGAAAGACATGCTCATCAATCCTGCCTACCTCGGCTCGATGGGTGAGGGCGGCGCCTCGTGGCTCAACGGTCCCAGCCTTCGCAACTGGGGTATGGAGTTTGCCCTGGGCTGGCGCGGCACTACCGAGTATGGCCTGCGCTACAATGTGAACGGCAACCTCGACTTCTTCCGCCAGCGCGTTACTTATCTGCCCGAAACCACTACCGGTTCATACGTCCACACCGCCAAGGAGAACCTGGTGGAGGCCAAGCGCCCCTACGGCTCCATCGTGGGCTACGTGGTCGATGGTTTGTTCCAGAACCGCGAGGAGGTGCTGGCCAGCGGCCAGGAGAACGCCCGTGTGGGTGGTTTGAAATATGCCGACCTCGATGGTAACGGTATCATCAACGAACAAGACCAGACTTGGATTTTCAACCCCGTTCCCAACTTCTCTTGGGGTTTGAACTTCGAACTGGGTTACAAGGGCTTCGACTTCTCGATGTTCTGGCAGGGTGTTGCCGGCAAGGATGTCTATAACGACCAGAAGTTCCAGACCGACTTCTACAGCATCACCGATGCTGGCTCGAACAAGGGTAACCGCATGCTCGACGCCTGGACAACGGCCAACACCGGCAGTAGCATTCCCGCACTGACCACCAACAACGTTGGCAACGAAAACCGCACCTCTACCTACTTCGTTGAGAATGGCTCGTATGCCAAGTTGCGCCAGGTGCAGATTGGTTACAGTCTGCCCGAGAGCCTGCTGAAGCATGTCAATATGTCGAGCGCCCGCTTCTATATCAGTGGTCATAACCTGCTCACCCTGAAGAGCAACAACCTGACCTGCTCTGACCCTGAGAATCCCAATTGGGCTTATCCTAACAGTACATCGTTCTCATTTGGACTTCAGCTAGGATTCTAATTGACGCTTCGCTAAGTGATAAATGACAAATGATAAATGATAACGAAAACAACTTGTAACTTAAAACAATAAGTAACCATGATTACCAAGAACAACAAAATAATTCGCGCCATCGCGCTGGTTGGCGTAGTCTGTGGTTTGGCTTCCTGCAACGATTTCATCGATGTTGAGCCGCAGGGTGTCATCAGCGAAGACCTTGCCATGAGCCAGCCCAATGAGATGGTAACTGCCGCATACGCCAAACTGGGTGACGACTGGTACACCTATCCGTTCAACATGTGGCCCTATGGCGACGTGACGAGTGACGATGCCATGAAAGGCGGCTCGGGAACCACCGACACCAACTATCACCCCTTCGAAGTGTGGTCAACGCTGACCGCCTCTACTCCCGACCACATGGACGAAATGTGGTATCACCTCTATTGCTCTGTTTCGCGATGCAACCGCGCACTGGTTTCGCTCGAAGACCACGGCGATAAACTCGACCCCAACATTCGCGCCATACGCGAAGGCGAAGTGAGGTTCCTGCGCGCACACTTCTATTTCAAACTAGTGCAAATCTGGAACCAGGTACCCTGGGTTGACGAGGAAGTATATCGCAACCACACCGAAGAGCAGACTCCCAACAATGTGTTCTCACATCAAGAGTTGATGGAGAAAATCGTTGCTGACTTCAAGGCTGCCTACGACGTGCTGCCCACTCAACAGCCTGAAGGCGGACGAGCCAACAAGATTGCTGCCGCTGCCTACTTGGCCAAGTGCTACCTCACCATGGCGTGGGGCGACGGCTACGAGGCCACCACTGGTGTGAGCCACATCAACAGCCAGTACATGCAAGAAGTGCTGAAATACACCCAGGATGTGAAGAACTCTGGTTCGTATGGCTATCTCGAGGACTTTGGCGACATTTTCTTGCCTGAGTACAAGAACTCTAAGGAGAGCATCTTTGCCGTGCAGCACTCTGACTATCAGGACGACAATACCCTTTATGGTCGCGGCAACTGGAGCAATATGCTCAACGGCTGCTGGGGCATCTGGTCGTGCGGATGGGACTTCCACAAGCCCACACAAAACCTTGTGAACGCTTTCAAGACCAAGGACGGACTGCCCATGTTCGACAGCTACAACAACGAGATTGACTACCCCGTGAACGGTGTGCCTACCGCTCAGAAGTGGGATCCGCGTTTGTTCCACACCGTCGGCTTGCCAACCTTCCCCTACAAGTACGAAGAGGCTTACACCATGACCAAGGACAACTCGCGTACGCCTAACACCTACGGCTACTACGCTTCGCTGAAAGAAGTGCCGCAGCGCTCTAAGGGTGAGACCTTCGACAATCCCTGGCAGGCATTCGCCATGAACGACTACGTGCTGCGCTATACCGACGTGATGCTCATGCGTGCCGAGGCACTCATCGAGACTGGAGGTCTGGAGGAAGCCCGCACCATTATCAACGACATTCGTCAGCGTGCCAAGAACTCCATCGGCAAGCACATTGCCTATGCCGCCAACCAGTGCGACATTGCCCTCTATCCTGCCTCTTACTTCCAGAGCAAGGAGAGTGCCCGCCGCTGCCTGCAGTGGGAGCGCCGTCTGGAGTTGGCCATGGAGAACGGTCGTTACTTCGACCTGCGCCGTTGGGGTATTGCCTCGCAGACGCTCAACAAGTTCTTTGAGAAAGAGCAGAACGTTGTCTATGACGGACAAACCTATGCCCAGTATTATCGTGATGCACACTTCACACCTGGCAAGAACGAGTATTTCCCCCTGCCTTACATTCAGCTCTACTACGTGCCGGGACTCTACACCCAAAACAAGGGTTACAATTAAATTGATAATTGAAAATTGATAATTGACAATTGATAATCATAGAATTATGAAAAAGATATCTATTATTATAATGGCGATGCTAGCACTTGTCCTGACTGCCTGCCAGGATAAAGACATCGACCGTGAGAACATGGTGCTCGGAGCTCCCGACGTGACACAGATATCGGGCTCGCTCTCTGGCGACAACTATACCTGGACTTGGCCTACACCAGCTGGTGGCCAAAGCATGCAGGTTACGGTTTATCGCAGCGGTACGCTCTCATCGAGCGAAATCGTCAGCGGTAACAGCTTCACCCAGTACAATGTGCCCACCAACGTGCCCTTCGAGTATGTGTTCAAAGTGACCGACGGCACGAACTTCTCTACAGGTGTAGTGAAAAGCTACCTGCGCGAGGGTGCCACCAGCATCAGCGGTGTTGCCATGGCTCAGATTGAAAAGGAAGGTGGCTACGATGCTAGCGTTATTTGGGCTAAGCCTGTAGATGCTACCAGCGTTGTCATCACCTACACCAATGGTACCACCACTAAGACTCAGGAGCTGTCAGCAAATGATGATAGTTTTATTATTCCCGACGTGAAGTATGGTGAAACTTGGACCGTTACGCTCGTTGCCAAGAACGACAAGGGCAGCTCGCTCCCCACCACGTATTCGCTCAGAATTGGTAAGACCGCCATCGGATTCCTCAGCACCTATGCTACACCCGAAGAGCTCGTGGCTAAGGGCGACGACGATGAGGCTTCGGCCTGGCTGTGGCTCCATGATACATATCCCACTGCCATGTTCATACCTTTCAAAGAAGTGACTTCTATGGATGTGATTGATCCTTACCGTGTGCTCTTCTGGCTGCGCGACCTTGAGGGAGTGAGCGAAGGCGACGTATGGAACATGCCCGACGACGTGCTGGCTGCAACACCCATCATTAAAGAATGGTATAAGAACGGTGGAAACCTTCTGCTCTGGAGCCATGCTACTGTATATGCCGGATATTTGGGACGCCTGAACCTCGACGACATGAAGGGCAACGACCATGCCTTTGGATTTGGCGAAGGTGGTATCAACAACGATGTCTGGAAGATGGCCGTACAGCTGAATCCTGGCTCACGCTTCTCGAAAGACCACTCTTCTCACCCCATCTATAAAGGCTTGGAGGTAGAGAGCACCGACCGTACAAAACTCATTGCCTTCAAGGGACCGGGATGGACAGAAGACCACAACTGTCTGTACTTCAACCTGCCTTCGCTGCTCACTGGCATCGGCAATCAGGAGGAAGCATGCTACACTCAGCTCACTCAAACCTACGGTATCTATCCGCTTGGCACTTGGGACAGCCAGATTGACTGGGTAAGCCAGATGAATGTTTGGGAGGCTCAGCAGGGTAACACAGAGTTCCAGGGCACACTGCTTTGCATTGGCAACGGTGGTTGTGAGTTCTCGATGAAGAATCCTGACGGCTCGCCCGACAAGAGTGCTTATCCGAAGAACAACATCTATCAGGATAATGTTCTCACTTTGGCCAAAAACTCATTGGAATATCTGAAGACTCGATAGTTGAATGGTTAGTTAATCGGTAATTATGAAGAAATTGATTAATTTCTTATCTGTGACAGTGGTGGCCGCTCTCATGGCGGCTTCCATTGTTGCCTGTGGAAGTGACGACCCCAAACAGGATTATAATCCAATAATTGACGGTCCGAAGCCCGAAGAGCCTTCTACTCCTACCGAACCGACTACCAAAAGCGATTACTCTGAGTTGTATCGTCCGCAAATACACTTCACACCTGCTAAGAACTGGATGAACGACCCCAACGGTATGGTGTTTGCCGACGGCGTCTGGCATCTGTTCTATCAGTATAATCCACAGGGCAACGACTGGGGTAACATGTCGTGGGGACACGCCACTTCTTCCGACCTCATTCACTGGTCCGAACAGGCCGTGGCTCTGATACGTGACGACCTGGGAGCCGTCTTCAGCGGCTCGTGTGTCATCGACAAGGACAACACCTCCGGCTTCGGGGCCGGGGCCATGGTGGCACTCTACACCTCGGCCGGCGAGAAAGCACCCGTCGAGGGCAAACAGCAGCAGAGCATCGCCTACAGCACCGACGGTGGCAAGAACTTCACACGATTCACAGGCAACCCCGTGATAAAAAACGACGACGACAACCTGCGCGACCCGAAGGTGTTTTGGCATGAGGCGAGCGGAAAATGGATCATGTGTCTGGCCAAAGGATGGAAAATGGGCGTGGAGATTTATGGCTCTTCCGACCTGAAATCGTGGCAGCATCTGAGCACATTCTTCGTGCCTTTGGCTGGCAGACCCAGCTTGCAATGGGAGTGTCCTGACCTGTTTGAGATTAAAGATGAAAAATTAAATATTAAAAAATGGGTGATGCTCGTGAGTGTCAATCCCGGTGGTCCCATTCTCGGCTCGGGCACGATGTACTTCGTGGGTCAGTTCGACGGAACCACCTTCACTCCCGACGAGCTCAAATATCCTTTGTGGCTCGACTACGGAATGGACAATTATGCCGGTGTGACCTGGAGCAACACAGGCGACCGCAGAGTGATGATTGGCTGGATGAACAACTGGCAGTATGCGGGCAATGTGCCCTGCTCGCCTTGGCGTTCGGCCATGACGCTGCCCCGCCAGCTGACGCTCACTGAGCTAGACGGCAAGCCGCTGCTCTGTTGTCCTGTAGTGAATGAGATTGACAAGATTGCCGGTCAATGGCAGCAGGTGAGTGGAGCCTTTGGTGCCGCCGATGCTTATCAGCTTCGCCTGACTATTGGTCTTGACAAGAACTCTACCATCACTCTCTCGAATGAGCAGGACGAAACATTCGTGCTCGATGTGAATGCATCTGCCCGCACGCTTACCGCCCACCGCACAAAAACGACAGGCAATACTTCGTTTAATGGCTCATTCTCCATTCCTTCTATGCAGGCTCCGCTGAATACGGAAGGCAACACAGTTACTCTCGACCTCTACATCGACCAGTCGTCGGTGGAAATTCTCACCAAAGACGGTACCATGTCGATGAGCAACCTTGTGTTCCCCAAGTCCATCTATAACCGTGTGGATGTAAGCGGTGACAACAGCGACGCTCAAGTGCGTACGCTGAAAAGCATTTGGAAGTGAATGCCTGCACTCATGGATATAGATTAGATTTCATACTTAAGTTTAGTTCTTGATAGGGGGAAGATTGTTTTTCGGGATAACAATTTGAAAATTGATAGTTGACAATTGATAATTGATATTTGAAAATTGTGTAATTGTAAAATTGTTCGTATCTTTGCAGATAATGAACAAATAACTAAAAACCTAAAGAAATGAAAAGAGTAATATTGACACTCACGGCAATGATGATTGCGGCAATAGGCATGGCGCAGGTGGTGCCGATGGTGCTGGGCGAGAAGCATGCCATGTTGCGTGTGGGCAGTGCAAAATATGTGCTGCTGCCCGTGCAGGAAACAGAGGAGATTGCCGCCATTGCGGTGCTCGACGGACGCAACGAAATGGTGCAGCGTATTAATGTGAAGCTGGCCGTTGACCGTGTGGACTATTGGGTGCCTTATGAACTGAAAAATGCCCGCCTCTTGGACATTGAGTTCCATGGCGACCGCCGGCAGAAAGGTGCCGTTGGCGAGTTTGTATGCTGGAAAGAAATCAAACTTTCCGACACATTCGATACGGCCAACCGCGAGCGCTTCCGCCCGCTGTATCACCACACACCGCAGTACGGCTGGATGAACGACCCGAACGGTATGTTCTACAAGGACGGTGTTTGGCATCTCTACTATCAGTATAACCCTTACGGCTCGCAGTGGGAAAACATGCACTGGGGACATTCTACATCGAAGGACCTGGTACACTGGGAGGCTCAGCCCCTGACCTTTGAGCCCGACTGGTTGGGCAGCATCTTCAGTGGCTCGTGCGTGACGGCCCCCTCCAACTCCCCCTGGGGGGAGTGCGTGGTGGCGTTCTACACTTCTGCAGGACATCATCAGACGCAGTCTATGGCCGTGTCGAAGGACAATGGTCGCACCTTTACGAAATATGAAGGCAACCCCATCCTTACGGCTGACAAACCCGACTTCCGCGATCCTAACGTGTTCTGGTATGAGGGCACCAAGCGCTGGATTATGATTCTGGCCGTGGGGCAGGAGATGCAGATTTATTCGTCTGCCGACCTGAAGGCTTGGCAGTATGAGTCGTCGTTTGGCCAGGAATATGGCAACCATGGCGGCGTTTGGGAGTGTCCCGACTTGTTTGAGTTGAAAGATGAAAAACATAATAATAAAAAGTGGGTGCTCCTTTGCAACATCAACCCTGGCGGTCCGTTTGGTGGCAGTGCTACGCAATATTTTGTAGGCAATTTCGATGGTCATAAGTTCACTTGCGAGTCAATGCCGAAGGTAACCAAGTGGATGGATTACGGCAAGGACCATTATGCCACTGTCTCGTTCTACAACGCGCCCGACAACCGCCGCGTGGTGTTGGCGTGGATGAGCAACTGGCAGTATGCCAACCAAGTGCCCACCAAGCAGTTCCGCTCAGCCAACAGCATTCCGCGCGATCTTGGCCTGTTTACTTTCGGTGAGGAGACTTACGTCAGCGTGGTGCCTTCAAAAGAGATGTTGGCCGTGCGTGGCGCAAAGATCAATAAGCCAACAGAGGCCTGCGAGATTGTTGTTGACATAAAGAATCAGGCAGAGATTGTCCTTTCTAATGCAAAGGGCGAGAAAGTGGTGATGACTTATGACGGCTCGAAGCAGACTTTCACCATGGACCGCACCAAGAGCGGTGACGTTGGGTTTAGCGAAGCCTTCCCCTGCGTGACCGAGGCACCAACCTACGGCGCTATTAAGCAGCTGCGCATCTTCATCGATCGTTGCTCCATTGAGGCTTTCGATGCTCAGGGCAAAATGGCAATGACCAACCTCGTGTTCCCCTCGGAACCGTACAATACGCTGAAAGTGAAGGGCGGCAAGGCAACTGTTTTTACAATTAAAAATTAAAGATTAAAGATTAAAAATTTGAGATTGATAATTGTGAAATAGTGAAATCTTTAAAATGCATAATGCATAATGCATAATTAAATAGTGAAATAGTATAATCGTATAATTATGAATTATTGATATGGGTAAAAACAAATCAATCTATTTGATCCCCGTGATGCTCTGCTTCTTCTGCATGGGCTTTGTGGATTTGGTTGGCATTGCGTCCAACTATGTGAAGGCCGACTTGTCGCTGAGCGACTCTGTAGCCAACGTGTTCCCCTCGCTTGTGTTCTTCTGGTTCCTCATCTTCAGTGTGCCTACAGGAATGCTGATGAACAAAATCGGCCGGAAGAAGACGGTGCTGCTCTCGCTCGTGGTGACAGTGGTGTCGCTGTTGCTGCCGCTGTTTGGTGAGAGCTTCGGCATCATGCTGGTGGCTTTCTCGCTCTTGGGCATCGGCAATGCCTTGATGCAGACATCGCTCAACCCGTTGGTTTCAACTGTTATGGGTGGTGGCAATCTGGCTTCAACACTCACCTTCGGACAGTTTATCAAAGCCATCGCATCGTTCTCGGCTCCTTATTTTGCCATGTGGGGTGCCACGATGGTTATTCCCGAGTTTGGGCTCAATTGGCGTGTGCTGTTCGGCATCTTCTTCGTCGTGGGTGTGCTGTCAACCCTTCTGCTTTTCATCACGCCTATTGAGGAGCCTCCTGTTGAGGGCAAGCCTTCTACGTTCGTAGAGTGTTTCAAATTGTTGGGAACGCCCATCGTGCTGCTGTCGTTCCTCGGCATCATGTGCCACGTTGGCATCGATGTGGGTACCAACACCACGGCTCCCAAGATTCTGATGGAGCGCCTCGGCATGACGCTCAACGATGCAGCCTTTGCCACTTCGCTCTATTTCATTTTCCGTACAATAGGCTGTCTTACGGGCTCGTTCTTCCTGCGCGTGCTCAAGATGCGCACATTCTTCATTATCTCTGTGTGCATGATGGCCTTGTCGATGTGCGGCCTTTTCTTCGGCACAGAGAAGTGGATGCTCTACACAGCCATTGCTCTGGTGGGTTATGGCAACTCCAACATCTTCTCCATGTGCTTTGCCACGGCTCTTGAGTCGATGCCCGATAAGCAGAACGAGGTGAGCGGCCTGATGATTATGGGTCTGTTTGGTGGTACCATCTTCCCGCTTTTCATGGGCTTGATGAGCGATGCCATGGGCCAGGCTGGTGCCGTTCTCGTGATGGCTGTTGGTGTGGTTTATTTGTTTACATACATCAAGCAATTATCAATTGACCATAAGAAATAAACTCTCCCAACCCTAACCAACCCTCAAATCTAAAAAAACATAAAAATCTAAAATCAGTAATACAATGAACAAACGTTATGTAGTAGGACTCGGAGAAGTCCTGTGGGATGTTCTTCCCGATGGTAAGAAACTGGGTGGCGCACCCGCCAATTTTGCCTATCATGCCGGACAGTTCTTGGGCATGGACAACACAATAGCCGTGAGTGCCTTGGGTGAGGACAAACTGGCCGACGAGACCATTGAGGCGCTGCGTGAGCACAATCTGAACGACCTGCTGCCACGCGTGCCATACCCCACGGGCACGGTGCAGGTACAGCTCGACGAACAGGGTATTCCCACGTACGATATCAAGGAGAATGTGGCATGGGATAACATTCCCTTCGATGACGACATAGCCCAGATTGCCCGCAACTGCCGTGCCGTGTGCTTCGGATCGCTTGCCCAGCGCAATGTGGTCAGCCGCGAGACCATCAAGAAATTCCTGGATGCCACACCCGACGACTGCCTGAAAATATTCGACATCAACCTACGCCAGCAGTTCTACACCATGGATATTCTGAAAGAGTCGTTCCAGCGTTGCAACATTCTCAAGATCAACGACGAGGAACTGGTGCTGATTGGCCGTATGTTTGGCTATCCCGGACTCGACATCGAAAACAAGTGCTGGCTTATTTTGGGCAAATACAACCTCGACATGCTTGTGCTCACCTGTGGCACAAATGGCAGCTACGTGTTTACGCCAGGACAAATGTCGTTCCAGCCAACTCCCAAAGTGCAGGTGGCCGACACCGTGGGTGCAGGCGACTCGTTCACCGGTTCTTTCTGCGCAGCCATTCTCAATGGCAAACCTGTGGCCGAGGCTCATCGCCTGGCAGTAGAAGTAAGCGCATACGTGTGCACTCAGAATGGAGCCATGCCCATACTGCCCGCAGAATTGAAAAACAGATAATACGCCACTTCTAACCAGTGCATAGAAACAGAGAGAGCAGCAAACGGAAAGTTTGCTGCTCTCTCTGTTTCTGTCAGCGTAACTATATGTCATCTTACTCTGTGTAGTACTCTATCAGGCGAATGAGCAACTGGTTGAGCTGCTCTACCTTGTAGTCGCCTACTGAGGCTTTCAGGTGACTATAGCCCACACCGCTGTCATCGGTCAGGAAAACATAGGTGCCGCCCGTGGCATTGGCAAAAAATCGCAGCATGAACTCGGTGTTTTTATCCACACCACTGGCTGCTACGGGAATGAGTTTGATACCCTGTTTGGCGCACAGCCCCACCGACTGCTGCAACGAGCGGATAACGGCATCCTCATAGTGGGCTGGTGCGTCGAGCACTAGAAACGCCAGACGGGTGCGTGCCTGCTTGTCCCACGACAGTTCTTGAAGCATCTTTTCGAGCGCAGTATGCACAGCCTCGGGATAGTCGCCACCGCCATCGGCTTTCTGCTGCTCAACAAAACTGAGTGTGCTGGCAACGTCGTCCGAAAAGTTCTGGTGGCGTGTGAGATACTCGTCGCCTTCGTCACGGTAGAATAGTGCTGCCGTGCGCATTTTCATGGCAGGGCGAACCGACTCCACGTGGCTGATGATATCCATAAGGTCGCTCTTCAGGAAGTTTATTTCGTCCATCATCGAACCCGTGGCATCCACAATGAAGGCAATGTCGGCCTGTTGGGTGGCGTGTGTTGAACGGCTGCATACGTATTCGTTAATGGGCACCGATTCCATGAGCGAATCCAAGGGACATACCACGGGGTGTCCGTTCATTACCTTTCCGTCCACGCTGACGCGCAGGCGGTCGGCATTGGCTTTCGCAGGCTGAAACATGCCCAGCCAACACTCTGCCAGTCCGTGATTGTCGGTTACGGTTTCCCAAACGGTGTTCGCGACGCCGCCTTCGCTCAGCAGTTTCACGCTTACACCGGCCAAGGCGTTGCCTTTTGCATCGGTCACTTTCACGGCAACGCGGTTGTTGGTATAGAATTTCCAGTAGTCGCTCTTGTCCGCGAACTCCTCGCTCAGCATCAGTGCCGACCAGAAAGGCCAATGCGTCAGGTCGCACCATTCGGCAGCCGTCACGATGCCAGCGTTGGTGTTGCCGTTTTGTGAGTCTTCGCCACTGCTGCCTCCCCCGTTAGGTGGCACGCCTCCTTTGTCAGAAGCTGTGTATGCCATGTCTGGACTATATAAATCTTCGGCGGGGGTGGGGCTGATGCAGTCTTCTTTTGTGGAGCACGATGCCACCATCATCATTGCTGCCAGCAGACAACCGCCGGCTAACATGGAGAACTTGTTTCTTCTTTTCATTTTTTCTATGCGTTTTATTTAGGTTGATTCTTTGCCCCGAAAACGCTCCGCTGGCCGATAACTTGCATCAAGCACCATTTTATTTAACCTTTCTTAAGCATGTGGCAAATAATGTCGTACATTTTTTGAAAATTTACTAGAGAATTTTATAATAACGTCGGGAGATATTTTCGTAACTCCATGCTTTACGAAAATATCTCCCGACGTTATTTGTTTATTATTCGTTGCTCCGTAAATAGTTTATCTTTGTTCCAAGGTCTGAAGGACGGAAAGATGAATAGCGCCAGCGAACTCAGACGGCAATCAGTTGCTGGCCTATAGCATGAAGTGCTTCCTTTATCTGTTGCACTCTCTGGTCGCTGGGCTTCTTGATGCCATAAATATATTTTGCCAGCAAACTTTTGTTGATTCCAATGTAACGGGCCATTTCTGATACGTTCAGCTGCGGAAAGGCACTAAACAGCCTTCCAATTTCGTTGTCGGGGTTGGGCTCTTGTTGTTCATAAAAACTGGACATGTGAATGTCTTCGTCCAATTTTTCCCAACGGACATCATCGCCAAACCGGCCAATCTTATAATCGGCCCTGTCCTCTTCCGAAGCATCCTTTAGAGTGGGGAAAGCCTCCAACGGACGGCTGAGTTTCTCACCATCAGTTGTCTGCATGAAAATACGTTCGCCATCGAACCAGATTTTCTGAATCTTTTTCATCTTTGTCAGTCTTTTTCGTCCATGTGTTCATGCCACTTCTCTATGAAGTCTTCCTGAAAAGTCTCGCACAGAGTCTGGGCTTTCTTCAAATCTTTTGGCTTCATGCCTTCGTTTTTTATCAGTTCCACAACGGGGTCAAGAGCAAATTTAGCACGTCCGTCGCCATTCTCCACATGCACATGGATGGGCAGGTGCTCGTCAGAATAAAAGTAGAAGCGCAAGCCAAACGCTAAGAGTATTGTGGGCATTTTCCTTTTTTTCTGCAAAAATAGGGATAAATATTTATCCCTCCAAATGTTTTGTTCTTTTTTTCTGTATTTTAGTTTGTTTCTCAGTTAATGAAAGAGGGTGTGCCTATTTTGACACACCCTCTTCGATAATTCTTCTGAAACAAATACGTTGTTTACAGGTTGGGGTTGATTTTGCTCCACTCGGCGATGGGGGGAACGATGTTGAGCGTAACGAGCTCGTCGCGCATTTTGCAGAGGTGCTCGTAGCTCTGGTCGAGCTTGGCATTCTCCTCGGGAGTTCCCTGGGGAACTTCATACTTGGCACCGTCGGCGGTCATGGTGGTCTTCATGGCCATCATGATGTGGTCGTACTTGTCGGTCTTTACGTAGGTGCCAACGGGGAAGCGGAAAGGCTCACCGCCCATGGCTGCACGAATCATCTCGACAGAGAGGTACGACGGGCTCTGGAACGAGCTGCGTCCGCGAAGCTCAATAATCTTGGCTCCGCCCTTGGTCACGTCTGTCTTCATCTGCTCCCATTCCTCGGTGGGGAACTCATCGGTGCCGATGATGTCGGTCAGTTTGCGACCGGCAATCACCACGTGGCTGCCGAAGACGGCCATCTGCTCGCCGTGGCCACCGTAGGTAGCACAGCCTGTAATCTGATTCTGCATCACACCGAACTTCTTGGCCAGTGCGCTCTGCAGACGGGTGGTGTCGAGACCGGCGAGTGTGGTCACCTGTCCGGGTTTCAGACCCGAGTAGAGCAGGGTTACAAGACCGGTAAGGTCGGCGGGGTTGAAGATAATGACCACGTGCTTCACGTCGGGGCAAAACTTCTTGATGTTCTGGCCGAGTTCCTCAGCAATTTTGCAGTTGCCTGCGAGCAGGTCCTCGCGGGTCATGCCAGCCTTACGGGGAGCGCCACCGCTGGAAATAATGTACTTAGCATTGCGGAAAGCCACCTCAGCGTCGGTAGTGGCCACGATGTTCACATCGTCGAAGCCGCTCTGGCGCATTTCCTCGGCCACACCCTCGGGCGAGAACACGTCGTAAAGACAGATTTCACTTGTCAGACCCATCATCAGGGCGGTCTGTGCCATGTTTGATCCAATCATGCCGGCTGCGCCGACGATGGTCAGTTTGTCGTTTGTTAAAAATGCCATAGCGTTTAATTATTATTTTTGTTAAAACGTTCTTGTGGGGCAAAGGTACGAAAAAAAAGTGGAAAGCGGAATGTAGCAGGCTTTTTTTATGTTATATTTTCTGAAAAAGGACAGGTTTGTCTATTGGAGTTGACAAATTGTTTGCTAATTGCGGGAATAATTCTTGCATATTCCGTTATTTTGTCGTAATTTCGCCACCTGACAACTGTGGTTAAAAGTTGGAAACGTATGGACATACGGACAAAATATAGGTGGCATTTGGTGGGAATTGGCGCACTGCTGCATTTCCTGGTTGACGGACTGTGCCTGTGCTGTCTCTATCTGATAGTTTTCCCGTTCAGTTTTTCATATCTGACCGGCATCTTCGTTGTCTATAATGTCCTGGCTTTCCTGACACAGCCGTTGACGGGACTGCTGGCCGACCGTATGCGCGACAGGCATTGGATGCTGTTGGCGGCAGTGGTTTTGCTGTTGGCTGCGGTGATGACGGTGACTTTCGGCTTTTCTTTTGCCGCATATCTGGCACCGGTATTGCTGGGCATTGGCAATTCGCTGTTCCATGTGTGGGGCGGCAAGCAGGTGGTGCTGAAGGCCGGCAACGACACGCGTGCCTTGGGGCTTTTTGTTTCCACGGGAGCCTTCGGTCTCGCTGTTTCTATGGTGTTCTTCTCTCTGTCGTTGCTGTATTTCTTCCTGTTGGCCTTATGCCTGTTGGCGGTGGCTTATCTGAAGTTGGAGCAGAACGACGTGAGGGTGGGCAACGCCCTGCAGGAAAAGCCCTGGAGCAATAGGATTGAGAAAAGCCGCTGGCTGCTACTTCTGGTTGTTGTGGCATTTGTGATGTTTCGTTCGTTCGTGGGTGAATCTTTCACCTCGGCCATCGTGAAAGACAATATGGTGGTGTTGCTCATTGGTCTGACGGCCATGTTGGGTAAGATGGCAGGCGGATGGCTGGCCCGACGGATGGGGATAATGCTGACGCTCGCGGCGGTGCTGGTTGTCGTGTCGGGATGTCTGCTATGCCGTAGTTCTGAAAGGTATGTGATGCTGACGGGACTGTTTGCCGTCAACTGCACCATGCCAGTGACACTCTATTGGGCCAACGGCCTGCTGAAAGGTAGGGAAGGCCTCGCCTTCGGACTGCTGGCTGCTGCGCTGATACCGGGTTTCTTACTTTCAACATTTCCGTTATGGCCATAGAGTTTGCTGTGATATTGCTGATTGCACTTGTCCTGACGATACTTATAGAGTTGGGTGTGCTGCTCCTCATGGGAGAGCGGCAAAGGCGGATACTGTGGGCGTCGGTGGTGATAAACGTGCTCACCAATGTGCCGCTTAATTGCTTCCTGTTTTATTTCACGGCCGACGACATGACCGTCATCGTGGGCGAAATCCTCGTGGTAGTGGCTGAAGCACTATGGTATTATGCCTTCCTGAGGAAATGGAAGAGAGCCCTCATCTACAGTGTGCTCTGCAATGCCATCAGTTTTCTTGCGGGACTGCTGATGTTGCTGCTGTTTGTGACGTTTCTTCATTCATATTAGCATCTATAAACTTAAAACATATAAACTAAAACCTTATGAATATGATTTTTTTAGACATCATCGTCCCTGGGCAATCTCGTAGACCGAGAATACCCCGCAGGGTGATTGACACCGCTGAACAGGTGAAGAAAGAAGTGGCCGATACTGCCGTACAGGTGAAAGACGCGGTGAAAGACTCTGCGGCCCAGCTGCAGGACTTTGTGGCAGGAGGGAACGCCGGCTCCGACGACAATTCCATGCTGCTGTGGGGCATCATCGTGGTGCTTGCAGCCCTTCTCTTCTGTATTTGGTTTGCCTATTCCTATAGGCAAAGGTTGAATGGTTCTCACAAATAAGTTATACACTATGAATCAGTCAAATGTCATCAGTCAGCGACTTAGCGACTTGCGGGAAGTGATGCGGCGCGAGTCGCTGGCCGCAGTCATCTTTCCCAGTTCCGACCCCCATCAGAGCGAATACGTGGCCAACCATTGGAAGTGCCGCGAGTGGATCAGCGGTTTCGACGGCTCGGCCGGCACTGCCGTAGTTACGCTGCAGAGTGCGGCTCTTTGGACCGACTCACGTTACTTTTTGGCTGCCGAGGAGCAGCTTAGCGGCACTGAGTACCAGCTGATGAAGCTGAAAATGCCCGGAACGCCCACCATCGCACAATGGCTGGGGCAGGAGATACGCAACTTACGCAATACGAAGGAAGACTGGACCGAGGTGGCCATCGACGGCATGGTGAGCTCGGCCAACGAAGTGCGCCAGCTCATCGCCGACTTGCGCCGCGAGGGCGGCATCACCCTCCGTACCAACATCGATGTGCTCCGTTACATCTGGAAAGATCGCCCGCCTGTGCCCATGAACCCGGTGGAAATCTATCCGCTGGAGTATGCTGGCGAGTCAACACAGTCGAAACTCGCTCGCATTCGCCAGGAGCTGCGCGGGCTGCACGCCGACGGCATGCTCATGGCTTCGCTCGACGACATAGCATGGACACTCAACCTGCGCGGCTCCGACGTTCACTGCAACCCCGTGTTCGTGAGCTATCTGCTCATTGCCTCGAAAAGTGTCACGCTGTTTGTCAACCCTGGCAAACTGACTCCCGAGGTACAATCCTATCTGAAAGCAGAAGGCATCGAGGTGGACGACTACGAGAATGTGCGCAGCGGATTGAAAAACTACTTTGAATACAACATTCTGATGGACCCCGACGAGGTGAACTTCTCGCTCTACGACCTGGTGAAGAACCATCAGCACGGCGGCACACGCAGCCCCATACAGATAGTGGAGGCCGAGTCGCCCGTGAAACGAATGAAAACCGTTAAAAACGCGACCGAAATACAGGGTTTTAAGCAAGCGATGTTGCGCGACGGCATCGCCATGACCCGTTTTCTGCGCTGGCTCCGTCCCGCTGTAGAGGCCGGCGACCAGACCGAGATGACTATCGACCGAGTGCTCACGGCGTCGCGCGCCGAGCAGCCGCTTTTCCGCGGTCTTTCGTTCGATACCATTGCTGCCTACGAGGCCCACGGTGCCATTGTCCACTACGAGGCCACGCCCGCTACTGATGCGCCACTCAGTCCTGCCGGACTCTTGCTCATCGACAGCGGCGCGCAGTATCTCGACGGTACTACCGACATCACCCGCACCATTAGCCTCGGACCCCTTTCCGACGAGCAGCGGCGCATCTACACCCTGGTGCTCAAAGGCCACCTGCAGTTGCAGAACGCCGTGTTCCCCGCCGGAGCCAGCGGCACCCAGATTGACGCGCTGGCACGTCTTCCGCTGTGGAAAAACGGTCTGAACTATCTGCACGGCACGGGCCATGGTGTGGGCTGCTATCTCAATGTTCACGAAGGCCCTCATCAGATACGCATGGAGTGGAAACCGGCCCCGTTGCAAGCAGGCATGACCGTCACCGACGAGCCCGGCATCTATCTCGCAGGGCGTTTCGGCGTGCGCATCGAGAACACGCTGCTGGTTGTGCCCGCCCTGTACACCGAGTTTGGCGATTTCCTCCGTTTCGAGCCTCTCACACTCTGTCCCATCGACAAGGCCCCCATTCTCCGCGAGCTGCTCACCGATGACGAAGTCGGCTGGCTCAACGACTACCATGCCCACGTTTACGACACGCTCTCTCCCCACCTCGACAGCGCCGACAAGGATTGGCTGCGCGATGCCTGTGCTCCGATGTAGCATTCTGTTACCCCGCTTAAGGCCATGGTTTGCAAAAAATCGACTAAAAAATCAGAAAAAATGTTTGCTGTTTCGCCGAAAAGTTGTAACTTTGCATCCGCTTTCAGTGTCCGAGTGTGCTTTCGGGCTACGGAACATGTTGTAAATAAGACAAATAACTCTAAGTTTAACATATAAAAAACAAAAACAAAAGCATGATTATTGTACCAGTAAAAGATGGCGAGAACATCGAGAGAGCACTCAAAAAGTTTAAGAGAAAATTTGAGAAGACAGGTGTTGTGAAAGAGCTTCGCCGTCGTCAGCAGTTCGACAAGCCGTCTGTTCTCAAGCGCCTCAAGATGGAGCACGCCATTTACGTACAGAAGCTGCGCCAGAAAGAGGAATAAGAATAGAGACGCTTTTCGGAAAGATCTCTTCGTATTGGGGAACAGAACCATTCTGTAGCAAAGAAAGAATGGTTTTGTTCTCTGCTTTATTGTGTTTTTTCGCTACCAGTCAGCGCTGCTGCTTTTGCTGCCGGCGGGGCTGGCCATAAGGGTAGGAGATTAGGTTATGACCGAAGTTCGCTGCGTATCATATAAAAAAGGGCGGCTCCCAGATGGGAACCGCCCGCAAATTTGTTATTCGCTAAAATGTTTGTTGTCGCTTAAGGAAGGCTGATAGCCTCAGAAGGACAAACGTCTGCACAAGTACCACACTCGGTGCAAACATCGGGGTCGATTGAATAGATGTCGCCTTCGGAGATAGCTCCTGCGGGGCACTCATCGATGCATGTGCCACAAGCCATGCAATCTTCACTAATTACGTAAGCCATAATATAAATTGTATTAAAGTTAAAAATGTTGTTTTGCATCTGTACCTATTAGTAAGTACGATGCAAAGATACAATTTAATTTTTAAATACCTACTATTGGGTACTTGTTTTTACACAATTTAACCTTAAAAGCAGCTTTTCAAGGCTTACACAATAAGCGGCGGCAAAAATCGTTATTATAGTAATGATGATAAAGACAAAGATTGTTTGCCTCGTGGCGGCTTTGTTTTTCTGCCTTTTGGGTGTTGACGCTCAGGAACGGCGGGTGCAGAACAAGCCGTACATAGACCTGCGCCCCTTCCATTTTGGTGTGCTTGTGGGGTTGCATGCCCAGGACATTGATTTCGACAACGTGGGCATACAGACTCTCACGGCAGAGGACGGTACGACAAGCGAGAAGCTGGTCACCTGCGACCAGGACCGCTGGGACTTGGGCTTCACGGTGGGTGTGCTGGGCGAAACGCGCCTGAGTGAGCACTTTGCTGTGCGTGTGGCTCCGGCTATGTATTTTGGTAACAAGCATCTCACTTTTCTTAATCATACCGACCATTTGGAAAACGGCGAACCCATTGTGATGCGTCAGGACATGAAGTCGGTTTATGTGACATCGGCCGTGAATTTGATTTTTGCTTCTAAGCGTTTCAACAACCACCGGCCTTACATCATGGCCGGCGTCAATCCGATGATCAACTTGTCGGGCAAAGAGGGCGACATCATCAAGCTGAAACGCTACGATGTGGTGCTGGAACTGGGTTTGGGCTGCGACTTTTACCTTCCTTACTTCAAGTTGCGCCCCGAACTGAAGTTTGGTTTTGGCCTGGTGGACAGCAAAGATGCAGAGCATGCCAACAAGCTGCAGGACAAGAATTTGCTGATTTACACCAACTCGGTGCGCAATGCGCGAAGCAAGTTTTTCTCGCTTACATTCTATTTCGAGTAGATAGCGCGAAAAAGGTGGTGGCCGCGGCCATCACCTTTTTCGCGTCTGTTTTGTTTGTGCCCCTTCTTTTATTCGTATCTGAGGGGGAAATTACCCAGACTTTGTGATTTCAGTTTGTCTGCCTCCTGTTTGAGCCACAGAAAATTTTGGGTTTCGGCATCGGGCACCGAGCAGAAAATTTCCAGTCCGTTCTCACCTTTGAGTACGACACTGATTTTTGGCTCCTGATAATTGTCGGGATCGGCCATCGACCAGTCGATGCTGCCATCAGTTTCGTCGGCCTTGAGTGTATCAACACACAGGCTCACATCGGATCCCTTGGCCAGCACATACATGCCCAGCGCGTAGTTGCCTTTTTTCTCGGTGGTCATCACGCCAAATTGGTATTCTTCTTTGCCAAAAATAGTGGAAATGCGGTTTTTGGCCACTTTGGTACCAATGATTTTCTCCACCTGCTTCACCACCTTTTCAGGGAATGTGGGGCCGTCGGGATCCTCGGTGGTGGTGGCCATATATTTCAGCAGCGAGTGCGACTTCAGAAAGTCGGTGGTGACGAGTATGCCGTCGTTAAACTCCATGGGAATAATGTCGCCTTCGGGCAGCATGTCGCCATGTGTGCTGAGGTATTTTTCCACCGCCTTGTTGTCGGCAAAGTTAAATACCATACCTTTCATATTCATAGCCGACTGATACAAATACTGGTTGATGCAACTTTCGTCTTCTTTCAGTTGCTTGTTTTTCTCTTCCTTGAAGGTCACGTCGAAAGCCTCATCGCCCATGATGAAGGTGGTGTAGGTTTGCGGGCTTTGTTTCAGGTCTTTGCCTTCGCCGGGGATGTCGCCGTCGTTGAAGGGGACAAACAAAGGCTGGCCTTTCACGCAAAATGCCATGAGGGGAGGAAACTCTGGGGCGGCCTGGGCTTCAGCATTTTCGGCAGCCGAACTGGTAGTGTCGGTCGCTTGCAGGTCGGTTTGGCCGGTGGCTGTCTGGGGCTTGCTGGTGTTGTTGCAGGCGCAGGCGACGATGGCCAAGGCTAGGAATAGGAATGTTGGTTTCTTCATTGTTGTGATTATATTTGAGTGTATGAATGGGATGTCTGGTGGCAGAAGTTTGCCAAACTCCCTGTTGGTTTTATTTCCGTGGAGCCATGTTGAGTTCTATCTTGCCAATAAAGATACCGTGCTTGCCGTTTTGGTCAACGGGAATGTCCTTGCCGTCGAGATTCTTGACGTAGCGCAGCTCTTCGAAGTAGGTGTGCGAATGTCCGCCCAGCACGATGTCGATGTTTCGTGAGTTGGCGATTACCTGCTGGTCGCCCATGTCGTTTTCTATCCATCCCAGATGCGAAATAAGAATCACCAGGTCGCATTTCTTTTTGTTTTTCAGAAACGAAGCCCACTCGTTGGCTTTCGCCACAGGGTCGAGATATTTTGCGGTGCCGTAGTTTTGGGCAGATACCAGTCCGTCGAGTTTCGGGTCGAGGGCGAACACCCCGATTTTCACTCCGTTGCGGCGTATGATGGTGTAGGGTTTCACGATTCCCTCGCAGGGGGTACCGGTAAAGTCGTAGTTAGAGCAGAGAATGGGGAAATTGGCCTTGCGGAAGAGCCTGGCCATGTTCTCCATGCCGAAGTCGAACTCGTGGTTGCCGATGGTCGAGGCGTCGATGCCCATCATATTCATCAGTCCTACTTCTACGTCGCCTTTATACATGGTGTAGTACGACGAGCCTTGCGAGAAGTCGCCGCTGTCGAAGTAGAGCAGGTCAGGATTCTTTTGGCGTTCTTCTTTCAGCATGGCGATGCGCCTCAGGAATCCTCCTCTGCCAGCCAACAGGGTGTCGGCCAGGTTGGGATTAAGCGGGGTGATGCAACTGTGGGTGTCGTTGGTGTGCAGTATGAGCAGGCTTTTGTTTTTCTGCTGGGCCGATGCCGTGACCACCGCCAAGAGCATCAGCACGAGTATGGTCGTTGTTTTTTTCATAGTGGTGTTTCGTTTTGTGGTCGTTGCGTTGCTTATTTTTCTATTTCTATTCTGCCTTCCACTTTGGCGTCAACTGTTTTGCCCTGTCTCTGCTGCTCGCGGAAGTAGTCGATGATGACAAAGCGCATGTTGTTTTTCTCCTCCTGTGGCGAGTTGAGGTTGGTTTTGGCCTTGAAAGCCTCCAGCTGGTCGTTGCCCTGAGCCACATAGTCGATGGTGGCAATGCGGTAGGTGGCGTTGGGGTCGATTTCTTTGCCATCCACAAGTGCGCTGAGCAGCTTGCCGTCGGCAGAGATGCGCATCTTGACGGCACGGCTCACGCCCTCGCCCAAACGCTTGGCTATCTGGCCGAAGAGCTCGGTCACCTTGTCGCCCTTCAGGTCGAGAAAACAGATTTTGTTTTCGAAGGGTGCCACATCGAGCACGTCGCCGTAGGTCACGTTGCCCTCGGCAAAGCCGGCGCGAATGCCGCCGATGTTGTACATGCCGAAATCTACTTTCTCACCATAATTGCCGGCAGCCCATACCAAAATGTCAGACAGCAGGTTCGACAGGTTGCTTTCTGGTCGTTCGGCTGCCATATAGCAGGCGGTGCGCCCCACCACGGGACTCATCACGCTGTCCACCTTCTGCTTAAAAGGGGCAATAAAGGCTGCCGCCCCGCCGTCGGGCGTTGCGTCGTAGCGGCTGTCAATCAAGATTCTCGAACGGCTGACGCTCTCCAGCTGATAGTGTTTCGTACACGAAAGGGTCAGCAACAGTGGGAAGCTCAGCACCACATAGAGCAATTTCTTTTTCATGGCTTATTCTGTTTTGGTTTTGGAGATGATTTTTCTGGGGAAGTCGTCTTTGCAGCGGGGCAAAGTGGCTTTTAATGTTGCAAAAATACAGCAAATTGGGCAAATATCAAAGTCAGAATCAAGAAAATGTGTTAAAGTAGAGCGTTTTTTTCATCTTTCATGGTTTGTCTTTCATTTTTTCTTTGTACCTTTGCATCCGCTTTTCGGCGTAACCGCTGGCAGCTGAAGCGTGGTTGGCCATGTTGCGCAGGAACGATAAACAAATTTAATTAGCTGAAGTACAACAAATGGATTTAATTAAAGTTGCTGAAGAAGCATTTGCAACCGGCAAACAGTTCCCAGAGTTCAAGGCTGGTGACACTATCACTGTCGCTTACAAAATTATCGAAGGTTCAAAAGAGCGCATCCAGCTCTATCGCGGTGTGGTTATCCGCATTTCTGGTCATGGTGACAAGAAGCGTTTCACCGTTCGCAAAATGTCGGGTACTGTGGGTGTAGAGCGTATCTTCCCCATCGACTCGCCCAACATTGACAGCATTGAGGTGAACAAGGTAGGTAAGGTTCGCCGCGCTAAGCTTTACTATCTGCGCAAGCTCACAGGTAAGAAAGCTCGCATTGCTGAGAAGAGAACCATCTCGAAGGAGAGCAAGTAAACACACCTTTCGCCCCTGCGGCGAATGTGCTTTCCGCGAAAAGCATAAAAACAGGCTCATCGCCATGGTGCGAGAGCCTGTTTTTTTTGCGTGTAATACATGCAACCGTGACGCTAATGCTCTATTTGTCGCTTCCCATACACACTTTCGCATTCACCACACTACGCGTCAAAAGCAAATCCCAAATGATTATGCGTTTTGAAGATATCCCGGCATGGTGTTAAAAGTAATAATAGATGTATTGATAATAACTTCTTCATTTCCACATAACCGTGTTAAGTTGGACAATGTATTGGGAAATTGATACAGTTTCAGCCTTTATTTGACCGTCATTTCTTAGTTCCCCAGCTCCAACTGATTCCGCACCAACTCATAGTAGCAGCCACGGCGGTTGACGAGTTCCTCGTGCGTTCCCGTTTCCACCACTTCGCCTTTGTCGAGAACCACAATCTGGTCTGCATTCTTCACCGTACTCAGACGGTGGGCCACCACTACCACGGTCTTCTCCTGTGCAAACTGCTCCAGGTTCTCCACAATCTGCCGCTCGTTCTTGGCATCTAATGCATTCGTGGCCTCATCAAGAAACAAGAAGTCCGGATCCTTATACACCGCACGTGCAATCAATATGCGCTGCCGTTGGCCCTGGCTCAGTCCAACGCCGTCGCGCCCCACCTTCGTATTCCATTTCAGGGGCAGACTCTCCACGAAGTCTCTGATGCAGGCCGTCTCGGCAGCCTGCTCCAATCGCTGCCAGTCAATATCACCATCACCGACGGCAATGTTACGGGCTATCGACTCCGAGAAGATGACTCCGTCTTGCATCACCACACCACAACGGCTGTGCCACCATTTTATATTATATAGGTACAAGTTGTAATTGCTCAAAAAGATGTCGCCCAGTCCGTCTTCCTTGCATACCGGGTAATACTTCAGCAGCAGCTTCATAAGCGTTGTCTTTCCGCTGCCCGATGCGCCGACAATGGCCGTCGTCTTGCCCTCAGGGATGGTCATGCTGATGTCGTGCAGAATCCACCGCGGACTGTGCGGGTCGTATTTGAAGTTCACGTGCTCCGCGCGCAACTCCCTTGTGCCCGTCTTATAGCAGGCATAGCGCCAGTCCTCGATGTCGTCCTCCTCCGTCCGGTGAATCTCGTTAATGCGCTCGAGCGAGAGCTTTACGTCCTGCACGGCATAGAAGAATTCCATCAGTTGGGCCACAGGCGCATTCAGTTGGCCAATAATATACTGCACGGCCAGCATCATGCCCAGCGTCAGCTCTCCGTGGATTACCGCTGTTGCCGCCACCACGGTAATCACAATATTTTTCACCTCGTCGATGAAGATACAGCCCGCCTCCTGTTGCTGTTTCAGTCGGAGGCTGCGACTCTGGATCGCCAGCAGGTCGCTCTGCACCTGCTGCCATTCCTCGGTGCGCCGTTGTCCGCAGTCCTGCAATTTGATTTCCTGCATCGAGGTCAGCATCTGATACGTCTTGCTGTTGTTTTTTGCCTGGCGGGCGAACATCTCATAGTCTATCACCTTGCGCCTACGCAGGAATAGCGAGAGCCATACGCCATAGAGCATGCTGCCGCCGAGGAAGATGGCGAAAATCAGCGGATGATAGGTCCACAATACAATGCCGAACACCACGAAGGTAGTCGCTGCAAACATCATCCCCATAGACTGTTGCGTGATAAAGATGTTCACACGCTGGTGGTCGTTCATACGTTGCTGTAGGTCGCCCATCAGCTTCGTATCGAAGAACGACATGGGCAGGCGTACCAGCTTGGTGAAAAAGTCGCTGATAAGGTCGATGTTGACATGCATACTCACCCGGAGCAGCAGCCACCGACGCCAGAAGTCCACCAGCGTGCGGCTCAGCGTCAGCATTAATTGCCCCGCCAGTACCAAGTAGATAAATGGTATATCCTTCTCCTTGATACCCACATCCACTATCTTCTGCGTGAGCAACGGCAACACCAACTGCATCAGACTGGCCATCAGCAGCGTCAGTGCCATCAGCAGCAATTGCCGCCGGTACCTCTTGAAGTATCTCACCAAGAAGCTCAATGAGTGACTTTCACTTCTCATTCTGATTTCTTTTTGGTAAAACTCGTTAGTCGGGTCAAGCAGCAGGGCTACACCCTTTTCCATGCCCCCCTCCTCTACGCAAATCCATTTCTCCTGGAATTCCTCAGCCTTATAAGTAACCAAACCTTTACCCGGGTCTGCCACATAAAAGTGTTTGCCGCCACTCCTCACCCGATACAGCACCACGAAATGCTCTTGATCCCAGTGAAGAATACATGGCAGTGGAATTTCCGACAGCCGAGAAAGTTCCATCTTCCCGCAAACCGTCTGAAAGCCCAAATCATGGGCCGCCTCACTAATTCCCTTCATCGATACCCCTTCGCGCGTTGCATGGCAATAGCGCGATATCGAATCCAAGCCATAGTGGCGGCCATAATGACGGCAAACCATGTCCAGACAAGCCACTCCACACTGCATACTGTCATGCTGGAGGGTCAGTGGGAATTCTTTTCTCAACATATTTACATTCTGTTAATTTCGCTTTCGCCGGCCGTTCCACCCTTGTATTTCGACTGGGCGGCATTGAAACGGTAAGTTGCTCGCACATAGACACATTGCTGGTTGATATCGGCTTTGTGCCTCTGGTAGATGTCGCCCTGTCTGTTATAGCCGTCATCGTTACTGGTGTGGAACAAGTCGTAGACACCCACGCGTAATGTCCATTTGCCGATTTTCTTACTGGCATAGACCTCAGAGCTAAACAACAGAGCCGCCCGTGCTGTATAGATATTGCTTTGGCCCTGCGAATGTCCCCCAGCGTTAATCACAACCTGCCAGTCATGTGGCAGCGTCACCACGTTCTTGAAAGAGTACGAGAAGACGGGCTGATTATAGGTAATCCCATAGAACTCTAAATACTGCTTTTCGAAAGACAACGACAGCGACGGCTTCCAACAGCCAAAAGTAGGCGACCATGACATGGTGCAGCGAAGGTAGTCGGCATCGGTATTCTGATTTCCACTCAACACCACAGGCTGGTTTTCGTACAGCGAGAGCATGTTGACGCACCTGTCCACACAATGTGAATAGCTCAGTGACAGATGCAGGTCGCGCCAGGCAGCCGAAACAGAGTATCTGTGCGTGTACTCAGGTTGTAGTTTGGGATTTCCCTGATAATAGAGGAAACTGTTAGCAAAGGAAACGCCGCTTCTCATCAGATAGTAGCTCGGGCGCGACACACCGACGCGGTATCCCGCCGTAAGCGCGACCTGCCCTATTCGGTAAGACAGCGAGAGGTTGGGGAATAGGTGATGATATGTTCGGCTGTCATCAGCAGAAAGAACACCAGCATTGTAGAACCTGAAATCTACATACTCGTATCTGACACCCACTTCACCTGACAGGTTTCCCAGGCTTCGCCGATAACTTGCAAAAAGGCTTCCCGACTTCTGTCTTGCTTCAGTGTCGCTGTCGGGTATTCCATTACCAGCCTGTTGCACCACCTGATAGTCCTGTCTGCTGCTAGTGCAGATACCTTCCACCCCCCAGTTCAATTCACCAGCAAGAATCTTGCCCGTAGCCACTCCCTTCAGGGCATACATGTCTGTCCTTGAGCGGCTTTCTGTCTGTATCTGCTGCGGTGTGCCATAGCGGTTTTCATGCTCTTCCTGATCTTCTCCCGAGCCATAATGTGCCCAAATGCCGTCCAAGGCAACACTCCACTTCTCGCTCAGTTGGTTGGAATAATAGGCCGTCAGGCGATGCCGGAATTGTGTTTCGTCGAAATCTGTTGCCGACTTGAATTCCTCTTTCTCTCCCCCGCCAGAAAAGATGTTGTCCCTGTCCAGATGTGTCTTGTTTCTTAAATAAGTGTCGAAACTATACTGAAGGCTGATATATTGCCTGTCGTCTGGCTGATGGTTCATACCCACATTCATCCATAGCCATGAGTATTTCGTTTTCTGTTGGCCGCTGCTCAAGGTCTCATACGTTTCCTGCTCGTACAGGAACCTGTGTTGATCGTCGTGCCCCACTCTTGTAACGTTATTCATCAAGTAGGCACCGCCAAACACATCGGTGTCACCCCGACGGTAGTTCAGGTTCACACGTGCCGTGCTTTTGAAATCCTTCGCCTGCCTGCCCTCTGCCATTGCATATCCGCCTAATCCCTCACCTGTGGGACGAAGTGTGGTGATTAGGATTACCGTACCTACGTTGGCACCGTATTCTGATCCTGGGTTAGTAACAATTCTAACCGCCTTAATATCGTAGCTCGACAGCTGACGCAGTTCGTTCCAGTCCTCCATTTTGCGTTTGTTGATATATACCAGCAAGCCGCCCTGCTGCCCCATAATGCTCACGCCGTCGCCTTCCTCCTTGACAAAAGGCAACTGATTTAGCACGTCCATGCCATTACCCAATTTACTAAGAACAGTGTTTTCTATCGGAGCCACAAGGCCGCGTTCATCCATGTGATAGACAGGACGGCTACCCTTCACCACAACGCCCTCCACCATTATTGCCGCCTGCTGTAAAATGACGGTCATGCCCTCAGCCGGTTCACGGTATTGTGTGTCGTAGCCCACGCAACTCACCTTCAGCAACCCGCCTCTCGGATCAGCCGCCAAGGCGAACTTTCCCGCATCGTCGGTCACCGCGCCACTGACAAACGCAGAATCAGACGACTGTAATAAGGCTACCGTGGCAAAAGAGACAGGCGAGCCACTCTCGTCAACCACCATTCCCGTCAATGTCTGTGCTTTGGAACATAGAACTGACACCAACAACAGAAATATCAACAAACTTTTTTTCATAACAATTGAAATGGGCTATATATAAGTTTCATCCTGCGGCTAATCGGCAATGTGTTTCTTCAGCAGTTCCTTTATTACTCCCTCGGCATAGCCGGCCTGCATAGTTATGACAGTGCCGTCGGGCGAGAGGAGCACGTAGAAAGGAACACCTTGAGTGGGGTATTTGGCATAGAGTCCGTTGCGCCCTTTCTTGTCGTTCCAGTTGTTCCATGTGATGGGATGTTCGTCGGTGGCATCTACCCACACCTTCATGGCATCGAGGCTCAGGCTGACCACTTCCAAGCGGCCCTTGTACTGCTTGCTTACCTCGCCCAATTCGGGAATACTGCGGCGGCAGGGCAAACAGCCGTTGAACCAGAAGTCGACCAGCACATATTTTCCGCGGAACTCGGCCAGTTTATGTTGCTTTCCATCAGGCGAGATGAAATTTCCGTCGGGCGACTTCATGCCTTCCTTCACCTTGTTCTCGGGATATAGTGCCCAAAGCATCCTCTGGCCCTGGTCGCTGGCTTTCTGCTCGTCGCTCAGACGGTTGTAGAGGTTGATGGCTCGGGGACGGTCCATGAGTGTGGGCAATATCTCGCAGTAGGCGGCTATCGACGACAGTTTTTCCAACCACTGCTCGTTGATGGGCCACTGCTCCAATACACCCATCTCGCAACTGAATGTCTGGGCCTTCAGTGTGTCAAGCTGTGCTTTCAGCATTTTCATCTGCTCGCGGTCAATGTTCTCGCCGTTCTTAAGTTTGTCCCCCAGCCTGTAATAGTCGGTGAGCACAGTCTCGCGCTGAATTTCGTACGACTCGGCAGTTTCTCGAAGGGCATTTTCTAATCGCTGCTCTGGGGCAGGACTTTCCACTTTCCACGTGGCCAGGCAGTCGGCACGTCCCCTGACGGATACTTCCATTCCGCCAGAGGCATAAAAGTCCACATCAACATGCTTGTCGGGTGTGGTGATCGAGTATTTACGTACTTCGCATGGCACATTAAGGCTGAAGGCAAACTGCCCGGCATTTAGTGTGTCGGTGGCCGCAACTCGCATCAGGCTCCCTTCGTCGGTGAGCAGCCAAACAACTATAGTGTCACTGCTGGATGTCAGCGAACCGCGCACGGTTAGCATTGCCGAAGATGCAGAGTCGCATACCGCGGTACAATTGTCGGTTTGCGCCAGTTTTGCTTCTGCCGAAAACATTGGCAACAATACTGCCATAATAATTATTAATCCTTTTCTCATCATATTAAGATTCTGTTCATTTCACTTTGACCAGCTTACTGAGTTACATTATATAGACGCTCAACAAACCCGAAAACATAACAGATATTTGTAAAGATTAACTGTCTGTAGGTGGTCATTTGTTTCTTGCTTAACACTAATAAAGAGCGTTTTCGCATGGCAAATATAGAAACAAGAAATGGAAAGCTCCAACTATTTCGACATCTTTTTCAATGGAGTGTTGCAAGCAGGAATTATCCTATTAGCTTGTTTGTCAGCATGTTGCGTGTTTTGCAACAAAGCAAGATGAAAGAAAATGCAACAAAAAGAGACTGTCACAAAGCATGCAAAAAAGAAAAAAGCGGTTTTTCAATGTGGTTTGAATTAATTTTTGTACCTTTGTCACAAATTTACAACATTTATGAAGACTTCCCTATTCGTTTCTTTCATATTATCCACCATGCTTCTCCTTGGATGCCAAAGCAGAAACGATGCAGAGGAACAGTTGTCACGTATTGATGGCCTGTTAGCCCACGACGAGGTGGATTCCGCCTATCATTGCCTTGACGAGATTCCTTTGTCAGACATGAAGTCTGGGGAAGACTCTGCCTATTACTATTTAGTTCAGACCGAGATTAACCGCAGGAGGCGCATTACTTCCACTTCCGACAGTGCTATCCTGTATAGCGTAAACTACTATAAGAACACTTCAGATAAAGTAAAACTGGCCCGCGCACTGTACTATCAAGGCGTAACCACCTATAATAAATATAGGATGCCCCAGACCATCATGCTCATCAAACAGGCAGAAAAGTTGGCTGACCAAACAGACGACCTTCTGCTGCAATACAAAATTTGTGACGCTCTTTCTTATTATAATGGTGAAGCTTATGAGACCGATTTATGTAAATATTATGCACAGAAAGCCCTGACTATTGCTAAGACCTTGAAAAGCGAAGAAAGACAATCAAATGCTTTAATCCACCTCATATATTGTTATTTGGAATTGGGGAAAAAGGACAGTGCCCTGATTTGTGCAAACGAATGCGGGACGTTGCTACAATCTATGCATCCGTCCAATCTCCCTTATTATTATATAAACTTAGGAAGAATCTATGAGAAAGAAGAGCCTTTGCTGGCCAAAGTCTATCTGAAGAAGGCCATAGACACGGGAAATCTTGCAGGTGCCTATTACGCGCTTGCCAACATCTACCTCAGGGAAGACAGCACGGAAAAAGCAAATGAGATGTGGGAACAGGCCCTCTACAGGACCCGTAACACGCTGATGAGCACCATACGGATAGACATTTTCAACACCATGCGGAAGCAATGTATGGAACGGAAAGACTATGAGCGGGCCAACGCACTGGCAGACAGCGCTATGGCGTGGCAAAAACGCTACTACGATACACAGCAGCAGGAGCGGCTAAACGAGATTCAGGCCAAGTATGACAAGAAGGTGGCAGAACAGGAACTATTGAACAAGGTGTATGGATGGGGACTGGTCGTTGTGGGCATCGGCGGACTCCTGATAATCGGTCTCGGCTATTACAGCTACCGGGGGATGAAAACTGCCAAACAGCTGGCCGAGACCAAAGTGCAGCTGGCCGACTACACCCGAAAGGCAGAGCAGCTGGAAGCCAGCGGAGAGCAGAACACCAAGGAACTGGTAAGGCTGAACCGGAAAATCAGCGAGCTGCAGCAGCGGCAGGCCGGCATACTGGCCAACGGAAAACGGCTCTACGACGCGCTGCAATCGGGGGCCACCACCGTGAGATGGGGAAAGGCCGACTTCACTGACTTCATAGAATACTACAAACTGAAAGACCTCGCCTTCGTCAACGACCTGGAAACCGACTACGACCGCCTCTCTCCCAAATACATGTTTTTCGCCATCATGGAGCACGAAGGCCGCACCGACGAAGAAATCATGCGCATCATGGGCATCAGCGAGAGCACCATGCGCTCCACCCGCTCGCGTATCAACAGTAAAAGAACAGGCTACTGATAGACAAATTCCGCCATAGCCAAATCCAATACTCTGACCGAGGCTCACCTGCTACGACAAACTCTGAATAGCAGACCTAAAGAGGTCTATTTAAGAAACGTTTCTGCATTAGTTGTTTCTTAACTTGTTGCATAATATATGAGATAATATACAATTGATTGTTTGGTTGATGGGTCATTTTTATCTCGTTTTTTGATTTATGGATGTATAAAATCCATACTTCTTACTATTCAAATTCAAGTCTTCTTTTTTATCGTAGGAGGAGAGGTCTGCATCAGACGGCTTGCGGCCCACCGACATCTTCAGCGCATTGTCGCCGCGAAGTTGGTTGCAATCGTTGGCATCCTCATAGCCGCAGAGAATCTGGCCTATGCGCTGGCTCACCATCTCCATGTAAGTATGATGGACGAATTCCTGCTTACGCGTGTCGGGAATGAGTTTCCATAACTATTCATGCCAAGGTGCTGAGTAGATGGAAATCGTCATTGTAATGTTAAAAGAAGTAAAGATAAGTTGTTTTTCTTCGATTTTGATGCGAAGAATGGCCACAACAATCGTTATATGATAAAGTATTAACACATTAAATAGTATCAATAATGACAAAGAAAAGTTTTTTATCATTTTTATTTTCGTTTATGATGTTAGGTTGGACAAGTGTTTCGTTGTCAGCCTGCAGTAGCGATGACATTGAAGAAAGTGAAATAACCAAACCCAACGAAGACGACAAAGGAGGTTATGTGTTTTCTGCCAATCCCGAGATTGTTTCAAAAATCGGCGGTTATTTGTCAGATATCAGCGGAGAAACCGGAATTGGTGATCGTGATGGTATCGCTGGTAATTACTTTATAAAAACTGCTAATGGTGACAGGTATTATCTGTTTCCAGTAACAGAACATGGCGACCTTCGAAAAGATGTGGAAAAAGAGTTTTCTGTTGGGGATAAAATTGAGTTTAGCGGCAGGGTGTATAGATTGAATGAAAAATATGTGCAAGATGTACCCTATCTTACAGAACTTGCGAAAAGCATCAAGTTATACGCTTTAAGTGCTCCATATTTCACCATCAAGCGCATCGCTGAATAAATCTGAATAAAACATCTCCCGGGAATCTGTATATTTCAGAAAAACCGCAGAGCCGCCATGTTTTTTCCTTGCACAGCACATTGGTCCGTCGTGTGTGCAAAGGAAAGCGTGGCGGTTTTTCCTGTTGCTGCGGGTGTTCAGCGAAACGGGGAAAAACGGGTCTTTGAATGGGGGGAATCAATCCTCTGTAAGAGAAGGATTACCTTTTGCTTGGGGAACTTTGCGGTCGGTTCGGGATGATTTATTGTTCTCGCCTTCGGCATCATAGTTTGAAAAACCGCCCGACTGTCCGTGCAGTGCTTTCTGAAAACCGTCCCAGTCCTGATAGCCGGCAAAGAGCGACAGCCGGTCGAGCACTTTCTTGTTGGGCTTCTTCAGAATTTCTTTTTCGACAGCTTCCAGAAGCTTTCTAAGTTCTATGCGTTTCTTTTCCATACGTGATATGAGTAATTTAGCGCACAAAGATAGTGCATTTTTTTGTATAACTCACAAAAAAACACTACTTTTGCACATCAAAATCTCCAATAGCGTATTTTTTTATGAACGAACTAGCACTGAAGTACGGATGCAATCCGAATCAGAAACCCTCGCGCATCTTTATGACCGAGGGCCAACTCCCCATCGAAGTGATTAACGGCAGGCCGGGATACATCAATTTTCTCGACGCTTTTAATGCCTGGCAACTGGTGCGCGAGCTGAAAGCTGCCACTGGTATGCCCGCAGCAGCCTCGTTCAAACACGTCAGCCCCGCCGGCGCTGCCGTGGGACTGCCGCTGAGCGACACACTGAAGCGCATTTATTTCGTAGATGACATTGAGGGACTCGACGCCTCGCCCATTGCCTGCGCATACGCCCGCGCCCGTGGTGCCGACCGCATGTCGAGCTACGGCGACTTTGTGGCCCTTTCCGACACCTGCGATGCCACCACCGCACGGCTGCTGAAGCGCGAGGTGAGCGACGGCGTGATAGCCCCCGACTATACGCCCGAGGCCGTGGAAATACTCAAAGACAAGCGCAAAGGCACCTACAATGTCATTCGCATCGACCCCAACTACCAGCCCGAGCCCATCGAGCGCAAGCAAGTGTTCGGTATTACCTTCGAACAGGGACGCAACGAGATTCGTCTGGACGACCCGGCTTTGTTTGAGAACATTCCCACTCAGAACAAAACCTTCACCGACGAGGCCCGCCGCGACCTCATCATTGCCCTCATCACCCTGAAATACACCCAGTCGAACTCGGTGTGCTACGTGAAGGACGGACAGGCCATCGGCATTGGCGCCGGACAGCAGAGCCGCATTCACTGCACACGCCTGGCGGGCAACAAAGCCGATATCTGGTGGCTCAGACAGCATCCCAAGGTGATGAGCCTTCCCTTTAAGCAGGGCATACGTCGTGCCGACCGCGACAACACCATCGATGTGTATATCTCCGACGACGCTGACGACGTGCTCCGCGAGGGCACATGGCAGCTGTTTTTCAGCAGCCGTCCCGAACCCCTCACCCGCGAAGAGAAGAAAGAGTGGATAGCCAAGAACACCCGCGTGGCCCTGGGCAGCGACGCTTTCTTCCCCTTTGGTGACAATATTGAGCGCGCCCACAAAAGTGGTGTTGAGTTCATTGCACAGGCCGGCGGCTCGGTGCGCGACGACAATGTCATCGAAACCTGCGACAAATATGGCATTGCCATGGCATTTACGGGTGTGCGCCTGTTCCACCATTAAACCGATGTGCGCCTGAAAAGTTGTAGTTTAAAACAGCAAAACGTTTCAACGCAGATAGTTAATCCGTAAAAAGCAAACAGAAGAACATGGACGACTTCGAGAGCATACTCGTCAATGGCATCTCCTTCAGCAAGGCGAAGACGAAAAAAGCTAACGACGAGGGCAAGGTGAAAACCAAGGCCAAAAAGAAGAAATACATCACGGGTGCCCACGGTAGCGGTTCGGCCATGCAAAAAGCCAAATACCGCAAAAACCGCGCCAACCGGCACAAAGGTAAATAAGTAAAACAGGAAAAACAACCGCAGAAACCCACCAGCAAAAACCCACCCCCAACCCCTCCCGAAGGGAGGGGAGTCTGATTACCTCACAAAATAGATTTCTGTATTAGAGGTAGTTAAGCTCCCCTCCCTTCGGGAGGGGTTGGGGTTGGGTTTTTGCTGGTGGGTTTCTGCTGGTGGGTTTACCATTATCCCCGTCAGAATCCGCCCGCTGTTGATGCCCAGCCGGCGGGCAGAGAAAAAGTCGTCGCAATGGGCGTAAGTGCAGATGCCGGCCGTCTGAATGTTTTCGGCTCTCACGCCCTGGCTCATGAGCTGCTCTCGGTTGCACTCCCAGAGGTCGATGTGCCACTTTTCAAATCTTCTGGCAATCTGCTCCATCTGAAAACCTGCCTCGACAAAGGCTGCATACACCTCGTCGCCCACCTCGAAATGCTCCAGCGAAATGCCCGGCCCAATGACGGCGTGCAGCGTTTCGGGGCGAGAGCCGTAGGTGTTCCGCATGTGGGCTACGACCTGCTCGGCGATGCGCCCCACCGTGCCGCGCCAGCCCGCATGAATGGCAGCCACGGCGTCGTGTTCTTCGTCGTAGAGCAAAACAGGAATGCAGTCGGCGGTGGAAACGCCTATGCAAACGCCTTTCTCGCGGGTGCTCAGAGCGTCGATGCCCTCCAGCCGTTGGGCGCGCTCGGCCTCCGAAAGTTCCAGAAAGGCTTTGTCGATGGCGCAAATACGGGTGTGGTGAGTCTGATGGGGATAAACCAGCCGCTGCTCACCGATGCCAAGCAGCTGGCAGAGAGCGTGGCGGTTTTGACCAACGGCCTCGGCCGTGTCGCCGCAATAATGGTTCACGTTGAAACAGGCATAATGCCCCTGGCCAACGCCACCATGGCGCGTCGTGCTGAAAGCCACTACGCGCGTACCTATATTATAATAGTGCAGCTGCGGACTGATGGCGGTCATAGCTCGTCGTCGTATTCGAAGTCGTCGAGCTCGTCGATGTCCTCCACCTCGTCTTCGTCAATCAGTTCGATGTCGTCCTCGCCTTCAGCTGCCAGTTCCTCGGCAAAGATGCTCATGTCCTTGTCGCGGTGAACCAGTGTGTCCTCGGCAGTAATGCTCTGCAGTTTGTTGCTCTCGCTGTTCAGCTCAGCCCACAGCACGTCCTTGAGTTCGCTGAGCCCGAATCCGGTGACAGCCGAAATAAACACGATGGGCAGTTCGTCGCCCAGCTCTTTGAGTCCGGCAGTCAGCTCGTCGCGCAGCAAGGCCATCAGCTCGTCGTCCAGCAGGTCGCACTTGGTGATGGCCAGCACGCGGTGTTTGTCGAGCATTTCGGGGTTGAATTTCTGCAGTTCGCCCTTCAGCACGCTGTATTCGTGCAGAATGTTGTCGGTGTCGCCTGGCACCATGAACAGCAGCAGCGAGTTGCGCTCAATGTGTCGCAGAAAACGCAGTCCCAGTCCGCGGCCTTCGCTGGCGCCCTCGATGATGCCGGGAATGTCGGCCATGACAAACGACTTCTGGTCGCGGTAGCCCACAATACCCAGCGAGGGCTCCATGGTGGTGAAAGGGTAGTTGGCTATCTTGGGGCGGGCATTCGACAGCGACGAAACCAATGTCGATTTGCCCGCGTTGGGAAATCCCACCAGTCCCACGTCGGCCAGCAGCTTCAGTTCTAAGATGACGGTCATCTCCTGCATGGGCTCGCCGGGCTGCGCGTAGCGCGGGGCCTGGTTGGTGGCGCTGCGGAACTGGAAATTGCCCAGTCCGCCGCGGCCGCCCTTGAGCAGCACCACCTGCTGCCCGTCGTAGGTCACGTCGCAGATGTATTTGCCTGTCTCGGCGTTATAGACCACGGTGCCGCAGGGCACGTCGATAATCTGGTCGCGCCCGTTGGTGCCGTGACACTTGTCCTTGCCGCCGTTGCCTCCGTGCTCGGCAAAAATATGCCGTTGGTAGCGCAGGTGCAGCAGTGTCCAGTAGTTGTGGTTGCCGCGCAGAATGACGTCGCCGCCATCGCCGCCGTCACCGCCGTCGGGACCGCCGTTGTAGTTGTACTTTACGTGCTTGAGGTGCATGGAGCCCCTGCCGCCCTTGCCCGAGCGGCAGAGAATTTTCACATAGTCAACGAAGTTGCTTTCTGCCATTGATAGCTGATTTGATTCTTTTAAAGATTCTCTTGAGCGTCTGGAGTATTGCTGTT
This sequence comes from uncultured Prevotellaceae bacterium, assembly GCA_900315565.1. Classification (GTDB taxonomy): domain Bacteria; phylum Bacteroidota; class Bacteroidia; order Bacteroidales; family Bacteroidaceae; genus Prevotella. The sequence continues at coordinate 115,264 of OMZS01000004.1, read as the reverse complement.
ACCCTCGACGGTCTCAATATTCTAGAGTTTGTCCACCACCTCGCAGATGTCGGCGAAGATGCGGTCGAGTTCGCCCAGGCCGTTGATGTGGTAGTGGATGCCTTCGCCCTTGTACCAGTCGATGAGCGGTGCCGTCTGGTTGTGGTAAACGTCGAGGCGTTTCTTGATAGTTTCGGCGTTATCGTCCGAGCGTCCGCTTTCCTGTCCGCGCTTGATGAGGCGCGTCATCAGTTCGTCTTCGGGAACGTCGAGTTCAATCATGGCGGCAATCTGGTGGCCGCGCTCAGCGAGCATGGCCTTCAGAGCCTCTGCCTGAGGAATGGTGCGGGGGAATCCGTCGAAGATAATGCCCTCGTGGTCGGGGCCAAAGCTGTCGTAAACGCCGGCCAGGATGTTCACCATCAGCTCGTCGGGAATGAGCTGTCCTTTGTCGATAAACTCTTTGGCTGTTTTGCCCAGCGGGGTGTTGTCCTTGATTTCCTTACGCAGGACATCGCCCGTAGAAATGTGGCCGAGGCCATATTTCTCAATCATTTTGTCGCTCTGCGTGCCCTTGCCTGAGCCAGGCGCGCCGAAAATTACGATGTTCTTCATATTCTTCTGTTTTAGTGTTGAAAGGAATATCCGTCTCTGTTGTGCTGTGGCTTAGCTTAGTGGCTGCGCCATTGTCATTCCACCACGGTGAAAATGTCGCGCAGGTTGCGCCCCTGCTGGTCGTAGTCGAGACCATAGCCCACAATAAACTCGTTGGGGATTTTCATGGCCACGTAGTCGATGTCGATGTCGGCTTGCAGCTTGTCGGGCTTGAACAGCAGCGAGCAGGTGCTTATCGAGGCCGGATGGCGCAGGCTCAGCGTCTCAATCATGCGCTGCATGGTGAGGCCCGTGTCCACGATGTCCTCAACAATCACCACATGGCGCCCCGTCAGGTCCTCGTTGATGCCAATCACCTCGGTGATTTTGCCCGTCGAAACCGTGCCCATGTACGAGGCAAGCTTCACAAACGAGATTTCGCAGGGGATGGTGATTTCGCGCATCAGGTCGGCGGCAAACACAAACGCACCGTTCAGCACGGCAAGGAACAACGGGGTCTTGCCGGCCATGTCTTGATTGATGCGGGCAGCCACTTCTTTCACATGTTTCAGGATTTCTGCCTCGGGAATGGAGGTCCTGAACGTCTTGTCTTTAACTTTAATGATGCTCATAGTAAGGTTTGTTGCATTAGATGTTGCAAATTTACGAAAAGTTTTTGGGATTACTGTGAATTACGACAGGAAAAGGTCGGCTAAACTCCCCTTAACTCCCCCCTTAATTCCTCTTTAACTCCCTATAACTCCCTATAACTCCCTAAAAACTATATTATTTATCCCTCCGCAACGAAATCCATGGAATTTCGTTTTATGACCAGCGGGTAGCGCTCGGGATGCCGCAGACTGTCTATTTCGAGGTCCACGTCAAGGTCGGGCCATTCGATGGCCTCAGTGCCAGACATCTGTACGTTCAGCACGCTGCGTATGGGTGCGTCTTGCATCCATGGAATACGGTTGTACGACAGGAAATAGTCGTGACCCAGCACTGAGAGCATAATGCCCTGGGCGTTAATCATCAATACGCTTACCGATGTGGTCGCGGAATTGTTGCTTAAATCTTTCTGCATATTTATCTACAATTTTCTTTATTTCATTCAGTTTATGGTCAGGAATGCCCGCATTCTTCGCCAGCTCTACCTGGGGCTCCAGCCAGTACTTGGCCTCCTTGCCGTTGTAGATGACGTGGATGTGCATTCGTTCCTCCTCGTTGGAGTATATCTTGAAAGTAAATTCGTTTTCGCGTCTAAATACTGGACTCATGGCTTGTTGCTTAGATGTTGCAAATTTACGAAAAGTTTTTGGGATTATGCCCTCAACGCGGAAAAATAATTGAGCCGTGCCGCGAGATAAACAATGATTTCGCGGCACGGCCCAATTATCTTACGATAATATGCCCAAATTTTCTAGAGAATTATATCGTCGCGCCGTGAAATATAAAAACATCTCCGCATGTGGCAAAAGTAACTCACGACGATAAATTGAAATTTTCTAGAGAATTTAGAAATAACGTCGTGAGTTATTTTTTTATCTCACGACGTTACGAAAATATCTCACGGCGTTACGAAAATAACTCACGACGTTATGAAAACATCTCACGGCTCTGCTGGCAGGAAAGCAACTATTGGTCGATTGGTTGCTTCATGAGATTCTCTAGTTCCGAATCAGTTTTTTCTATTATTTGTTCATCGGGATAAAACTTAGTCGGCAGGGTTGCAATGACCTTGTTGTTGTAGAGAAAAACAAAGTCATAGTAGCCCGGACTCACCTCTTCGGGATGAAGGTAGAAGGAGCCCCAGTGATAAGTTGCTTCAGCATCGGGGTCTTTGTTCAATTCGCACTCTTGAACATAACCAGGGGTTTTGTCGTTCAAAGCGTTTTTCAGGTAAAAACCTTGGTCGGCTTTGTGCTTAAAAACCATTACTTTGATGCCGGTGGTTGCGTTTGACTGCGGATGAAACTCTACCCATTCGTTCAGTTCAAAAACCGAGCGGATACCTTCGGTGGCGTAGGGCTTGTTGTTGAAATCCTCGGTACCGCAACGGTTGCCGTTCAGGCTCAGTCCCGTCATGACAGGCTTTTCTCCCTCTTTGAGATTGACGAAATAGAGTTTGCCAAGTACCGTTGAGTCTTGTACCTGCGCAGGGTTGGCATTTGTTACATTCTTGCAGTTTGCTGCCGAGACGATGGCAAGTGCAGCGATCATTAATAAAGCAAATCTTTTCATACACCTTCATTCCGCAACACTATTGTTTTTATTGTTTATGTCCTGAGCAACAAGAGTTGCCATGGTTTTTGCCATGTCAGATATTATGCTTGTCTTAGTGTTGCGATTAGAAAACAAACATAACTCTCTCATAGCAAGGCGAAGCTTGACAGCAGAACGGGCGTTGGCTGGTGTCACAGCCCGATGCGGCGTTTCAGGTCGAGCAGGGCTTTCCAGTGGTTGCGGCCTTCGCGTTCGCCCAAATCAATCATGTGGATGATGCTTTCGCGGCTGAAACTGGTCACTCCATAGTTGCCCAGGTCGGGGTTGATGTAAAGGTCGGTGGCGGCACGGTTCTCGTGGTACTTCTTCACATCGGGACGCGAAACCACCCAGTCGATGACGCCACCAATGCCAAAGGTGTCCTTCAGCGAAAAGTCGCGTCGCTCACCCGGCTTTTCCTGAGCCAGGTCGATGGCAATCACCACGTCGGCCCCCATCTTGCGCACCACATCTACGGGCAGATTGTTCAGCAGTCCGCCGTCCACCAGCACCATCTTTCCTATTCGCACAGGCTTAAATGCGCCAGGAATGGCCATGCTTGCGCGCATGGCGCGGGGCAGATTGCCACGGTCGAGCACCACTTCGCTCCAGCTCTTCACGTCGGCAGCCACACAGCGGAAGGGAATGGGCAGCTCGTTGAAATTGATGGAGTCGCGCACCTGCGTGAGATTCTGAAACAGGCTCACGATGTTGTCGCCGCGCACCGCTCCAAACGTGGGGTCGGCCTTTTTGCTGCCCTTGCGCGAGACGGGAAATCCGAAGATGTAGGTAATGCCGTCGCGCTCGGCAATGGGCTCGCTGCTCAGCGTCACTTCGCGGTCGGCCAGCAACGTGAGCCACTCCTGCGAGCAGAAGAGCGAGTCGAGTGTCTCAGCGCGGTAGCCCACCGAGTAGAGCGCGCCCACAATAGAGCCGATGCTCGTGCCGGCAATGTAGTCGATAGGGATACCAGCCTCCTCGATGACCTTCAGCACGCCCACCTCTGCGGCACCCTTGGCACCGCCGCCGCCCAGCACCAGGCCCACCTTGAGCCGCTTGTGGAGCATGCCGTCGGTCTGCGCCGAAACAGGCGCAGCCATGACCGCAAGCAGCACGGCAGCCGTCAGCAGGCAGCGCATGGCGGCCAGTGTTCTGAGGCACAAGGCAAATGGGGAATAGTGCATGCTCTGCTATTTGCTCTTGTTCTTGTTGCGCTTGAAAATGCCTTTCAGCACACCCGATGCCTTCGAGCCGGCTTTCTTCACACCGCGCCAGGCATGTACGCCGGCACTGTCGATGCGCTCGCCAATCAGCTCGGCTTTGTCGCGGGCAAACCGGCGGCGATAGCGTGTGCGATACTCCATGTAGAGTTCCAGCTCGTCGTTGTTCATTTTTTCTTTGTAGGTGTCGTGATACTCTGTTGTCAGTTTGTCATAGGTTTCTTTGAACGCTTTCTTTTCTTCGCCACCGATGGAGTCGCGGCTCTCAACCGTCTCCACCAGCTGCTTGTAGCGGTTCAGAAAAGTTTCAACATTTTGTGCCTTGGCGGCGGTCATGGCGCACAGCAGAGCCACTGTGAGTACAATCTTTTTCATCTTCCTAATTCTATGTTTTTGGTTAATCCGCGCCAAAAGTAACAATAATAATTTTAGGGGGCAAAGATTTTGGGTTAAATGTTGAATTGAAAACTTAGTCATTGTTAAAACGTGGCCGAAAACGGCTTTTTGCGCCAAAATGATAAAAAAAACAACAAAACATGCACGGCGGTTTGCATTATTTTTGTAATTTTGCACGTATGAAAATTTTTACGAGTGCTCAGATTCAAGAGCTTGACAAATATACCATCGAGCACGAGCCCATCTCATCGTTCGATTTGATGGAGCGCGCTGCCCGTGCGCTGACGTTTGCCATCACCGAGCGCTGGAGCAACGCCACGCCCTTCGTGGTGTTTGCCGGACCGGGCAACAACGGCGGCGACGCACTGGCCGTGGCACGAATGCTGGCCGACAAGGACTACAAGGTGAGCATCTACCTGTTTAACATCAGCGGCCATCTTTCGCCCGACTGTGCCAAAAACAGGCAACTGGTGGCCACCCATAAGCGCGTCAAAAGTTTTTTCGAAGTAACGCAGCAGTTCGACCCGCCCAAGCTTGAGGCAGGCACCGTGGTGATTGACGGACTCTTTGGCTCGGGACTCAACAAGCCGCTTGCCGGCGGATTTGCCTCGCTTGTGAAATACATCAATCAGGCACCGGCGCGCGTGGTGAGCATCGATATTCCGTCGGGACTGATGACCGAGGACAACACCATGAACATTCTGGCCAACATCATCAAGGCCGACCTCACCCTCACCCTGCAGCAGAAAAAACTGGCCTTCTTCTTTCCCGAAAACCAGCAGTTCATTGGCGAACTGCGCGTGCTCGACATACGCCTCAGCCAGAAATTCATAGAAGAAACACCCACACAGCACATGGTGGCCGAGGAAAACGACCTGCGGCCCCTGCTCCGCCCGCGAAACCCCTTTGCCCACAAAGGCAACATGGGCAACGCACTCATCATTGCCGGCAGCTACGGCATGGCGGGCGCAGCCGTGCTCGCTGCCAAAGCGTGTCTGCGCACCGGAGTGGGCAAAGTGACGGTGGATACACCCAAACGCAACAACGACATCGTGCAAATATCGGTGCCCGAGGCGGTGGTGCTGCACGACTACGAGGATATGCACTTCTCCGAGCCGGTGGAAACAGCCGATTTCGATGCCGTGGGCATGGGGCCCGGCATGGGGCAGAACGAAAACACGGCCATTGCCATGATTGCCCAAGTGAGGCGCACGCAATGCCCGTTGGTGCTCGATGCCGATGCACTCAACATGCTGGCCAAACACCGCGCCTGGACGCAGCAGCTGCCCAAGGACATCATCATGACACCGCATCCCAAAGAGTTCGACCGGCTTTGCGGCTCGCCTTCGGCCGACAGCTACGAGCGGCTCAGCAAGGCGCGCGACCTGGCCGAGCGCCTGCATGCCTACATCGTATTGAAAGGTCACTACTCAGCACTTTGTACGCCCGACCGCAGGGTTGTGTTCAATTCTACTGGCAATGCTGGCATGGCCACCGCAGGCAGCGGCGACGTGCTCACGGGCATCATTACTGGCTTGCTGGCCCGCGGCCACAGCCATGAGGAGGCCTGTCTGCTGGGCATGTATCTGCATGGGCTGGCCGGCGACTTGGCCGTGCGCGACGTGGGCGAGGAGAGTCTGTTGGCGAGCGACATTATTCGCTATCTGCCGCAAGCTTTCCGTCGCATGAAAGACTGAGCCATGGCTCTGGCGTCAGAAAATGCATGTTCGCAGGCATCTTAACTCCTTCACTCTAAACCCCTTCACTACCGAAACATAAAAAAACTATAAGATATGAAGAAAACCATGTTAGCCCTGCTGCTGTTGGGCAGCACACTCACGTTGGCCGCACAGGAAGAAACCAAATATTTTCTGCCGCGCACAGCACTCCGTTTCACCCTGCTCATCGAGAAGTCGAGCTATACGCCTGGCGAATACTGTCAGTTTGCAGAGCGGTTTTTCAAGAAAAGCAGCCAAGGAACCGAGCCCTCGGTGAGCTATCGTATTCTTTCGGCAGAAATCACTCCCTACGGCGTGCCCGACACCACCAAGAGTTTCAAGGCAAAAACCGACTATAAGCGAAACATCAGGCTTATCAACCTCGACGACAGCGGCATTCTGACCTCCGTCAATACCGAGCCCCACCGATTCCTCGCTCCCGACAAGCGGTTCAGGCCTGCCATGAAGGAGGCACCGCTCAATCCGCACGACTTCATGAGCCAGGAAATCCTCTCGGCTGGAAGCAAAGCCAAGATGGCCGAGCTGACGGCGCAGGAAATTTATGACATTCGCGAAAGCAAAAACCAGCTGGCACGCGGACAGGCCGACTTCATGCCCAACGACGGTCAGCAGCTGAAACTCATGCTGCAACAGCTCGACACCCAAGAGGCTGCCTTGCTGCAAGTGTTCGATGGCACTACGGTGCGCGACACCTCGGAGGTGAACCTCGTCTATATTCCCGAGCGCGAAATCACCAAGCAGATTCTGTTCAGGTTTTCCACTCACTTCGGACTGACCGAGGCCAACGATCTTTCGGGTGCGCCTTACTATTTCAGCATAGAAGACCTGCACATCACACCAAAAATTCAGGTGGCAGCCGAAAAGGGCAAAAAAGAGAAAGACAAAAACATGGAGGGTTTTTACGTTAATCTCCCAGGAAAAATCAGGGTGAAAGTGTTCAAGGACAACAATATGCTGGCCGAACAGGAGCTTTTTGTCGCACAGTTTGGACAAACAGAGATGCTCGACGAGGCTCTCTTCAGCAAAAAGCTTGTCACCAGCGTTGTGCTCGACCCTGTCACTGGCAATTTGGAAAGTATCAAAACCAGCGAGGCAGAATAAAAAAAAAGCGGGAACCTCTCATGCGTAGGTCCCGCTTCTTTCCAATTCAATTTATATTTAACTTAACGTAAAAAAGTTTTCTTAATCAAGCTGTGCGAGTTTGTTGTCGGAACCGAGCACCTCTACAATCTTGTGGCGGTACATCTTTTCCATCTCGTCGCGGGCAGGTCCGCAGAACTTACGCGGGTCAAACTCACCGGGCTTCTCAACCAACGTCTTACGAACGGCTGCAGTGAAGGCCAAGCGCGAGTCAGAGTCAATGTTAATCTTGCAAACAGCGCTCTTCGAGGCCTTGCGAAGCTGCTCTTCGGGAATACCAACAGCGTCGGGCAGTTTGCCGCCGTACTGGTTGATCATGTCAACATACTCCTGGGGAACAGAGCTTGAGCCGTGGAGCACGATGGGGAATCCGGGCAGTTTCTCCATGATGGCGTCGAGCACGTCGAATGCCAATGGCGGGGGAACCAGCTTACCGGTCTTCGGGTCGCGTGTGCACTGCTCGGGAGTGAACTTGTAAGCTCCGTGGCTTGTGCCGATAGAGATGGCCAGCGAGTCAACGCCTGTACGGCTAACAAAGTCGATCACCTCTTCGGGCTTGGTGTAGTGGCTCTCGGCTGCAACAACCTCGTCCTCAACACCGGCCAGCACGCCCAGCTCGCCCTCAACAGTCACGTCGTACTGATGGGCATATTCTACCACCTTCTTCGTCAGGGCGATGTTCTCCTCGTAAGGCAGCGAACTACCGTCGATCATCACCGACGAGAAACCCATATCAACACAGCTCTTGCAAAGCTCGAAGCTGTCGCCGTGGTCGAGGTGAAGCGAAATCTCGGGATGCTTGCAGCCAAGCTCCTTGGCATATTCCACAGCTCCCTGAGCCATGTACTGAAGCAAAGTCTGGTTAGCATAGTTGCGGGCACCCTTGGATACTTGCAGGATAACCGGGCTCTTGAGCTCCGACGAAGCCTTGATGATGGCCTGGAGCTGCTCCATGTTGTTGAAGTTGAAAGCGGGAATGGCATAACCGCCGTTGATGGCACGGGCGAACATCTCTTTCGTGTTCACAAGGCCGAGTGTTTTGTAACTTACCATAATCTTTTTGTGTGTTTATTGTTATGTAAATGATAGTTTCTGGCCGCTGGCTGGCAGAGGGGCGGATGTGGGCAAAACTGTGGCCCGCCTATCCGTCGTGCTTTTGGTTTCGATTGCAAAATTAACAAAATTATTTTTCATAGCAAAGCGCACAACATTTTTTAATGCCTTCGTTTCGTTTTTTTCAGACAAATGTCACCCTCAACGCCTTAGGGCGGTAAAGAAATGCCATACCTACATGACAAATCATCGGATTTCTGTTTCCGCTCGCGCCGCTATGCATGATTCCCTTTAGGCATCATATTTCCTGTTCGGGGAGTTTTTTCACGATGGGCAGGCAATGCTTTTTCAGCTATGGCGTTTCGTTCATGAGGAACGAATTGTGCAACATGCCACGATGAGCATGAAAAAAGGTTTTCCGGCGGTACAAAAATGTTAAAATGTTTGTGCGTTTCGCAGAAAACATTTACTTTTGCAGCCAAATACTATAATAAATTAAATATTTTTCAAAGCCTGAAAAAGGGCGTGATGTAGAATCTTCAAACGGGTGAATTCAGTAGTGGGTAACTTGTTTAAGTCTGCCTTTGCCCATAGTCTTAAGAAACAATTAAAAATAGTGACATGAAAAAGGTTTTCTTATTGGGTGTGTTTTTTGCATGCCTTGCAGGTAATATTCAAGCCGAGGAAATATCCATCGGACAAGTGACACTTACTGCAAACCAAACAGCCGATGTTGAAGTTCTCCTGACAAATGAGCGGAGTGACATCGGGGCCATACAATTTGACTTGTATCTGCCCGAAGGTGTAACCATCGACAAAGATAAGTATGGATCGCTTTATGAAATCTCTGACAGACTGAAAATAGGCGGAACCGAATATTTCTCTTTCGCCTGTGTCAACAAGACTGACCATTACACCTTCCAAATATTTACTAACAAAGAGAATGGCGTTTCAGGTAATTCGGGTGCCATTTTTACTATTACTTTAAAGGCTGACGACAAGATTGCGACTCAAGACAACCTTATTAAATTAAAAAAGGTGAGCATGGCTACCATTGCTACATCGTCAGTCCCTAGTGTGGATATCTATCAGGATGACGCGCAGTTTGAGCGCACATTGCAAATTCCCGCCAAGATAGGTAAGAGTGGCTACGGCTCGTTCTCATGGCCGAGCGCGCTCGACTTTTCGGATACGGGCGTGACGGTGTTTGCCGGTACAAGGAATGACAAGGGCAATCTGCACCTTGAGCCTCTTGCCGACGGCAAGGTGCCCGAAAATACAGGCGTGATTCTGAAAGGCACAGCCAACACCACAGTGTATCCGATGACAACCGATGAAGTCGTGGCCAGCCCCGATAACGAACTCATTGGAACTGCCGACGGCGAAGTGGAAAGCGACGGCACTTCTTTCTATGCTCTTGCCACAAAACCAAGCGGTGCCGGATTCTTCTGCGTCAGCAGTGGTGTGATGATTCCCAAATACAAGGCTTACCTGAAGGTGAGCGGCAACGACGCAAGTGCTTCAGAAGGTTTCTACTTCGATGAAACCACGGGTATCGTCGGCATCACAGCCGACAATCAGGAGACCGACAGCTACACCCTCACGGGCATCAAGGTGAAGACTATGCAGCAGAAGGGAATTTACATCAAAAATGGGAAAAAGGTGGTAAAAAAATAATCTGTTATGAAAACGAAAGAACAAATAATACTCACTGCATATATCCAACCTCAGATTAAGATAAAACAACTTGCGGCCGAATCGCTGTTGGCTGGCGAAAGTCTTCCCGTTGACGAGAATAGCGGCGAGACCATTGGTAGCAGCGACGAGATTGAAGCCAAGGAAATGCCTTCTTACTCTGTCTGGGAAGAATAGACAATTGCTTTTCCAATTTTTGTAGGAGAAAGATTTCAAATAGTATAATAAGGCAAAACAGCCATAGAGATAATTTAAAAGAAGTCGCCAAGGCCCAACCGAGGGTTTTGGCGACTTCTTTTTGTTTTTCTGTTGTTACATTCCGTTAGCCTATCGCGGGTACTTGCCGCGCTTGGGGCTGTAGAGCAGACCGAAGCCATAAAGTGCCACCAGGATGTAGCCCAACAGCGGAATGATGAACGGCACCACCAGATTGGTGGCATCGGCCACAATGCCCATCATCAAGAAACCGCAACCGCCCACAGGAGTCATCATCAAGATGGATGAGGCACTCTTGGTGAGGCTTCCCAGGCCGCGCACGGCCAGCGAGAAAATGGTGGGAAACATGATGGCCTCGAACAGATAAATGCCCATCAGTCCGATGAGCGACAACCGCCCGAAGTTCATCAGCACCAGCATGGTGCAGACCACGGCTCCTACACCGCAAATCAGCAGCATGCGCTCGGGCTCAACACGCCGCATCACCCAGCTGCCCGTAAAGCGGCCCACCATGAAGAAGGCCAGCCCGCCAGTGAGCAGCAGCGAGGCTGTGCGGTCGGTCATCCAGCCCTGACCGGTGACAAAGTTGATGAAATAGCTGTTGATACTGATTTCCGACACTTCGTAGGCCAGCAGCGCAATGAGTCCATAGACAAAGGTGCGGTGGCGCCAGATTTTCAGCAGCGGGTCGCGTCCGTAGCGTGCTTTCTCCTCCAGACCGTCGTTGTGGTGGATTTCTGGCAGCCTCACCCGCGCAAACACCACGGCAATGGCAAGCACCAGAATGCCCAGCACAGTGTAGGGCACCACCACGTCGCCCGCACCTCCCGATGAGTTGCTGAAGAGAAATTGCCCTACGACAAAAGTGGCAAACAGACAGCCCAGTCCGTTGAACGACTGCGAGAAATTCAGTCGGCTGGTAGATGTTTCGGTCGGTCCCAATTCGGTGACGTAGGGGTTGGCTGCTGTTTCAAGAAAAGTAAGTCCACATCCGATGATGAACAGCGCACCCAGAAAAGCGTAGAATGTACCTGCCTCGGCACCGGGGATGAACAGCAGGGCACCCATGCCAAAGAGCAACAGCCCGAACACCACGCCGCGGCGGTAGCCGTAGCGGTTGATAAACAGTCCTGCAGGAATGGCCATGAGAAAATAGCCCAAATAGGTGGTGACTTGTATCAGAGCAGACTGCGTGATGGAGATGTTCAGCTCGTTCTGAAAATGCTTGTTGAGCACATCCAGAATGGCGCGGGCAAATCCCCAAAGGAAAAAGAGCAGGGTAATGAGAACAAAAGGAATGAGATACTCCTTTGTGGTAAGTTTTTGTTTCATGATGCACGGTGTATGAGGTGGTCGGTTTACAGTTTGTTGTTTTACAGTTTACGGTTTACAGTTTTCAGATGATTACTTCTGCTACTGCATCAGTGAGCAAAACTATTCATCTGAAAACTGTAAACCGTAAACTGTAAACCAATCAAGCTGTAAACTGTAAGCCGTAAACAGTTAAACTATAAATCGTAAACTATTTCTCGGCGGGCTCAATGGCCTTCCAGATGCCGGCAGCGCAAGCTGCACCCACAAACGGACCCACAATGAACACCCACAGGTCGCTCAGGGCCTGGCCTCCCTCGAAGAAAGCGGGACCAATAGAGCGGGCGGGGTTCACGGATGTGCCGGTGTAGTGAATGCCCACGAGGTGGATGAGAATGAGCGACAAGCCGATGGCCAGACCTGCAAAGTTGTTGGTGGCACCATTGGTCTTGGCAGTAGCGCCGAGCACTACAAGCACGAAGATGCAGGTGAGCACAATCTCAACAATCAGGCCGTTGGTCTGGGTGGCAGCGCAGGCGTTGGCACCTGTGGTGGTACCTTCGGCCAGTCCGGGCGATGTGGCTACGATGGCAGCGAGCACGGCAGCGCCAATAAAGGCTCCGATGACCTGGAAAAGCATGTACATGCCGCAGTCCTTTGCGTCGATGCGGCCCGTAAGATAGCATCCCAAGGTGATGGCCGGGTTGATGTGGCAACCACTGATTCCACCGATGGTGTAGGCCATAGCAACTACAGCCAGACCGAAGGCAACAGCTGTTCCAACTACCGATGCGGCATCAACGCCACAATTCAAGCTCACGGCTGCACCGCAACCGAGAAGCGTAAGTACGAATGTACCTACCATTTCAGCTAAATACTTTTTCATGTTCTTGTGCTTTTATAAATGATAATTAACTTAAGTTTCGATGGTTCTCAACTTTTTGTAGTTCAAGGAGTTCAAGTAGTTGCAAGGAGTTCAAGACAATAGCTTTATACCTGTTATCCTTTTCAGGAAGGAGCCTCAGAGCGAAGACTGTTGTCTTGAACTCCTTGTAACTCCTTGTACTCCTTGTTTACTTTACCTGCGAAAGTTGAAAAATTAATTTGAATTCACATCTGTTTGCAAAAATATAAAAATTTAGAATAAGTTGCAACACTTTTCTACAAAATTTTCAATTTTGCTGACATTTTCCTCGAATTTTACTCTTCGTACTTAAAATACCCAAAGTCGGCAAAGCCTGGGCCCTGGGCGAACATGCCGATGACAACACCCGTGAAACCGCCTGCCACCTCGGTGCTCACCAGCGAACAGTTGAGTTCGCACAGCTTGCGGAAGGGTGCACCGCCGTCGCTGTACTCAAACACATACTGCTCGCCGTCGCTGCTGATGCGCAATTTCACGGCCGCACTACGGACGGGCTCCTCGCGTACAATGTAATAAATGTTCTTCAGTTTGCATTTCACTCCCACGTAGCCATTGTTGACGCAGAGGTCCAGATGGCCGTCGTTTATCTGATACACCGTGAGTCCGGCCTCGGCCTGGCTGCTGTTTACGAGGGTTTCCACCGTCATGTGCGCGCTCTCCTGACGGCGTCCGATGAAGGTGGGGCGGGCGTTGGTGTTCAGATCCTTGCCGCCATAGAGCCGTAGCGAACCGCCGGCCACACGGCCCGTGGCTTCGTCCACCACCACGTGGCGGTCGTATCTCGTAGAGTCGGGATTCTGAATGAATACCCACTCCGGACCCAGCTCAAACGTCCTGCTGTCGCTAGGAACAAAAGAAACGAACGACTTTGTTCTCTTTCTCTCCACCTCTTTCATGTCAGAACGGTTGTTTTGAGCGCTGATGTCTTTGTTCTTCTTGGCCTTTGTCTGCTTGCTGGCAACGGTCATCAGCGTGTCAATGGGCTCTCCGCCGTTCACCACGGGCCACTGGCCCTTGTTCCACTCTACGGGAGCCAGAAAAGTTTCGCGCCCCAGATGGTGGTAAGCCCCGCCAAAGTTGCGATAGGCCAAAAACACCATCCACCACGAGCCGTCCTTGGCCTGCACCAAGTCGCCGTGGCCAGTGCCCTGAATCTGCTTGTCTTGTCCTTTCATGCTGCAGTTGGTCAGTATGGGATTGTTTGGGTTGGGCGTGTAGGGACCCTCTATTTCCTTGCTGCGGGCAATGGTCAGCTTGTGAGCCAGTTCGGTGCCGCCCTCGCTGATGAGCAGATAGTACCAGCCGTCTTTCTTATAGATGTGCGGGCCTTCGGGATAACGGCCTCCTGTGCCCTGCCACAGCGGTCGGCTCTCGGTGAGCTGCCGTCCTGTCTTGGGGTCTATTTCGCAAAGCATAATGGTGTTGTCGGGGTTCGACACCATGTAGCATTTGCCGTTCTCGAAATAGAGCGACGGGTCTATGCCTTGCTGTTGAAGCCATATAGGCTCGCTCCAGGGACCGGCGGGGTTGGTGGCAGTCACCATGAAGTTGCCGCCGTTGCCTATGTTGGTGGTAATCATGTAGTAGGTTCCTTCGTGGTAACGGATGGTGGGTGCATAAATGCCGAGCCATGATGTGGCTCCCTTCAGCGGTAGCTGGCTCTCGCGGTCGAGCACGTTGCCTATTTGCTTCCAGTTCACCAGGTCGCGACTGTGAAAGATGGGTACGCCGGGGAAATACTCGAACGACGAGTTCACCAGATAGAAGTCGTCGCCCACACGGCACACACTGGGGTCGGGATGATAGCCCGGAATCACGGGGTTGCGGTAGGTGCCCGACGGCTGAGCCGACATTCCTGCGGCCATTGCCAAAGCTAGCAAAAGAATTCCAATACGTTTTTTCATATCGATATAAAGTTTGTTTTATGATGTTTTTTCCCAATAAGCTGCTCCCCGCCCGAAAGCGCCAGGAGGAGCCCGCCCCAACCCCTCCCCAAAGGAGAGGAGAACAAAAAGGCGCGAAAGGCTTTTTATGTCACAGTGCTAGTGATATGCGGATACAAAAATACAACTTATTCCACAAACCTCGTCATCATTATTCTCTTTTTTCTGCCCTGCAAGTAGCATTTTGACTGATTTTTGCCCTCAAATGTCGATTTTTTGGCATTTTTATTCGTTCTTTTGCTGTTTTTTTGTAATTTTGCCCCATAATATCAATTTCTAAAGTATTAATTTAAACATTTTTATCATGAAAAAATTTACACTTATCACTTTATTGGTGTTTATCGCTTCATTGGGCTTCGCTCAGCGCAACGTTGACTTTTCGCAACTCAAGAGCATTCCTGTCAAGCAGAACGTGTTGAAAAAAGTAAAAGGGCATAGCCGTACTGCCGCCACCACCACCATGAGCAAGGCACCCCGTAAGGCTGCAAGCCTGGTAGAACCGCCACTGGGCAAGGAAGCCGAGGAATGGTATATTACCGATGGTCACTTTGTTATGAAAGACGAAGAAGGTAATCAAATAGATGCTGCCGATCAGTGGTTGTCTATAGGTGTTATTATCGATGGCAACGACATCTATATTCAGGGACTTCCTTACTATTTTGACGAAGCCTGGGTGAAAGGAACCATCAGTGGTTCTACCGTAACAATTCCCACTGGTCAGTTGGTTGGAACAGACGATTATGGTGATGAGTACATTGTTGGATTCAACAAAGAAACAGAATCTATCGCTGATATTGTCTTTGCGTATGACAGCGATAAAGGCACTTTGACGCTCGATCCCACCATCTATATTGTGGAAAGTGGCAGTCAAAATAATTTGCAAATTTGGGGCTATTGGTTTGACCTCGCTCTTTTGAAAGATCCCGAGCTCGTAACTCCTCCTGCAGGTGAAGAAGAAGACTGGAATGTTTTGGGTACTGAGGTTACTGTGAGTGAGAAAGAAGGCTTTGTCTATGGAGACCCCGAGCAGTATCCTGTGAAGGTGATTAAAGACGGCAGTGACTTCTATGTTCAAGGTCTTTGCAAAGATTTTCCTGAAGCTTGGGTGAAAGGCACCATCGCCGATGGCAAAGTTTCGTTTGCCACTGGCCAGTATCTGGGTGTTTATACCGAAACTGATGAAGAATCGGGCGAAGAGTATCAGTATGATATGTTCTTGGTAGGCTTTAGTGCAGGAACAGGAGGAATAAGTGACCTCGTATTCACTTACGACGAAGAGAACAACATGCTGACTTTCGAAGAGAATTCACTCATGGTGATTTCTGTCGTGCCTAATTCGGTAATGTACTACTTGTATCTTTTCATCCCTGCACAAATTTCCAAGAGTGTTGAAGAAGGCATCAGCACCGTCAACATCAAGAAGCAGGCCAACGTGTTCTACAACCTGCAGGGTGCGAAGATGAACCGTCCCACACAGAAAGGCCTTTACATTGTTAACGGCAAGAAAGTGGTGGTGAAATAAAGAATCCCTACCATTGGATTTCTTCCTTTCAAGGAAGCAAATCTCCATTATCCTATAAGGCCTGTCGCCATTGTGGCGGCAGGCCTCTTTTTCTTTTGTCCCTTCTTGTCAGTTGTCTTTGCGACGGTTTCCGCGTGTGCTTTTCCTCATACACCAACCGCTCCCTGCCCATTATAAGAGTCCCACGAAGACCGCTGCGAGGATCAACACGAGGATGATGAATCTCACCCAATTAATGATTCTATGAATTCTTTCTGCTTTTTCTATATTCATATTTTGTTTTTCCAACCGTTAGTGATTGGCGCTACAAAGGTAGAAGGATTATATTACAAAAATATTTCAATTGTGTGATGGATAGGTTACAGCCGTGGTTGTAACAGACATGTTCTTCAATGTGTTTGGCGTCGTGGCGTTCCTCATCGTGTTCTATCCCGCCTGCGATGCCGTCAGCTGGTTTGTCGATAGCGTGATGGGCGGCGGCAACGACCTCTTCAAGCTCTCGGCTTTCCACACCGCCTTCAACATCATCAACACACTGCTGCTCATTGGCTTCGTTCGCCAGATAGAGGCATTCGTTTGCCGCGTGCTGCCGATGAAGGCGCAGGACGAGGACTACCGTCTGCGGTACATCAGCGGCGGTCTGCTCTCTACGGCCGAGCTCAGCATCATGGAGGCCCAGAAGGAGATTCATCACTTTGCCGAGCGCTGTCAGCGGATGTTCGGCTTTGTGCCCGAGCTGATGCAAACGGACGACGAGGTGGCTTTCAACAAGACTTTCTCGCGCATTGAAAAGTACGAGAACATCACCGACTCGATGGAAATGGAGATTGCCTCCTACCTGAACAAAGTGAGCGAGGGCCGACTGTCGGTTGCTTCGAAGGCACAGATACAGAAAATGCTGCGCCAGATAACCGAACTCGAGAGCATCGGCGACTCGGTGTATAACCTTGGCCGCACGCTGAACCGCCACCGCATGCACTGTCAGGATGCCTTTACTCCCGACCAGATCCAGCACATGCAGACGATGCTCCATCTGGTGGAGGGCTCGCTAGACGAGATGATGAAGCGCATAGATTTGCCCATAGCGAAGGTGAACATCACAAAATCCATCAATATTGAGCACGAAATCAACAACTACCGCAAGCAGCTGCGCAACCAGAACCTGCACGATGTGAATGCCGGTCTCTACAGCTATCAGCTCGGTGTGTTCTACGTTGATTTCATTTCTGAGTGTGAGCGCCTGGCCGACTATGTGATGAACGTGGTGACGAAATAATTATTTCACGACATTGCGTTCAAATTGTCTAGAGAATTTTGGAATAAAGCACGACGTTATATTCATATTATCTAGAAATATACGAACAAAACACGGTGTTATGCAAAAATTCTCTAGAGAATTTGTATGTATCGTCGGGAGATATTTTGGCCGCTTGCAGAGAAGGGCAAACCGTAGCCAATGCGATGGCCGAAATGTAGGGGGTGGGCGTTCACAGTAGCGGTAAGGGCAAAAAAAATGGTGTACCGCCGTACACCAACCTTGTTAACCTTAAATCTAATACTATGAAAAACACATTGCAAAGGTACGACAAATTTCATTTCCTCCAAATTTTTTACATAAAAAATGGTGTAAAAAATACATTTTCTTGATTTAAATCAAGGAAAGCGGTATCAAACCAACACTTTTTCGCGGTTTTTGCTTTGATATTCGAACATTCAGGCGCGAAAAGTTGCAATCTGAAAGGTGCAAAAAGTGCCGGAGCCCTCAGACTCCGGCACTTTTAATAAATATCAGGCAATAAAACAATGGTTCTGGCAGAAAAACTAAATTTCTTTCAAGGAGCCTATGCCACTGCGGTTGAGCTGTTTAGACTGCGGATGGCCGCCATACTTGAGCGAGCCTACACCGCTCACCTCGCCGCTGATGGCCTCTGAGGCAAAGCAGTCGATGCCTCCAACGCCGCTCACATCGGCCTCCACACTCCGGGCGCGAAGGTCGGCTCCCTGGATGCTGCCCACGCCACTGCACTCCATTTTCACCACGTCGGCCTCGCCCTTGAGCGAAATGTTGCCTACGCCGCTGCACTCAACTTCTACGGCTTTCACGTTGAGGCCTCGCAGCTGAATGTTGCCTACGCCCGAATTATCGACGTTCAGGTTGGGGGCAACGAGGCTGTCGGTCTCTATCTGCGCCACGCCCGTGTTTGATATTTTGCTCAGCTGGGGCGCATAAACGGTGATGCTCACTTTCTTGTTCTCAATGTTGATGTTGGGTTTGGTGTAGTCGATGTCCAGCAGGCCGTTTTTGCTCTCTATCTTAAAAAGCTCCACATAGTTGTCGGGAGCGGTCATCACCACGCGGCACTCCTCTTCGGCCGACTGCACGAATTTTACATTGGCCACAGCACTGACGTTTAACTTGTCGAATGCGTCGGGTGTCATCGCCCGTGTCACCATGGTTTTGCTGGCCTTGATTTTCTTGCCAAGTCCTCCGTTGAGGCTTATTTCCATACACGAGGTGAACAGCAGCATGGTGCATGCCATTGCCATGATCATTGATTGTCTCATTTTCATCTTTTTGGGTTTTTAAAGGTTCAACATTTTAATCGTTAGACGCAGCAACGACCAAAAAAGTTGCAACCATCCTCATTAAAATCGCCAACGGCTGGGCAATTGCCGTTCGGGCCAGAGGTGTTTGGCATATTGATAGCCCAGCCAGTCGTAGAGGCGGGTGAGGCGGGTGAGGCGCTGGCAGAATCCTTCGAAGCCTTTGCGTTCGGGTTGTGTCCATTGCACCTCGGCCAAAGCAGCTGCGCGGGGCAGAGCCTGATATTCTACGAGTCCTGGTGTGGTGAGATACTCTGCCCACAGGTTGGCCTGCACCCCTAGGATGTGGTTTCTGGCATCGGTGGTGAGGCTGTCGGGAACGGGTTCCAGACTATACACTTTTTCCACGGGAATAAAGCCTGAGCAACGGCTGGGCTCATGCTCTGGGGCTTTGCCCTGCAGATAGTCGAAGTAGCAGTGCGACGTGGGAGCCATCACCACGTCGTGCCCCATGGCGGCAGCCTTGGCCCCGGGCTTGGTTCCCCGCCAGCTCATGATCATGGTGTTTTGCGGAGCGTTGTTTTCGAGCAGCTCGTCCCATCCGAGGGCGCGCCGCTGGTGGGAAGTGATGAAATCGAACACGCGGCGGGTGAAGAATCCCTGCAGCGTCATTTCGGGTGTGGCGGCGAGCTTTGCGCTGAGCTGCTGGCAGCGCGGACAGGCATTCCATCGGTCGGTGGGTGTCTCGTCGCCGCCAATATGAATGACCTCCGAAGGGAAGATGTCCATGATTTCGGCCAGCACATCTTCTACAAACTGATAGACACGCTCGTTGGACACACACAACACATCTTTATATACGCCCCAGAAATGGCCCACCTCGTAAGGTCCGCCCGTGCAGCCCAACTCAGGATAGCTGGCCAGCGCGGCCACCATGTGGCCGGGCATGTCGATTTCGGGCACCACGGTGATGTGTCTTTCGCGGGCATACTCCACGATTTCGCGTGCCTGGGCCTGGGTGTAGAATCCGCCGTGGGGCTGCTGGTCGTCAAGGTCGGAGTTGGTGCCCAGAACGGTGCCGCTGCGCATAGAGCCCACCTCGGTGAGCCGTGGCCACTTCTTGATTTCTATGCGCCAGCCCTGGTCGTCGGTGAGATGCCAGTGGAAGGTGTTCATGTTGTGCAGGGCCAGCATGTCGATGTATTTCTTTACAAACTCCACGGAGTAGAAGTGGCGCGAGCAGTCGAGGTGCATGCCCCGCCAGCCAAAGCGTGGCGCGTCGGCAACGCGCACGGCCGGAAACACAACGCTTTGCGCCTGGGGCTTTGCGGCCTGGGCTTTGTCGGCCGAGGGCGAAAGACGGGTAAAGTCGGTGCTGAGAATCTGGTTGTCCAGATTGGGCATGCTGAACAGGGCAGGCAGCGGAATGGCTTTGCGCAGCGTCTGAATGCCGTAGAACACGCCGGCTGCCGAGCCGCCCGTGAGCTGAATGCCGCCCTTGGCCACCGTGAGCTGATAGCCCTCGGGCTCCTTCACCGTGCGGCTATCCACGGCCAGCACAATGCAGGCCACTTTGCGGGGCTTCTGGGCCGTGACGGGCAGCTGGAGCCCTGTTGCCTGGGCTAAATAGGAAGCCAGAAAACCAGCCTCGCGCTGCAAAGCCGCCGGCGCTACTATCTGCACCGAGCCATCGAGCACAAAGCCTTCGCCCTTAGACAGTTGGACACTCTGCGGGCGTGGCACCACGTCGTAGTCGGCCACCCAGCTCTGGTCATTGGCGGCAACAGCCCGAGTGTGCCACCCCACAATAGCCAAAACGGCCATCAAAAACATTTTTCTAAACATAGGCTTTTGGTATCGTTTTTATTTGTCATTTTCCGTTGGTTCTTTTGCTTTTGCCATCAGCACCACGCCCTCTTGTTTCTTGCCGTCCATCATGATTTTCAGCGGACGGGCGAAGCGCACATGGCGCACATGCTCGGTTTCCTCAACGGCAGGCATTTGGTCGAGCACGTGCTGCTGAAAAATGCCGTCGCCCGTGAAGGTGCTGATGGTGAAATAGCCCACGCCAAACGAGGTGAGGTTCTGAAAGAAATGGGTGCCCTGCGAAGGGTCAACGCGATAGTTTTTCAGTGCCGTCTCAACAATGACACGCGCTGCCGAAATGTGGGGCCACTTCACGGGTATGCCCAGCCAATAGTCGCTGGAACCCCAGCGGCCCGGGCCCACAAGAATGTAGTTGCGGTCGGCATCGAGGAATTTCTGGTTGATTTGCTGTATCTCATAGGCAATGGCGGGATTGTTGGCGGCGGTGAAGCTGTCGTCGGTTTTGACATACACCACGTCGGCAACGTCCTCGCTGATGCCGTGGCCCAGCGAATTGTGCGAGCGCAGCAGACAGTCGTCGTCGCTATAGGCGGTGATGTCTTCCTCGAGCATCTGCTTGCTGTCCACGATGGGGCGTATCTGTAGCAGGTAGAACTCGCCCGTCTTGTCGGCATTCACATTGCAGGCAAACTCTATTTCCACGGGCCGGCGCATGCTTTCGGCACCATACTTCATAGACATTTGCAGAATCTCGGGCAGCGGGAAAATGCCCTGCTGCAGCACGCCGGCGAAGGAGATAATCTTGCGCCCGCCCTCGTAGATGCCGTCGCGAATCACCTGGTCGTAGGGGTCGTAAGTCGATGCGATGTAGTTCAGCGCATGGTCTTTGTCGGCCTCTTTCACCTTGAGCTTGAGCAGGTTGAATCCGTCGTCCACCGACCAGAAAGTGGTGTCGCTCGAGGGCGGCTCGGTGTTCAGCGCATAGAAGCGCGTCTGCGTGTCGCTGAGGGCGGTTTCCATTTCGCTGGTTTGTAATATCTGGTGCGGATGATAGGGCGAAACGCGCAGCGTCTGTCCGCCATCGACAATGTATTTTCCCAGCCCCAGTGCCAGGTTGGCGATGCCCTCCTCGGCGGTTTCGTCGCCAATGGGATAGTAGTTGAGCGAGCGCAGCACGCCGCTGAAAGTGGGGTAGAAACGGTTGCCATACTGCCGTCCGACCACCTCCTGTAGAATGACGGCCATCTTCTCCTGGTCGATCACGTTTTGCGTGGCGGTCATGTAGGCTTTCGAGTCTTTGTAGTACACCGAGGCATAAACGGCCTTGATGGCGTTGGCCAGCATGCGCAGCATTTCGTATTTGTCGCTCAGATGGGGAATCATGTAAGTGCTGTAGATGCCGGCAAAGGGCTGATAGTGTGAGTCCTCGAGCAGGCTCGACGAGCGCACGGCAATGGGGCTGTTGGTGGCCTCGAAGAAGGTGAAGAAGTCGGCGATATAAGAGTCGGGAAGCTGCGCGCGGAGGAAATGGCGCAGTATTTCCTCGTCGGGAATGTCGCTCAGGGCAATGGGGTAGAGGTTGTTCGACTCCATGAACTCGTCGAACACGTCGGTGCAGAGCACCACCGTTTTGGGAATGGCCACACTGACGCCCTCAAACTGGTTGAACTCGGCATGGCGCTTCACAATGTTGTCGAGGAAAGCCAGTCCGCGGCCCTTGCCGCCGAGCGAGCCTTCGCCGATGCGGGCAAAGTGGGCATAGCGGTCGAACTTGCCACGGTCGAACACGGCCACCACGCCAATGTTTTTCATGCGGCGGTACTGCACGATGGCGTCGAAAATAATCTGGCGGTGGGCATTCACGTCCTTGAGCTTGTGCCACGTGACGTGTTTCAGAAATGCCGACACGGGAAATATGGCTCGCGCACAGAGCCAGCGGCTCATGTGGTTGCGCGAGACGTGGTAGAGCATCGAGTCGTTGGGCACCTTGAAGATGATGTCCTGCAGCTCCTTCAGACTGCTCACGCGGGCCACCTCCTCGCGCGTCTTCGGGTCGCGGAACACAAAGTCGCCAAAGCCCATGTGCTCTTCCATGATGCGCCGGAGGTCGAGATTCATGGCCTTAGAGTTTTTGTCAACGAAGCGGAATCCTTCGGCTTCGGCCTTTTGCCGGTTCTGGCTCTCGCTGCTCTCCAGAATGAGCGGCACATACTCGTCGCGCTGTCTGATTTCGCGCAGCAGCTTAAGCCCCGCCTCGGGGTCGCCCTCTTCTACGTGCGCCAGCCTTCCCTCTACGGCGTGCATAGGGAAGCGCGTGTCGCTGATAACGCCCAGTGTGTTGTCGTGATATTTCTCGTACATCTGCATGGCCTCCACATAGTTAGTGGCCAGCACCACCTTGGGGCGGCCGCGCTTGCGCTGGGCTGCGGCATGAGGATTGAGCGCCTCGGTGGAGAAGCGCTTGCTCTGCGCCAGAATGTAGCTGTAGAGGTTGGGCAGCACCGACGAGTAGAATCGGATGTTGTCCTCCACCAAGAGAATCATCTGCACGCCCGCCTCGCGTATGTCGTGCTCAATGTTCATCTTGTCCTCAATGAGCTTGATGATGGAGAGAATGAGGTTGGTGTTGCCCAGCCAGCAGAAGATGTAGTCGAAAATCGACATGTCCTCGTCTTGTATGCGCTTGGTGATGCCGTGGCTGAAGGGCGTGAGCACCACGCAGGGGATGTTGGGGTTCTGAGCCTTCACCTCGCGCGCCACGGTGAAGGCATCGTTGTCGGCGGTGCCCGGCATGCAGATGACAAGGTCGATGTCGGTGGTGCGGAGCACCTCGTTGGCCTCCTCGGTGGTGGATACCTGCGTGAACGTGGGCGGATAGCGCGAGCCCAGCTCCACGTATTCGTCGAAAATCTTCTCATCTACGCGTCCGTCGTCCTCGAGCATGAACGCATCGTAAGGGTTGGCCACTATCAGCACGTTGAAGATGCGGTGCGTCATCAGGTTGACAAACGACACATCTTTTAAATAAAACTGGTTCCACTCCTGCGGAATGTTGTATCTCTCGTTCATTGTGTGTGTATATATACTTCTTTTCTCATTTGGCGCAGCGCCAAGATTGGCGCAAAGATACGCATTTATTTTCAATAACGGCTGAGATTTTCGTGCTATTTTGCTGGTGGCGCATCCAATAAAAGCGTTTTTCTTGTCCTGCAGAGTTTACGTTGTACTTTCATTCATCAAGCGAATCTTTCTTGCTGGCTATTTTAATCAGTTTGCCATTCTTCCACTGGTAGGTGTCTGTGTAGAGCGTACTACCATCGCGCGCATAGCTGGTGATGGTCTTTGCCTTGCTGTCGAATTCCGGCTCCTCAATTTCTTGAAATGTCTTCACTTCGTAGAATTGTCGGGTAACAGGATTCCATACAAAAGCCTTATAGAGCGACTGTGCTTGTTGGGTTACTCCGAGATAGACCATCAGGTCGGGTATGCCATCAAAGTTGATGTCCTTTTCAATAATCCAGTCTAGTTTTTCCTCCATTTCGCTGTTTACGGAACCATTCAGAGGCTCTTCGAAACTCAGAGGATGCTCCTTTCCGTTCACCTCGAATTTTACGCTGATAGAGTTCATCCATTCGCTGTCTCCGCTATCGTCGTACCTGTCTTCAAGCTTAAACAAGAATTTCCATGCATCGCGGTTGGGCGCACTGAACACGGCCGGAGAGCCTGGCCACCAGCTGGGCAATTCGTACATCTCTTCGAAATCCGACATGCGCAATACCCTGCCAGTGGTGGGATTCTTCCACGAACCTTTCATCATTTGGAAATCGCCCTCTACCTCTGCATATGTCAGATAGAGTATTCCTGTTGTCTCACCATCGGGCTGATACTCCACAAAGCGCCTGTCAAACACATTGTCCTCGTCAGAGATGACGGGCTTTTCCTTGCCCCAGTTCTCTACAATCAGAATGGGAGCAGGTGTCTTGGCTTTGGGGTAATAAATATAACCTGCCGTCTGCCAGTTGCCATTGTTACAAACTGTCTGGAATGCCACTTCTACTGCTATCTTACCGTTTAGGGTAGCCTTAAAACCGCGGTTCTCTGTAACATCTTGTGCTGAAACAAATGCAGCACAAATCATCATCATCAACAATAATATCTTTCTCATTTGGACTTAAGTTTGGTTTCACATGTTTGTTTCCACATGGTGCAAAGATACAACTTAATTCTTAATTGCCAACATTACACGGCAAATACTTAGTCTCCGTGAACAGTTCAAAGCAAACTTTTCCAACACTGAAATAGAAAAACGATTACAGTACGCCAAAGCTCGACCTGACGAACTATATGCAGCTCTTGCTTTTCTGTTTCGTGACGGGCAACAACGACATGCACCTGAAGAACTTCTCGCTCTATCGCCCTTCTGAGAAATATCAGTTGTCGCCAGCCTATGACCTCCTTAGCGTTGCTATTGCCAATCCCAAAGACAAAGAGGAATTGGCATTGCCCCTTTCCGGGAGAAAAACTAAACTCAGCCTGGACGATTTCTTGAAAGCAGCAAAGACGATGGGGTTGGAAGAGAACGTGGTGCTGCGTCTTATAGCCGGTCTTCATAAGGCTCTACCAAAGTGGAAAGCACTCATTCAGGATTCCTTCCTCAGCGAATACATGAAGTGTTCATATATGGAACTCATCACGTCCCGATTGGCCCGATTACAGAAATGTGATTAAAAATACGCCATTTTTGGGCAAAAAAAGAAATCCAAACTGCTGATAAACAGCTGTTTGGATTTTCTTTTGGTCGGGATTACTGGACTCGAACCAGCGACCTCGCGCCCCCCAGACGTGTGCGCTACCAACTGCGCTAAATCCCGATCCTTTGCTTTGAAAGCGGTTGCAAAAGTACATACTTTTTATGAAACGTGCAAATTTTTTGGTGATTTTTTTTGATTGCGGCACACTTTAGCGCGTTTTTGTACGTTTATTGTATAGTAAAGACGATAATGTCAACGAGAACGTCAGCAAAAAACAACGACGAGAACGCTGGCGTCAGCGAGAACATCAACGTCAACGAAAACAATAAGAGAAACGAAAAAGAGAAAACATGACACAATATTTACTCACTGTTCCGTCGCAGATACAGGCGACGGTAAATCTGCCTGCCTCGAAAAGCATCAGTAATCGGGCCCTCATTATTCATGCGTTGGCTCAGGGAGCGCGGGGGGCTGACGATGCCTTAGCCTTGCCGAGCAATCTGTCTGATTGCGACGATACACAGGTCATCGTGAGGGCATTGCGCCAAATGCCTGACGTGATAGACATCAAGGCGGCGGGCACAGCCATGCGTTTTATGACGGCTCTGCTGTCGGTGATGCCAGGCCATGTGCATACGCTCACTGGCACCGAGCGCATGAAGCATCGTCCGATAGGCATTTTGGTAGATGCGTTGCGCAGCCTGGGTGCCAGCATCAGCTATGTGGGCGAGGAGGGTTTCCCACCATTGCGCATCGAGGGAAACACACTCGAAGGAGGACGGCTTGAAATTCCCGGTAATGTCAGCTCGCAATACATTTCGGCTCTGCTGATGATAGGTCCTGTACTGGAGAAGGGACTGGAGTTGAGACTGACGGGCAGCGTTATTTCGCGACCTTATATTGATCTGACACTCTACACGATGAATTGTTTCGGGGCAAAGGCAGAATGGGCAGACATCGATACCATTCGTGTTGCACCACAACCTTATGAGGCGCGCTCGTATCTGATAGAGAACGACTGGAGCTCGGCTTCCTATTGGTATGAACTGTTGGCACTGACAGCCGACCCGGAGAGCGAAATCAGACTGACAGGGCTGATGGACGGAAGCCGGCAGGGCGACTCTTCGGTGCGTTACATTTTCAGTCTGCTAGGTATTAAGACGGTTTTTGAGACCACCGAGGAGGGTGTGCCTACTACGGTGACGCTGAAGAAAAACCGCACCATGCTTCCACGGCTGGACTATAATTTTGTGAATTCGCCCGATTTGGCACAGACGTTTGTGGTGTGCTGTGCCATGATGAATATTCCGTTTCATTTCACGGGGCTGCAGACACTGAAAATAAAGGAGACCGACCGGATTGTTGCCCTGAAGAAAGAAATGCGCAAGCTGGGTTTTGTGCTCATTGATATCAACGGCCGCGAACTGGTGTGGAACGGCGAGCGGTGTGAGGCAGAGAGCGAACCTGCCATCGACACCTACGACGACCATCGTATGGCATTGGCATTTGCCCCGGCAGCAGCCAAAATTCCCGGATTGAGAATCAATAATCCGGGAGTGGTGAGCAAGTCGTATCCCAGCTTTTGGGCCGATTTGGAGAAAGTGGGCGTCAAGATAGTCAGCAATGACGTTGACGAAAGCAATGACGACAACGAGAATGATGACAACACCGAAAACTCATAACTTCTGACCCTTGTAATGGCTGTTCTTGTCATCATACTAATAACTCTGGGGCTGATAGTTGCCCTATCGACGATGCTCCGCAATCGACGATGCGACCAAGAGACTCACGTGGTGAACAATCCCTCGTGTGCCACTTGCGACGGTTCGGTTCGCACCCAGTGTGAGCAAGAATGCATGATGGAGGCTGCTACGAAGGAGATAGAATATTATGATGACGAGGAACTGGATGCTTTCCGCGGACGCGAGTCGGACAGTTATAGCGACGACGAGGCCGAGGCGTTTCGCGAGGTGCTCTATACCATGCGCCCCAACGAGGTGGCGGGATGGAACCGTAGTCTCGTTCTTCGAGGCATCAGCTTGCCCAATCAGTTGAAAGACGAAGTGGTGATGCTGCTCGGTGAGCCAAACCATGGTTCGGAGCAGACAGAAACAAATGCCGCCAGACGCGATAACAGTGTTTCGCGTTTGGCGGTACTATGTTTCTTGGTGCCATTTTCTGTTTTTTTAGCCACCTCGTGTTCTACCCAAAAGAATACGGCAAAAAGTCGCTGGTGGCATTCCTTTAACGCGCGTTATAATACCTATTATAATGGTGCCCTGGCCTATATTGACGGTTCGCTGGAAAAAGAAAATGGCAACAAGGACAATTTCACCGAAATGATTCCGCTCTACACCGTTGGCAATAAGAACAGCAAAGAGCTGGGCAAGGGAAACTTTGAGCGCGCCATAGAAAAAAGCGAGAAGGCCATAAAGCGCCATAGCATCAAGCGCCGTCCAGAATGGAACAGTAATAAGAAAAAAACCGAGCGCGACATTGAGTGGCTCAACCGACGCGAATACAATCCGTTCTTGTGGAAAGCATGGATGCTGCTGGGACGCTCGCAGTTTATGAAGGGCGATTTTGAAGAGGCCGCCTCAACTTTTGCCTACATGAGCCGTCTTTATGCCACCCAGCCGGCCATCTACGGTAAGGCGCGCGCTTGGCTGGCTAAGTGCTACATTGAGCAAGACTGGATGTATGACGCTGAGGACGTGATAACCAAGATGCGCCGCGATTCGCTCGACTGGCGTGCCGTAAAGGAATGGGACTACACTTACGCCGATTATTACATTCATCTGAAACGCTACGAGGAGGCTATACCATACTTGCGAAAGGTCATCAAACACGAAATGCGTCGCAAGCAAAAAGCCCGCGAATGGTTTTTGATGGGGCAACTCGAAGCAGCCCTGGGCCACCGCGAGCTGGCTTACAAGGCTTTTAAACACGTTGTGGGCATGAATCCGCCTTATCAGCTGGAGTTCAATGCCCGAATTGCTATGACCGAGGTGATGGCCGTTGGGCGTGCCAAGCAGATGATTAGCAAGCTGAAGCGAATGGCTGCTTCTGACAACAACAAGGAATACCTCGACCAAGTGTATTATGCCATAGGAAACATTTATCTCACCCAGCGCGACACTGCCAATGCCATTGCTGCCTACGAAAAAGGCAACCAGAAAGCCACCCGAAGCGGCATAGAGAAAGGTGTGCTGCTGCTGCACTTGGGCGACCTGTACTGGGCAAAAGAGAAATTCGGCGATGCACAGCGCTGTTATGGCGAGGCCATCGGACTGCTCGATAAAGACCGCGACGACTATGAGCAACTGTCGCAACGTTCAAAGATTCTTGACGAATTGGCTCCCCATACAGAGGCTGTCCATCTGCAGGACTCGTTGCAGGAGTTGGCCAAAATGAGCGAGAAAGACCGCAATGCCGCTATCGACCGAGTCATTGATGCTCTGAAGAAAAAAGAACGCGAAGAACGCCGTGCTGCGGCAGAAGCCAATGCTCAGCAGCAGTTGCAGCAGCAAGGTGGTCTCAACGGTAGGACCAACATGCAACAACCTGCCCTCAACGCAGCCCAGCAGAATCAGGGGCAGTGGTATTTCTACAATCCGCTGGCCGTAAGCCAAGGAAAGGCAACCTTCCAGAAACTGTGGGGAAAACGCGAGAATGTGGACAACTGGCAGCGAGCAAACAAAACCGTGGTGGCCTCGCTGAACGAGGAAATGGACGAGGAGACCGCCCAGCTCATGCGCGATTCCATAGAGCGGGCACAGACCATAGAGGACTCGCTCTCGCAGGTCACCGACAGTGCTCAAAACGACCCCCATAAGCGCGAATACTATCTGGCACAGATTCCGTTCACCGAAGAACAAGTTCAGGCCAGCAACCTGATTATTGAGTCGGGTCTTTACAATGCTGGTGTTATTTTTAAGGACAAGCTCGACAACCTGCGCCTCAGCGAGGAACATTTGCGACGGCTTACCGACAACTATCCCGACTTCGAGCAGATGGCCGATGCATATTACCATCTCTATTTGCTCTATGCGCGTAAAAACAATATGGCTATGGCCAATGTCTATCTTGACAAATTGAAATCGGCTTATCCTGACAATCAATGGACCACATTGCTTTCCGATCCCTACTATAAAGAAAACTCACTCTTTGGCGAACACATTGAGGACTCGCTCTATGCGGCTACTTACGAGGCCTTTAAAGCCGACCGCTACACCGAGGTGGCTGGCAATGCCACTGTGTCGAAAAACCGTTTCCCCATGGGTGCCAACCGCGACAAGTTTATCTTTATCGGGGGCTTGAGCAAACTCAATTCGGGTGATGCCAGCGGCTGTCTGACCGACATGAAAGAAGTGGTGGAGAAGTATCCGCAGAGCCGCATCAGCGAGTTGGCAGGCATGATCATCAATGGCGTGCAGGCGGGTAGGCGGTTGCACGGTGGCAAGTTTGATATGGGCAATGTGTGGGAGCGTCGTTCCATTGTGCTCAACGACAGCGACAGCATTGCCGCCCGCGAGTTTATTGCCGACCGCGATATCCCCTTTGTCTTTATGATAGCCTACGAGCCCGATTCGCTTGACGAAAACAAGGTTCTCTTTGAGCTGGCCAAATTCAATTTCACCAGTTTCCTGGTGCGCAACTTCGACATAGCCACCGAAGATGTTGACGGGCTTCATCGCATGAGTGTGGCCGGATTCCGCAGCTACGATGAGGCTTTGCAATATGCGCGTCAGCTATACAACAACCGCCGTCTGATGGAACTGACGGAAAAAGCGCGAAGCATTATCATCAGCCAAACAAACCTCGAATTGTTGGGCACACAATTTAGTTACGACGAGTATGATGAGTTCTATGAAAAGAACTTTGCTCCGCTTAAGATCAGTACCTACCGGTTGCTCACCGAACCAGCCGAAATAGAGTATCGTCCTGATCCTAACGAAAGGCGAGAAGCGGAGGACACTGATAGTTCTGGTGGCGTCGGCGATGTGTTTGGAGGAAATGACGACGTGTTTGATGTGGGCGGCGAACAGCCACAAACCCAAACAAACGAAACGGTGGTTGTCGAGGAAGAGGAAGTGGCTGCGCCTCTCACAGAGCCTGTTCCAACAGAAACTGTTATTCCGAATGAAGAGGTAGAGAAAAACGAGCCAAAGAAAGAAAAAGATACTCCATCGAAGAAGGAGGAACCAACAACGCCCGTGAAGCCGGTTACCCCCGTGGAGCCAGTAACTCCTGTTGAGCCGGTTACTCCCGTGAAGCCAGTTACCCCCGTGAAGCCAGTTACCCCTGTGGAGCCGGTTACCCCCGTGGAACCTGCAACCCCCGTGGAACCTGCAACTCCCGTGGAACCTGTGACAACTCAGCCTGAAAACGATGATGAATATTTCATTTTCGACGATGAGGAACCTGCACCTGCTGCTCAACAGCCGGCGGTAAATCAGCAAAAACCTGCCAATAACCAGCAGAAGACTGAGGCTGCAAAGCCCAATAAACAACAGGAAGTAAAACCTGTTACTCCTGCCGCGCCTCCAGTTGAGCAGCCCAAACAGCCAGCCAAACAGCAAGACCCCTTGGACCTCGAGGATGAATACTACGATTTGGACGGCTTCTAGGCACTACATCAGAAAGAAAAATGAAATAATAGCAAAGAAATAAATAGAATATATGACTAACGGATTATTGCTTTGGGTTGACGACGAAATTGAATTGCTGAAAGCGCATATTCTGTTTCTCGAAAAGAAAGGTTACGAAGTGATTACGGTAAGCAACGGAACCGATGCCATCGACCAATGCACCCAGCACAGTTTCGACCTGATTCTGCTCGATGAAATGATGCCTGGACTCACTGGTTTGGAAACGCTTCAGAAAATCAAGGAGATCTCACCAGCTACGCCTGTTGTCATGGTGACCAAGAGCGAGGAAGAAGACATCATGAACCAGGCCATCGGCTCGAAAATTGCCGACTATCTGATAAAGCCTGTCAATCCTAACCAAATTCTGCTGACCCTCAAAAAGAATATTCACCAGAAACAAATTGTTTCGCAGGTGACACAAACCAGCTATCAGCAGAATTTTATGGATATTTCCATGCAAATACAAGACTGTAAGACCTGCGACGACTGGTATCAGGTGTATAAGCGCCTTGTTCATTGGGAACTGGAATTGAGTAGCACTGACGGCAGCATGACCGAGATTCTGGCCACACAGAAAGAAGAAGCCAACGTGGGTTTTGCCAAGTTTATTAAGCAGAACTATCTGCGCTGGGTTGAAGAGCGCGACGACAAGTTCAAAGCCGCCGTTCGCAAGCCTGTCACTCAGTCTGCTTCGGGTGTAGCCGCCCCTCTGATGAGTCCCGACATCTTCAAGACCAAAGTGTTTCCTTTGCTCGACCAGGGCGAGAAGGTGTTTGTCATTGTAATTGACAACTTCCGCTACGACCAGTGGCGCATGCTGGCTCAGGAAATAGGCGACTCTTTCGAAATAGACGAAGACCTTTACATGAGTATCTTGCCCACCGCCACTCAGTATGCCCGTAACGCCATTTTCAGTGGTCTCATGCCTAACAAAATTGCACAGATGTTTCCCGCGCTGTGGGTGGACGAGGATGAGGAAGAAGGAAAGAACCTCAACGAAGGGCCGCTCGTGCAGACGCAGCTCGAACGTTACCGCCGCCGCAACACCTTCTCTTATCATAAGGTGAACGACTCGCAGGGGGCCGACCGCCTGCTCCAACAGTTCAATCAGCTCAGTCAATATGACCTCAACGTGGTTGTCATCAATTTCATCGACATGTTGTCGCATGCCCGGACAGAATCGAAGATGGTGCGCGAGCTGGCGAGCAACGAGAGTGCCTATCGCAGTATAACGCTTAGTTGGTTTCGCCATTCTGTCATCTCAGAACTGTTCAAGCGGCTTGCTCAAACCAACTACCGTGTTATTCTCACCACCGACCATGGCAGCATACGCGCCTCTAAGCCCGTAAGAATCATTGGCGACCGAAATACCAACACGAACCTTCGCTATAAGCTGGGCAAAAACCTCAACTACAATCCCAAGGAAGTGTTTGTCGTTCGCGAGCCGCAAAAAGCCATGTTGCCTGCCCCCAATCTCTCTACCAGCTATGTTTTTGCCATGGGCGATGCTTTCTTTGCTTATCCCAACAACTACAATTATTATGTGAGTTATTATAAGGACACATTCCAGCATGGCGGCATCTCGATGGAAGAAATGATAGTGCCCCTTATCAGTCTTAAAAGCAAGACACGATAGTGGGAGGATAGAAGGATTTAACGATTTAAACTGAAAGAAAATAATGACGATACCTATTCAAAGCATTGATCAGATTAACGAAGCTGCCCGAACGTTTGTCCTTCAGATGGGCAACAACCGTATTTTTGCCTTCTACGGCAAGATGGGGGCTGGAAAAACCACGTTTATCAAGGCTGTTTGCGAAACGTTGGGAGTAGAAGAAGTTGTCACTTCGCCCACTTTCGCCATCATTAACGAATACCAGACAGCGTCTGTTTCAGCCGAAGACAAAAATTCCGTTATTCCCTCGCAGTTGGCCGGTATTCCTGTTTATCATTTCGATTTCTATCGCATCAAACGAATAGAGGAAGTCTATGACATGGGGTACGAAGATTATTTCTATCACCCTCGTGCCCTTTGTTTCATTGAGTGGCCCGAACTCATTGAGGAGCTTTTGCCCGACAATACAGTTCGCGTTACTATCAGCGAGAATCCCGACGGCACACGAACTGTTGTAACCGACTGAACAGCGGCTATTTTATCAGGTCTTTCACCACTTCTCCACCAATGACGAGCCCGGCGGCAGCGGGCACAAAAGCATTGCTGGCCGGAATGGCGCGCCTTCCCTGTCCTTCCTGTTTCTGAGAGGCTTCTGACGAAGGCGAAGATTGCCGGTCTTCGGCGTAGGGTAGGGGTGGCTCTTCACTATAGACCACCTTGAGGTGGTCGATGCCCAGTTTCCGAAGCTTTTTGCGGATGATTTTAGCCAGTGGATCCATCTTTGTGTCGTTGATGTCGGTCACCCTGAAGGCAGTGGGGTCCATTTTGTTGGCGGCCCCCATGCTGCTGATGATTGGAATTGGACGGGCTCCTTCGCCTTGCTGGTAGCAACGTCGGATGAGTTCAATCTTGGCACTGACGGTGTCGATGCAGTCCACCACGTAGTCGAAGACAGAAAGGTCGATGGCATCGGCATTGCTGGGAAGGTAAAACATAGCCAACTTGCTCACCTGGCAGTGAGGGTTAATATCAAGTATGCGCTTTTCTATGACATCAACTTTCTGCTGCCCGATGGTGCTGTGCAGGGCAATGATTTGGCGGTTGAGGTTGGTAATGTCAACGCGGTCGTTGTCGATGACTGTGAGATGTCCCACGCCGCTTCTTGCGAGAACTTCAACAGCATACCCGCCTACGCCACCCACCCCAAACACGGCCACATGGCTGTCTTGGAGTTTTTGCATGGCGTCTTGACCCAGCAAAAGGCGAGTGCGGGCGAAGGACTCGTCACTGCTTTTTGCCATAAAAATCGAACACGCTCTTGGCGGCGTAGAAGTTGTTCTTGCCGTCCATCTGATATTCGTAAGGAATGAACATGAATTCAATCATCCTGTCTGAGGTGCTGTAAATGGCCATGACGTTGACATTGCTGTTGGCAAAAGTGGTGTTGAGCGCAAACTTCAGATTGACGTTGTGGGTTTCTCCTTCGTCGTAGCTGACATCCACGGATAGCGGCTCGTAGGGAATGAACTGGAAAGACATGTAGCGCGAATCGTCGTCAAAACCCCTGTAAGGCAGCAACTTGAATTTCAGTGTGGGGTCGGTAGCTTTTGCTATTGCCTTAGAGAGTTTTTCGTTACTTTTCGTAGTGTAGGCCAGCAGACGTGCGGGCACTGTAAGATGTGCCATAGAGTCGGAGGCATTGATGTGCATCGTGTAGTTCGTCACCGAATCGGCGGCTACGGAGTCACCGCCGTAGATGTTTTTCACATAATGGTAGAGCTTTATTTTCCCTACGTAAGTGCCTTGGACTGTTTGCAGGTAGTGGGCGGCTTCTTGGGGAGTGAGCACAGTTGAGTTGCTGGAGTTATCGCTGTCGCTAAGGCACGATGCCAGTTGGAACATCAGCATGCAGCTGCATGCTGCCAGCAGAATGGTTTTGAAAAATGATTTCATAATACTTTGTTTTTTCTCTATGGTTGTAAAAATGGTTTTACTGCTTTCTTGAGTAAAACGCACTTAGATAGTCAATCTTGCACCGCAAAATGTTAAAAAACGATTCGGGAAGGAAGATTTTTAAAACTTTTTGCTGTCAGAGTGTAGCAGGTTCATAAATTCCTGGCGCGTTTTTGCTTGATTGAAGGCGCCGCAGAACTCGCTGGTGGTGGTAATGGAGTTTTGTTTTTCTACGCCACGCATCTGCATGCACATGTGCTTGGCCTCGACTACCACCATCACGCCCAGAGGCTTGAGAGTCTGGCGGATGCACTCCTTGATTTGCAGCGTCATGCGCTCTTGCACCTGCAGACGGTGGCTGAAGATGTCCACCACGCGTGCGATTTTCGAAAGGCCGGTGATATAACCGTTGGGGATGTATCCCACGTGTACCTTCCCGTAAAAGGGCAACATGTGATGCTCGCACATGGAGAAAAAGTCGATGTCTTTGACGATGACCATTTGGCTGTAGTCTTCTTTGAAGAGTGCGTCGGTGAGCACCTTGTGGGCATCCATGGTGTAGCCGCGGGTAAGCACTTGCATGGCTTTTGCTACGCGTAGAGGGGTTTTCTGAAGGCCCTCGCGGTCGGGGTCTTCGCCAAGGAGTTTCAAGATGTCGTAATAGTGGGCGGTGAGCTCGTCAAGCCCCTCGCGAAAATCTGTTTCTGGATTCATTGTTGAGTGTTCTTTAAGAAAGCGCCCGTGTGCAGGCAGGCCTGTCTGTGCGTGGTTTTTTAATACTGAACTGTGATTTTCCCTTTCACCACACAGGCCTGTTTGTAACCC
Source organism: uncultured Prevotellaceae bacterium (assembly GCA_900315565.1). Classification (GTDB taxonomy): domain Bacteria; phylum Bacteroidota; class Bacteroidia; order Bacteroidales; family Bacteroidaceae; genus Prevotella. Next base: position 80,103 of record OMZS01000004.1, on the reverse strand, counting down.
ATGGCGCGCACTTCCTTCAGCACGCGGTTGGCTTCCTGTAGCGAGCGGAAGTTTCCCACGCGGCATTTCCACTGTGGCGAATAGAAATGCACATAAACGGGCAACTCGGGGAACCGCATTTTGATGTCGCGCCCAGCCTGCTCGGCTTTCTGCTTGTCGGCTCTGGAGTTGCCTCCGGCAAAAGCCTGTACTCGGTAGCCGTTCACTTTGAAACTGTTGCGCATCACTTTCTTTCGCATATCTACTGTGGCAGTCTCGGTCTCTTCTTCGTTGGTCGAAGTCGTCGAGCTGTAGTCCGGACGGCGTGTCTCGGTCTCTGGGCGTCGTGTTTCGGTTTCTGTGCGACGTGTTTCTGTCTCAGTGGTTGCGGTAGTAGGCTGTCGGGTTTCGGCAGTAGTTGTGGGAGTTACCGTGTTTTTGACCGTTGCTGAAGGTGCAACGGATGCAGGGGCTTCTTTTGTCCCGTTTACCAATTCGTCGATGTCTTTACTTTGCGACACCGTGACTTTTCCCTCGCCCACCTTCTGTTGCTCCAGGTGGTTGAGAAATGATTGCGCGCTCGCTGTCACCGAAAATCCGAGCGCAAAAATAGTGATGGCGACGAATTGTTTCATGGTTGCATGTTGTTAGTTGATGTTTTAGTTTCGCATGGGGTTGTCCCTCCGTGCGGGAGTGCTAAAGTAAGTAGGGTTATCGGGAGCCTGCCGTTGCAGGCTTCCGGTAACTCCTTGTTTTTGGTCTGTTCCTTAGACTCATTTTATTTCTTCCAAGCGTCGATGATGCCCTTGAAGTCGGCTGCCTTGAGCGAGGCACCGCCGATAAGTCCACCGTCGATGTCGGGTTTGGCAAACAGTTCGGGAGCATTGCTGGCCTTGCAGCTGCCGCCATAGAGAATGGTGGTGTCGTCGGCTACGGCCTGACCATACTTCTCGGCAATGATGCTGCGGATGTAGGCGTGAATCTCCTCAGCCTGCTCGGCCGTGGCGGTCTTGCCAGTACCAATAGCCCAAATCGGCTCGTAGGCAATGACAATCTTGCGGAAGTCTTCCTCCGAAAGGTTGAACACGCTGCCTTCCAGTTCGGCTTTCACCACTTCGTTCTGTTTGCCGGCCTCGCGCTCTTCCAGGCTCTCGCCGATACAGAAAATGACTTTCAGGTCGTTCTTCTGAGCGAGCAACACTTTCTCACGCAGAATTTCGGGAGTTTCTTTGTAGTACTCACGGCGCTCCGAGTGGCCGAGAATAACATACTGAGCACCTGTTGATTTCACCATTTCGGCGCTCACCTCACCCGTGAAGGCTCCTTTTTCCTTGTCGGCGCAGTTCTCGGCGCCCAGGCCGATGATGCTCTGGTCGAGGAATTGGGCGATGCTTGCCAGATGAATGAACGGTGTACAGATGACTACGCCGCAGTTGGGCTTGTCGGCTGCGAGTGTTTCGTTGAGTTCCTTGGCAAGTGCGATGCCGTCTTGCAGGTTCATGTTCATTTTCCAGTTACCTGCTACAATTTTCTTTCTCATTTTCTTGTTCTTTCAAATTGTTAGTTGATTTATACTTTTTGTTTGTGGCTTTCTTTTTCTTTTTCTTTTTCTTCTTTTCACGCTTCACCCATCGTGTCCATGCCCACAGTCTGTCGGCCAGTGTCAGTAGGAAGAGTGGCAGTACGAACCATACCAGGATTCCGACTACCTTTTCAGCTGCGGTGATGGTGGGCGGAAAACCAATGTCCAACTTTTCCAGCGGCATGTCGCTCAGGGGCGAATCGATCTGCGGCAGATTGTTGTGGCTCCATTTGCGTATGATGGTGCCGTCTTTCATGAGCAGCAGTCCCGGATTGCTTCGGATAATGGTTTTGAGCGTCGTCTCGTCGGTCTGGCAGAAGGGATATTCGGCTCCCGTAATGTCGCGCCAACGTTGCATGGCTTCTTGTCCGCTTGCTGTCAGGCAGTAGAACGGATAGTTGTGCTCCTGACAGTATTCGTAGAGTAGGTCGATGATACCGAAGTTGCTGTCGCTGGCATCTTCCAGATGGGGTGAAACCAGCAGGAATGTGTATCCCTTGTGCCTCAGCACCTCTTCGGTGATGTCGTCGCCCGTTTCTGTACTCAGCATGCTGAAGTCGTGTATGGGCGGCACGTAGCCCGCCTCCACCTGCACGGTTTTCGAATCGACGAAAGTCCATGTTGAGTCGGGGTAGTTCTCTAGTGTGAAATCCTTGCGCACACCGTTTTTCTCGAGTGTGAAAGTCGTTTCAAACTTGGGCTGTGGCGCGTCGGCAGGCATCTCCATGCCTTTGGGAATGTTGGCACCAATGTGGTAGGGCCGGAAATCAAACTGCGGCAGATAGTAGAGGCTCCAACTGCTCACCGCCAGTATGAACAGTGCGGTGAAGTTGATGACAATGCCCTGGTTGGTTCTGGAAATGAATCTCACCATTTGTAGGGGCCATGCAGCCAGTATGGCGGTGCAGGCCAGCAGCACCAGGTTCTTGAAGAACGTCTGCCAGTTGGTGAGCACCAGCGCGTCGCCAAAACATCCGCAGTCTTTCACAGGGTTGTCGATGGCCAGCCAGAGCGTCAGCGGTGTCATGATGAGCATCATGACGAACGCCAGGCGTGAGTTCAGGCGGCGGTGGATGGCGAAGAGCAGAAATATGCCCACGCAAAACTCAAACGCCGACAGCAGCACCGAAGCCACGAGAGCCGCCATGTCGGGCACTAGCGAGTCGATGTTGAGCGCGGCCAGATAGTCGATGATCTTATATTGCGTGCCCTTGGGGTCAACGGCCTTCACGAAGCCCGAGAAGATAAATGTCAGTGCCACTACAAAGCGGCAGACATTGACCGTAAACCTGTTGTTGAGCACCTTCATTATCAATTGTCAATTTTCAATTGTCAATTTTCAATTAGCTTCGCTCAGTTTGATGCAGCCGAACACGGCATAGTTGATAATGTCCATGTAGTTGGCATCAATGCCTTCCGAAACAAGCGTCTGCCCGCTGAGGTCCTCAATCTCCTTCACGCGCTGAATTTTGGTCAGTATGAAGTCGGTGTAACTGCTCACCCGCATTGAGCGCCATGCCTCGTCGTAGTCGTGGTTTTTCTTCAGCATCAGCTCCAGGGCCTCGTTGGCAAAGCGGTCGTAGAGTGCCATGGCTTCTTCGTTGCTCACGTCAACGGTATCGGCAAACCCGCGCTCCAGCTGTATGAGTCCCACAATGCCATAGTTGATGAGAGCCACAAACTCAGGCCTGATACCCTCGCCCACAAGCGACTCCTGCTTGATTTCGAGCGAGCGGATGCGCTTGGCTTTGATAAACAGCTGGTCGGTGAGCGACGAGGGCCTGAGTATGCGCCAAGAGGCACTGTAGTCGTGCAGTTTCTTCTCAAACAGGGCGCGGCATTCTGCCATCACGCCTTTGAATTGTTCTTCAGTGCGTTGCGTTTCTTTTGCCATTCTTATATTAATATCGGTGCAAAGGTACGATTAAGTGAGCAAAAAACAAAAGGAAAAGCCATTTTTCTTTTTGATTTTTCGAACGTGAGTACCTTAGACGAAGTCAAAGGTACGATTAAGCGAGTAAAAAACCAAAAGAATTTTGAGCTTTTTCGAGTGTAAGTACCTTCGGCGAAGTCAAAGGTACGATTAAGTGAGCAAAAAACAAAAGGAAAAGCCATTTTCCTTTTTGATTTTTCGAGCGTTGATGGCTTCAACGAAGTGAAAACAGGTATTAAAATGTGAAGGTTTATCGTTCAAGCAAAAAAATATAGCCACCTTTTTTTTAACAAAAAGGTGTTCATTAGGGAGACAAAAAACTTCTGCTGCCTTCGATTATAAGAATAATTCTCCTGTAGCAGCAGAAAGCGAAACTTTACATCTATCGCAGATGTCTGTAATAGTTGCACCACTAGAGGACAACCCGTAGAAGTTGTCCTCACTAACGAGTACATATTCCCATTCACGATTCATGCGCTCTTCGGACTTCAGCTCGTTTATTTTGCGAGTCCACTCAACAGCAGCAGTCTGCTTTTGTCGAACGTTTTTATCAAACAACTTGTCGTTTCCTTTCGTTTCTATCAGATATATTTTCTTATCTGTACTAACGATGAAGTCAGGATGATAAGTAGCCATAAGCCCGTCCTTTCTCAAATAATAGATAACAGCAAAAGAGTGTTGACTCTCATTAATCTTCAAAAAACGTTCCACTTCACCATCTCTATCAAGGTATTTAATAAACGCCTTTTCAAACCCTCCACGGCTAGTGGGATACCCCAAACGTTCGTAGATGCATTTGCTTACCTCCAACGAGAAAGATTCACGCATCTTGATTTCCGCAACTGACGAGAACTTGGTATGTACCACTTGGGCATCAGTCGTCATGATGTTATTCTGAATGTTGAAGATAGCTCGTGCCATCTCCTCGATGATATGCTTTGTAACAATAGCATCTTTCGATAAGAGTATCTTCCAATCACTTCCATTGAAGGGATTGAAAGGCTGACCAAACAGTCTTGTACGGATATACATATCTACAACGGCTATCATACGAGCCTCGTTAATCTGAAGATTAGGCACAGGCATCTCCTTGTGCGAAGAGATTCTGTCAAATCTCAGCGTGATGGTACGAAGCAGTTTTTGCAGGAATTCATTATAGCTGGTGGCTGTAAACAGATTGGCCGTTACCTTATATCGTCCAAACTGCGTCTTTGACAATGCTTCTTGAGAAATGAATGTCTCACCCTCAATAGCCAAGAACTGGCGTAGTTTCTCCAATGTAAATGCTGTAAACGGCTGGAGCGTACTGATGTCTATATCCACATCCTCAAGCTCCTCTTCCGCTTCTCTGACTATCATGGGCCACTCAAAGTCAAACTGCTCATAGTCCTCACGTAACCCCACTCTGATTAAGTCGCCTGTTGCACCACCGGCACCTGTTTCGCCTGTATCCTCTGCTGCCAGTCCTTCGGCAAACAATTCTTCATAGAATTGCAAGAATGCTGGGTGCTCAATGATGCTCAGCATATCAATATAGGTAGTGGGATGCGTGTGAAGCTGAAGCACTCGCTTTCGATCAAGTTCCTTGATGCTCTGATATTCTGGTTCTCGCCACATCAGGCGCAAACCTCTACCTATAATCTGTTCCAATAAGATAGGAGCCTCCGAAGAGCGAAGCGGTACAATCACACAGATATTGTTTACATCAAATCCCTCACGCAGCATCAGCACAGAAATAATCACCTTGGGTTTCTGGTATTTGTCGATGTCGAAGAGTTTCTTCTTGGTTTCCTTCCATTCTTCTTCGCTTACCTCACCTTTGGCATTACTGTCGATGGTGACGACATCCTCCTGTGCCAATCCATCTTCCAACATCAACTGATTGACAAAAGGAGCCACAGACGTGTCTTCGCAGATGACCAACATCTTGGGATTCTTCTTTTCATCGACAGCCGTAAACTCTGTTTCCAGTCTCTTCAGTTTTGCCAAACCAGCACGCAGCATCAGCCGCTGTCCGTCGCTCAGGTCGCAGACCTTATTCCGTTCGTCACGAACAGCCTTATAGTCCAAGTCCTTCAGCTCTGTCAGTTCTTGTCTCCTATCTAAAAGCAACGTCTTTACCAAGCCCTTACGCATAGCAGTTGCCAAATCGAAATCTACAACAATATGGGGAAAATAGCATTTTTGTGCTTTCTTGCCAGAACCTCTCTGGTCGTAGGGGGTAGCCGAGAAATCCACTTGGAAGAATCGTTCACCTTTCTTCTCTGCAATGACATTCAATCCTTTTTGCCATTCCACTTCCTCTATCTCGCCATTCCGTTTCAGTTCGTGAATATGGTGAGCCTCATCATTAATCACCATGATGTCCTCCAGACTTGCAAGATACTCCAGTTCCGAACCTCGCAGATAGCGGCGATCCAGCATTCCCAAGTCATTGCCGGCAGCCTTGCCAGGACGGATAGGCAACAACTTGTCAATAATCTCTGAGGGTGTCAGTTCCCCGTCTTCATCTGTATTCCCTTCTTCTATCTGATTCTCAAACAGATGCCAGTTGGTAAGGGCAATCAGTCCGTCGCCAGTTGTTTTTCTTCCAATACCTTCGTCTTTGGTGACGACATTATTCTGAATGAACGAAAACACCTCTTGGCGATAGTGAACAGGTATAAAGACTTCCTGATTCAGATAGAAGTCATTGGTTTCAATATCCCGTTCCTCTTTATCTCGCTGCATACGTCCGCAGAAAGCATCCAACAGACGGTCATAAACAATCAGACCAGGAGCCACTATCAGGAAGTTTTTTGTAAAACGCCCACTTTTTACATCCTCATGACGAGCGTTCAGCATCTGCCAAAGCAACAGGGCCTGCATTACCCAAGTCTTACCAGTACCCGTTGCCATCTTTACAGCATACTTAGGCATCTGGTATTTCTTTTGTCCTAAGGTTTCCAGTTCCACAACGGGCATCAGATCAGGGGCTATTTGTTCATAATACTCCATTACGTTCTTAACACCCATCACTTCATGCAGATAAACCACATTGAGAATCGCCTGACGCTGACCTATATGGAAGTTACGATTCCTCAAAGAACAATACTCCTCCGAGAACCAGAATTTCAGTAACTCTTGTGTCGTGGGCGTCACTTGTTCCAGCAATTCGCCACTTTCCCATGCTGCGTTTACGGTCTCGCTGAGTCGCTTGGCTAACTCCAGCGAAGCATTCGTTCCGTTTGTTGCCATAGCCTACATCTCCTTGATTACCTGACTTTCAAATCCAAACACATCTACAGCCTTGATGCACACCTTTCTCTGAGCTTTATGAGGCACTCTAAGGCGTGTCTTATAGACGCAATGCAGCGGATCGTTGTCGTTCTCAATATTCTCACGATAGTCCTGCCAGGTGGAGCGGAAGGTCACGCCGTCATAGTCGGGGTCGATGCTCCAGTACTCTATTAGCGAGAGCGGGTCGCGCTCAAGCACCTGTTGCAGTTTCTCCTTGTCCTTATCATCCAGCGGAATATTGTCTGGTGACAGCAGCACGTAGTTTTCAAGTTCGACGTCTATTTCATCTTGATCGCCATTCTGCTTCACCACTAGAGGCTTTGCCACCAGGTATTGCAGCGACGAGAAACGTACCGACTTGTCGTCAATCAATTTCTTAAAACCTTTCTTGGCCAGCTTATCCAACAGGTCTGGGGGAATCACTAGCACCTCCACATTAGAGTTTTGATATTTCTGAATAGCCTGAGAAATATCGAAGGCGAAGTTCCAACCGAGCACGACGACTTTTTCCCAATCGCCACCAAGCAAACTGGCCTTTGCTTCCACAGCCTTGCGGATGGTGGCAGCAGTCGTCAGGCGGTTGGGCGAATCTACCATTACCAACGTTCTCGTACCTTTTATATATCCGAAGTTACGGTCGTTTGTCTGCTCAGGCGTAAAGGGCAAAGCGCCATACAGCCCCAACACCACCTGGCTCAAATCGCCCACATGCTTATAGCGTTTGTTGTTCCTAAACGCCTCCTTTTGATAGTCGCCAATACTCTGATACAGGAATGGTTTTACTTCCTGGTCAATGAAACGCTTGCGCATCACCAACGAGGCAGGCTTACCAATATCGCAAGTAATCCATCGTCTTCCCAATCGTTCAGCTACAGCTGCTGCTGTGCCGCTGCCTCCGAAAAAGTCGCAGACGAGGTCGCCTTCGTTTGAAGAAGCTTTGATAATGCGTTCGAGAAGTGAAATCGGTTTTTGAGTAGCATAGTTCACGCTTTCATTACTAGTTGGAGAAATCAAATTAATATCATCCCAATAATCACTAACCAAAACACCTTTTTCAGGGTCAAGATAATATTTTAACATTGGCTGACCGCCACGCTCTGGCCAATAAATTCTTCCCTCTGCATCAAGTTGTTCAAGGTTTTCAATCTTAGTAATCCAATGCATTCCATTTCTCCCACATTCATTTGGGTTGATTCCTCTCCAAACAGATCCTGTTACACCATTTCTCCTACCACTAACTAGCAGAGGAGCATGTCTGTAAACTCCTTTGTCATCCTTATATTTATACTGAGACAAATAACTTTCTTCTTGTTCTTTGTAGACTTTTGAAAGTGGTGTGTCTATCGTTTTTGAGTAGAAAAGAATCACGTCATGCGAACGTTTATAAACATTCCCGATTGACGATATGTTTTGGCTTCTCTTCCAAATGATTTCGTTTCTAAAGTTATCATTCCCAAATATATCATCCATGATAGCTTTTACATAATGGCCCACATGCCAATCAATATGCACATAAATACTTCCTTTGTCTGATAACATTTCTCTCATCAATAAAAGACGAGGATATAACATCTTTAAATAGCTAATAGTTCCATCTTCCCATGTGTCGGCATACGCAAATTGTTCCAGTATTGTAGGTTTTTGCTCAACATCTGTTCCTGGTAATGATATTTTTGTTCTATAGTCAGCTTTCGAATCAAACGGAGGATCAATATAGATAAGTCCAACTTTACCACGAAGCGAAGGAAGACCAGTCTGGGCATCACCAGCAAGCAGGGCCTGCATCGCCAAAAGATTGTCACCATAGATGAGGCGGTTCATCCACTCCCCATTGCCGCCAGCCATTGTGAAGGCATTCGGAATCTGGGGTGTACTGCCCTTAAACAGCCCACTCACATCCTTACTCGGCAACACCAGTTCATTGGTCTGAAGCCCAATCTGCGTACCACTACTTAGCCGCTCCAGTATCTGTGCAGCTTCACGCCTGCCCTCGCTCACAATTCGGGGCAGTTCCTCAATTAACGATTTAGCCATGTAGCATTATAGTTTTATAATGCGTCGAGCCAGTAAACAAATGTTCCTACAAGTACAGACATAAAACGTGGACGCTCTCGCTGTCCAACGTTCAAGGTACTTGCAGGAAACCTAAAAATAGAAACAGGAAAACGCCCACTATACAAGTAGGCGTTACCATTATCACTATTTTTGTTCTTTCCACCTGCAAGTTTCTGAACGTTTGAATAATAGCCAACGCTAATGTTTAACCCACGATGTCGCACGAGCAACTTCCGCTGAAGCTTTCTTGCTCGAAAAGAGTAAGTGTCCTTTATGACCTTCAGCCCGTGTTCAGTCGCAAAGGTACAAATTATTTTTTTATTCCGAAAGAATTCAGATTAAAACTTTATAAAACCGTCATATAACTTAGCGATAGTGCTTAGTTTTCTTTCTGTTTCTTGTGAATGTATTTGATTTTGGCGCACTGCATGTCGAACTGCACCTGCAGCGAGTCGCGCTTCATGCGCAGGAGGGTGACGCCTGTGAGTTGGGCGGCGGTAGCGGTGCCGTTGGCGTGCGCTGCCTCGGCCTTTCGTTTCTCGCTGTTGTAGAGACTTTTTGTCTGTTGCAGGGCGCTGTCGGTGAGTGCCAGTTCGTGCTCGGCGCGTTTCAGTTCTGCTTCCTGATGCAGGAGCAGTGCTTTTTTGCGTGCCTCAATAGCCTTTGGGTAACGGCTGCGCAGCGTGTCGATGGTGGCCAGCGCGGCATCGTATTGCTTGTTGTCAAACTGTTGTTGTGCCGTTTGCAGCAGTTCGTCCGCCTTTTGGTTGCTGTTGTCGCTGTGGCAGGAAAGACAGATGGCGCATATAATGCAGAATAATAATTTTTTCATTTGCATATTCATGTTGGTTTACTTTGGTGCAAAAGTACGAAAAAATCAGCTAATGGCAAAATAATTAGACACGAAGTTGTGAAAGCGCTTCCAACCATCCTCCCGGCTCTCTTTTTCGCATGTTTCCTTATTGAATGTGTTCTCCAAACATTTTTTTTGCTTTCATTTCGATTGAACGAAAAAACTTTTGTAAATTTGCAACCGAAAACAACAAGCTGGGCATGAGAACAGAGCATTTGGATTTTATCACATTCTGTGTTGGCAGCCTTTCGGATTCGCTTCAGAAAAGTGCATCGCAAGTCTATGAGGCTTTGCGCTCATCGGGTGTGCTGGCCGACTATATTTTGCCATGTTACGACGTGCTACACACATTCAGTAAGGATTATTTGGTTGAGGAACTTACCGAGGTGCTTAAAGAAAGGGGGGCGTTGGCATGATAATGTATCACGCATCGACCACGATTATTGAGAAACCTGACGTGCTGCATTCTCGCGACAAGCTGGACTTTGGGCGTGGATTCTATCTGACAAGCATACGCGAGCAGGCAGTGCGATATGCGGAGCGCTTCACACGGAGAGGCAAGGAGGCTTTCATCAACGAGTATGAGTTGGATGAGGACACACAGGGATTCATAGTCAAGACATTTCCGATTTACGATGAGGAGTGGCTTGACTATGTGTCGGTTTGCAGAAAAGGGCAGCAGCCAGAACAATTGTTTGATGCAGTTTCGGGAGGTGTGGCCAACGACAAGGTTTTCAATACCGTTGACCTCTATTTCGCTGGCATAATCACAAAGGAAGAAGCTCTCGGCAGATTGAAATATGAGAAGCCCAACCATCAGATGTGCATACTGAATGGACAAATGCTCGACCGCCATCTTCATTTCATAAAAGCAGAAAGGGTTTAGATATGGAGGCAAACAAGACGATTTTGCAAATGAAATATGCAAGGATTGTGGCTGTTTTTGCCAAGGAGTCGGGCATGTCGCTCGAAGACGCGCTGTCGTTCTTTTATGCTTCTGATACTTACAAACTTATCAGCGAGGGAGTGGCCGACATGCACTGTCGCAGTGATGAATATCTCGCCGATGAATTGTTGTTGGAGTATCATGAGAAGGATCAGAATTGAAAAAAGATAATAGTCTTTTTGTTTGTGAATGCTTTTTCTTTGGAATGAGGCGCGGAGCGTAAATCTTCTTTCTTTGTGAATAATTCAAGATAGAAAAATAGCTGCGCTCAGCAAAAAAACTTTCATCTTTCATCTTTCATCTTTCATCTTTTTCGTACCTTTGCAGCCGTTTTTAATGACGAACGATTGATGAGACAGCTTTCAGACGCCGATTTAGCACACATTTTAGACCAAGATATATTCCACCAGATAGGTTCCGCAGCCGACAGGCTGGGGATGGAATGCTATGTGGTGGGCGGCTACGTGCGCGACTTGTTTCTGGAGCGTCCCAGCAACGACATCGACGTGGTGGTGGTGGGCAGCGGCATAGCCGTGGCCAAGGAACTGAAACAGCGTCTCGGCCGGCGTGCTCACCTGAGTGTGTTCAAGAATTTCGGCACGGCGCAGGTGAAAGTGAAAGCCCCCCATTCGGCCCCCGAGGGGGCTACAAAGGCCTTGGGAACAGAAGAAACGTTTGAAGCTGCCTCGGGGGCAGTAGGGGGGGCTATGGAAATAGAGTTCGTCGGTGCGCGCCGCGAGAGCTACAGCCATGACTCGCGCAAACCAATCGTGGAGGACGGCACCCTGGAGGACGACCAGAACCGCCGCGACTTCACCATCAACGCGATGGCCGTCTGTCTGAACAACGGTCGCTTTGGCGAGTTGGTGGATCCTTTCGACGGTTTGTGGGACTTGGAGGATGGCATCATCCGCACGCCGCTCGACCCCGACATCACCTTCAGCGACGACCCCTTGCGCATGCTGCGCTGCATACGGTTTGCCACACAACTCAATTTCTACATCGAGGACGAGACCTTCGAGGCACTGGAGCGCAATGCCCAGCGCATCAAGATTATCAGCGGCGAACGCATTCAGGAGGAACTGAACAAAATTATCCTCACCCGCACGCCCAGCAAAGGCTTTGTGGACTTGCAGCGCAGTGGTCTTTTGCAGCTCATTCTGCCCGAGCTGGCCGCACTCGACATTGTGGAAACACGCAACGGCCGCAGCCACAAAAACAATTTCTACCACACACTCGAGGTGCTTGACAATATTGCAGCCCCTCAAGCAGTCCATTCGGCCTCAGATGCCCCCCTTACTGCCCCCGAGGGGGCTTCAAATGCTTTGTACACAGATTCTGCTGAAAAATCTATTGAAGCCCCCTCGGGGGCAGTAGGGGGGGCAGCTTCCCTGTGGCTGCGCTGGGCTGCCCTGCTTCACGACGTGGGCAAGACACGCACCAAGCGTTGGGATCCCGCCGTGGGGTGGACGTTCCACAACCATAATTTTGTCGGTGCGAAGATGGTGCCCGAGATTTTCCGCCGCCTGAAGCTGCCCCTCGACAGCAAGATGAAGTATGTGCAAAAGCTGGTTGATTTGCACATGCGCCCCATTGTGATTGCCGACGAGGAAGTCACCGACAGTGCCGTGCGTCGCCTGCTGAACGATGCCGGCGACGACATCGACGACCTGATGACCCTGTGCGAGGCCGACATCACCTCGAAAAACGAGGTGCGCAAGGCGCGTTTCCGCGAGAATTTCCGCATGGTGCGCGAGAAACTCACCGACCTTAAGGAGAAAGACTACAAGCGCCTGTTGCAACCCGTTATCGACGGCAACGAAATCATGCAGTTGTTTCATCTCAAGCCTTCGCGCGAGGTGGGAACACTGAAACAAGCGCTCAAAGACGCCGTGCTCGACAACCGTGTGCCCAACGAGCGCGAGCCTCTCATGCAGCTGCTTATGGAGAAGGCACGCGAGATGGGACTCGTAGTTTGAATTTTGTCAGGAAAAATCGCAGAATTTAACGCAATTTTAACACTGAGAGTCGCGTTCTTGCTCACGCGGAATTGTTTTCGGGCAAATACGCGAGAAATGCTGTCTTTCGCAAAAATCTTATTTTCAGGCAATTACGACGTTGTTGCCTTGAATTGTTCTCATAACTCACGACGATAAAAAAATAACGTCGTGAGTTATGATTTTTTTAGCACGTAAAAAGTGGCGCCTGTTGGTGCTTGAAATGTTAATTTTTGGACCTTTTTTGTCCGTTTTAAGGTTTTGAGGTGTTTTTTGCAAGCAAGAAAGTTGCAAGATTTTGCACAAAACGTCGGTTTTGAGCAAAATTTCTTTCTAGAATCATTCTCCGGGTCGATGAGGCGTGTGTAATAAAAATTCAAAACAATTTGTTCCGTTCAAGAGAGGCAAGGCTCGTTTTTTTTCTTGGCGGCAAGCCGACTTTCAGACGAGGGCAAGCGCACAGCCCGACTTGGCAATTTGCTGTGCAAGCATGGTGCCGTGGCGGTTTTCAATTGCAAAAGTGTAGTTAAGCGGCTATAAAAAATATTAAAAACTTGGAAGGTTGTTTTCTGTTACCTTATTTATTATGTAACTTTGCAAATTGAAAAACTAGAAAGGCGTGAATAGTTTTCTACTTTTCGCTTTCTAGTCACTACGTTTCAGGGTATAGGTATGAATAAGATAACAGAATATTTATATACACACAAACAAATTATGAAAAAGAAAGCATTATTCCTGAGTGTGGCTGTGGCTGCACTCCTGGTATCGTGTGGTGGCAAGCGGGGCGGTATGCCCAACTTCGGCGACAACGAGTTTCCCGTGGTGACCGTTGGTACGCAGAGTGCCGCCATGCAGACCACGTTCCCTGCTACCATCAAGGGTATTCAGGACGTAGAAATCCGTCCGAAGGCTTCGGGATTCATCACCCGCATCTGTGTGCGCGAAGGTCAGACCGTTGGCCGCGGCCAGTTGCTGTTTGTCATCGACAACGAGACTTATCAGGCGCAGGTGCGGCAGTCACAGGCTGCCGTCAACACGGCCACGGCCCAGTGCAACACAGCCAAACTGACTTACGACAACAGCCAGAAACTGTTTGAGAGCAAAGTGATTGGTGACTTTGAGCTGCAGTCTGCCAAAAACGCCTACGAGAGTGCGAAGGCAGGACTGTCGCAGGCACGTGCCGCACTGGCATCTGCCCGTGAGCAGCTGAGTTTCTGCTATGTGAAGAGTCCGGCAAGCGGTGTCATTGGCAGTCTGCCCTACAAGGTGGGCGCGCTGGTGAGTGCCTCGAGCACGCCGGCGCTGACCACAGTGTCGAACATCAACACCATGGAAGTGTATTTCTCGATGACCGAAAAAGACATTCTCAACATGACCAAGGTGGCCGGTGGCATGAACGCCGCCATTCAGAACATGCCTCCCGTGAAACTGCAGCTGGCCGACGGCACCATTTACAACCACGAGGGTAAGGTGGTGAAGATGAGCGGTGTGATCGACCAGGCTACGGGTACCGTGCAGATGATAGCCCAATTCTCCAATCCCGAGCGACTCCTGAAGAGCGGCGGCTCAGGCTCAATAGTTGTTCCCAACAACACGAGCACGGCCATCGTCATTCCCCAGGGCGTGGTCAGCGAGGTGCAGGACAAGAAGTTCGTTTATGTGCTGGGTGCCGACAATAAGGTTCACTACACCGAAATCACCGTCAACCCGCAGAACGACGGCAACAACTTCATTGTTACCAGTGGTCTCAAGACTGGCGACAAATACGTCACCAACGGTATCACCAAGCTTTCTGAGGGCATGGAAATCAAGCCCATCACTCCCGAGCAGTACCAAAAGAAGATCGACGCCGCCACCAAGCTGGGTGCCGATGGCTCTGCCAAAGGTTTTGTCGATGCAATGAAGAATTGATTTTGAAGTTAAAGTGTGGGGGATTCTCCACAATAGTTCAAGAAAAACGAATATGACTTTTACAACATTCATAAAACGCCCAGTGCTTTCGACGGTAATCTCCGTCGTTATAGTGTTGCTGGGATTCATCGGGTTGGCCACGCTCCCTATTGAGCAGTATCCCGACATTGCACCGCCAACGGTCGTGGTCTATACCAGCTATCCTGGTGCCGATGCCGAGACCGTGAAGAACTCGGTGCTGGCACCGCTGGAAGAAAGTATCAACGGTGTGGAGGGTATGGACTATCTGTCGTCGTCGGCCTCGAATGCCGGTTCGGCCAGCATTTCCGTGTTGTTCCGCCAGGGAATGAACCCCGACATGTGTGCCGTCAACGTGCAGAACCGTGTCAGCCAGGCGCAGTCGTTGCTGCCTGCCGAGGTGACGCGTATCGGTGTCACCGTTATGAAGCGCCAGACGTCGCAGGTGATGATGTTCACCCTCACCAGCGACGGACGCTACGACGACCAGTTCCTCAACAACTATTCGAACATCAACATCATCCCTGCCATCAAGCGTATTCAGGGTGTGGGCGACGTGCAGTCGCCAGGTATGAAAACCTACTCCATGCGCATTTGGCTTAACCCCGAGGTGATGAAGCAGTACAACCTCATGCCAAGCGACATCACCGGCGTGCTGGCTGAGCAGAACATTGAGGCTGCGCCGGGTTCGTTTGGTGAGCAGTCGAAGGTGGCCTACGAGTATGCCATGCGCTATACGGGCCGTCTGAAGACCGCCGAGGAGTTTGGCAACATCATCATTCAGAGCAAAGCCGACGGCAGCACGCTGAAGCTGAAGGACGTGGCCAAGATTGAGCTTGGTGGACTGCAGTACTCTGTGGCCATGAAGAACAACAACCTGCCCTCGGTGATGGGTATGGTGCAGCAGATTGCCGGCTCGAACGCCAACGAAATTGCCAAACAGGTGAAAGCCGAACTAGAGGAGCAGGCCAAGTTGTTCCCGCCGGGAATGATGTATAAAATCAACTACGACGTAACGGAGTTCCTCTATGCCAGTATTGAGGAGGTGGTGTTCACGCTCATCATGACGCTCATCCTGGTGTTCCTCGTGGTGTATGTGTTCTTGCAGGACTTCCGCTCTACGCTCATCCCGCTCATCGCCGTTCCCGTGTCGCTCATCGGTACGTTCTTCTTCCTGAAGATGTTCGGCTTCTCCATCAACCTGCTGGTGCTCTCGGCCTTGCTCTTGGCCATTGCCATCGTGGTGGACGATGCCATCGTGGTGGTTGAGGCCGTGCACGCCAAGCTCGACCAGGGCTACAAGAGCGCACTCACGGCCTCTATCGATGCCATGAACGAGATTTCGGGTGCCATCATCTCCATTACACTCGTGATGGCCTCGGTGTTCATTCCCGTGTCGTTCATCGGCGGTACCACGGGTACGTTCTACCGCGAGTTTGGTGTCACTATGGCGGTGAGTATCTTTATTTCGGCTCTGAACGCCCTGACCCTGTCGCCGGCACTTTGTGCCATCTTCCTGAAGCCTCACGATGAGAACGGAAAAGAGGTGAAGATGTCGCGCATCGACCGCTTCCACGCATCGTTCAACGCCTCTTACGATAAGATTCTCGGCAAATATAAGAATGGTGTGCAGAAACTGGTGCGCAAGCCCGTGGCCATCATCATTGCCGTGCTCCTTGGCATTGTTGCCTTGGCCGGAACCATGTTCACCACCAAGACGGGCCTTGTTCCCAGCGAGGATACGGGCACACTGTTCTGCACCATCAGCATGCCGCCGGCCACATCGGTGGAGCGCACGCGCAAGGTCATCGACCAGGTGGACAGCATGCTGGCCGCCAACCCGGCCATCCAGAGCCGCGAGCAGATTCAGGGTTACAACTTCATTGCCGGTGCCGGTTCCGACCAGGCCACCTTCATCATTAAGCTGAAGCCCTTCGAGGAGCGCCAGAAAGGATTCTGGTGGAAACTCTCGGGACTCTGGCAGGGTGACGGCATCTACCGTTTCCTGGTGAATCCTTATGACGCCAACTCGGTGCTGGGCCTCATTTATAAGCAGACGGCCCAAATCAAGGATGCCCAGGTGCTGGCTTTCTCGCCGCCTATGATTCCGGGTTTCTCGGCCAACAGTGGTGTGTCGCTGGTGATGCAGGACCGCACAGGTGGTAAGCTGAGCGATTTCTTCGACATTACGAAGCAGTTCCTCGCTGAGCTTAACAAGCGTCCCGAGATACAAACGGCGCAAACCAGTTACAACCCCAACTATCCGCAGTACATGATTCATGTAGATGTGGCCAAGTGTAAGCAGTCGGGCATATCGCCCCAGACGGTGCTCTCCACCCTGCAGGGATATTATGGTGGACTCTATGCGTCGAACTTCAACGCCTACGGAAAGCTCTACCGTGTCATGGTGCAGGGCGACCCCAGCACACGAATGACCCCCGAGAGCCTGAAGAGCGTTTATCTGCGCACACCGTCGGGCATGGCTCCCGTCAACGAGTTCTGCAACATTGAGCGCGTTTATGGCCCGTCGAACATCAACCGTTTCAACCTCTTCACCTCTATCAACGTAACGGCCACCGAGGCCGAAGGCTACTCAACGGGTGAGGCCATCAAGGCTGTGGAAGAGGTGGCCAAGGATGTGCTGCCGGCTGGCTACACCTACGACTATTCGGGTCTTACCCGCCAGGAGGCTCAGTCGAGCAATTCAACGGCACTCATTTTCCTGCTTTGTTTCATCTTCATCTACCTCATCCTTTCGGCACAGTACGAGAGCTACATACTGCCCTTGTCGGTCATTCTCTCCGTGCCGTTCGGTCTGGCAGGTGCCTTCCTCTTTACGCAGCTGTTTGGTCATTCTAACGACATCTACATGCAGATTTCGCTCATCATGCTCATCGGACTTCTGGCCAAGAATGCCATTCTGATTGTGCAGTTCGCCTTGGAGCGCCGCCAGACGGGTATGGCCATCTCGTGGTCGGCCGTGCTCGGTGCCGCCGCCCGTCTGCGTCCTATCCTGATGACGTCGCTGGCCATGATTATCGGCTTGCTGCCCATGATGTTTGCCTCGGGCGTAGGCAAGAACGGCAACCAGACGCTGGGCGCTGCTGCCATTGGCGGTATGCTCATCGGTACGTTGTGCCAGATATTCGTTGTGCCCACCTTGTTTGTCATCTTCCAGAGCTTGCAAGAGAAGATTAGTCCCATGAAGTTTGAGGACGAGGACAATGCCGACGTGGCCGCCGAACTTGCTCAGTATGCTCACCGCCCCGTGGAGTATGAACTCCAGAGGTAAGCAGTGAGTAAAGTTGTTGAAATCGAAGAAAGAGTAATAATGAAATAAGTAGAAAAGTAGTAAGCAGATATTAACGACCGACTTATGAATATGAAAAAGATTCTCATCCTAGCCTTGTCAGCTGTGCTTGTGGCCAGCTGCGGCTTATACAATAAGTACGAGCGGCCGGAGGTGAACACGCGGGGGCTGGTGCGCGACGCTCTGACGCCCACCGACACCCTTGTGGCCACCGACACCCTCAGCTTCGGCAACATGCCTTGGCGCACGGTGTTCACCGACCCACAGTTGCAGTCGCTCATCGAGAAAGCACTGGCCAACAATGCCGACCTGCTCAACGCTGCACTCAACGTGAAGATGGTGACCGAAGCCCTCAAGGTGGCCAAGCTGGCATTCATTCCCAGCCTCTCGTTCACCCCACAGGGCACCATCTCGTCGTTCGACGGCGCACCGGCCACCAAAGCCTATTCGCTGCCCGTGACCGCCAGTTGGAATGTTGACCTCTTTGGCAACCTGCTCAACCAGAAACGCTCTGCCCAAATGCAGCTGCTCGCCACTCAGGACTATCAGACCGTGGTGAAAACCAACATCATTTCGGGCATTGCCAATCTCTATTATACCCTGCTCATGCTCGACCGTCAGGAGCAGATTCTCGCCGACATGACCACCCTTACCAAGGACACCTGGGACATGATGAAGCTGCAAATGCAGCTCGGACGCGCCCGCTCAACCAGCGTGCAAAGCTCCGAGGCCGCCTACTACAGTGTGCAGGCACAGAGTGCCGGCATACGTCGGCAGATTCGCGAGATGGAGAACCAGCTCTCGCTCTTGCTCGGCCAGCCCGCACAGGCCATTCCCCGTGGCAAGCTGGAAGAACAGTCGCTGCCCGAGAACCTCGCCACGGGAGTAGGCATTCAGCTGCTCAACAATCGCGCCGACGTGCATGCTGCCGAAATGTCGCTGGCTCAGTGCTTCTACGACGTGAACGTTGCCCGCAGCCGCTTCTATCCAAACATTACGATCAGCGGCACTGGGGCCTTCACCAATCAAAACGGACTGGTGAATCCGGGCAAGATTCTGCTCAGTGCTGTGGGAAGCCTCGTGCAGCCCATTTTCCAGCACGGACAGATTGTGGCTGGTCTCAAGGTGGCCCAGATGCAGTACGAACAGGCCTACAATACCTGGCAGAACACTATTCTCAAAGCCGGTAACGAGGTGAGCAACGCTCTGGTGCTTTACAACTCGTCGGCCGAAAAAGCCGACTTGGAGGCCAAACAGATTGCCGTGCTCGAAAAGAATGTGGAGGACACCCGAATGCTCTACAAGAGCAGCACCACCAGCTATCTGGAGGTTATCCAGGCGCAGAGCAGCCTGCTCAATGCCCAAATAGCCAAAGTGCAGGACGACTTCTACAAGATGCAGGCCGTGGTGAACCTTTATCAGGCTCTTGGCGGCGGCGCCAAATAAAAGTCCCCTCCCAATCTCCCCTTTGGGAGAGGCTTCAAATGTTTAATCAAGACCCACGCCCCTGCACAGGTCTTCCCCCCTTGAGGGGGAATAAGAGGGGGGCTTTATTATGTCAATAATATCCCCAAGGGCCGAAATATCGCCAAAGGCGAAAATCGGCGACAATTGCAAGATATACCCCTTCGCCTATATCGAGGACGACGTGGTGATAGGCGACGGATGCATCATCTTCCCCTTTGTGAGCATCCTCAACGGCACGCGAATGGGCGGACACAACAAAATTCACCAAGGTTCGGTCATTGCCGCACTGCCGCAGGATTTTGACTTCCAGGGCGAGAAAACAGAGTGCATCATCGGCGACAACAACATCATCCGCGAAAATGTGGTCATCAACCGTGCCACCCATACGGGCGGGCAGACCGTTATCGGCAACGACAATTTTCTCATGGAGGGCGCTCATATCTCGCACGACACCAAGGTGGGCAACCAGTGTGTGTTTGGCTATGGCACCAAGATTGCGGGCGACTGCGAGATTGGCAACGGCGTGATTTTCTCGTCGAGTGTCATTGAGAACGCTGGTACCCGCGTGGGCGAGGGAGCCATGCTTCAGGCAGGCACCACCTTCTCGCGCGACGTTCCGCCCTACATCATCGCCGGCGGTGCCCCTGTGGCCTACGGCGGCGTGAACAACACCATATGCCGGGCCTATGGCATCGACGACAAAGTGCTCAAGCACATCGCCAATGCCTATCGTCTGGTGTTCCACGGTCAGACCAGCGTTTTCGATGCCGTCATGCAAATCAAGGACCAGGTGCCCGACAGCCCCGAGATTCAGAATATCATTCGTTTCATCGAGGGCACGACGAAGGGAATCATCGGAAAAATTTAAATGATTTATTCATACCTACTCAATTGACCATAAAGGTATATTCTGTGGCAGGCTGACTGTGAAGTTGGCCTGTCTTTTTTTGCCTGTTAGCGGGCAGATTTTGTGGGCAAAGAAAAAAAACACCATTTTTTTTGCACTTTTCAATTATTCTCTTTATTTTTGTATCCATAAAATCAATCACATCCCACTATATTGCCAAGGCAAACCATCTGTTCAACCAGAACTATTTGTAAAAATCAAATAACTATAAACCTGAAAAAAAGATATGATAGACGTAAAACAAACACTGAAGGACTCAGAAGAGCGCATGGAAATGGCAGCCATGTATCTGGAGGAGTCGCTCAACCGTATTCGTGCCGGACGCGCCAACGTGGCTATTGTTGATGGCGTGAGAGTGATGTCGTACGGCCAGAAAGTGCCCCTCAACCAGGTGGCTACCGTCACAACGCCCGATGCCCGCACCATAGCCATCAAGCCTTGGGACCGCAAAACCATACGCGACATAGAGAAAGCCATCATGGACAGCGACGTGGGCATTACACCCGAGAACAACGGCGAGGTAATTCGTCTGGGCATACCGCAGCCCACCGAGGAACGACGCAAGGAACTTGTGAAGCAGTGCAACAAGATAGGCGAGAAGGCCAAAGTGGAAGTGCGCAACGTGCGCGCCGACATTAAGGACAAACTCAAGAAAGCCATCAAGGACGGCTTGAGCGAGGACAACGAAAAGGATGCCGAGCTCGAGCTGCAGAAAATCCACGACAAGTACATCAAGAAACTTGACGAGTTGCTCGCTGCCAAGAACAAGGAAATCATGACCGTATAAAATAAAGGTGAGTTAGGAGTTAAGAGTTAGGAGATAGGAGTTTCACACAGGAGGCTTTCCCTCAAAAGCATTCCTAACTCCTAACTCTCAACTCCTAACTCCTAACTCTCAACTCCTAACTCCTAACTCCCAACTCCCAACTCCTAACTCCTAACTCCTTTGAAAGGACTTGTCATAAAAAATACTGGCAGTAACTACACCGTCCTCGCTGAGGACGGACAAACGACTATTGACTGCAAAATCAAGGGAAACTTCAGGCTTAAGGGAATCCGCAGCACCAATCCCGTTGCCGTAGGCGACAGGGTGGAGGTGGAAGTCCGCGAGAACGAGATATCGTACATCACCGACATTTGCGACCGCCGCAACTACATCATCCGTAAGGCGTCGAACCTCTCCAAGCAAAGCCACATTTTGGCCGCCAACGTTGACCAGGCGTTTCTCATCGTCACCATCAACTATCCCGAAACCTCCACCACCTTTATCGACCGCTTTCTGGCCTCCGCCGAGGCCTACCGCATCCCTGTGGTGCTGGTGTTCAACAAAACCGACCTGCTCAGTGCCGATGAGCTGCGCTATCAGCAGATGATGTGCACCCTCTACGAGAACATTGGCTACCAGTGTGTGGCCGTTTCGGCTAAGCAGGGCGATGGCGTCAGCAAGCTTAACGAGCTGCTGCGCGACCGTATAACACTTTTCAGCGGCAACAGTGGAGTGGGAAAATCCACGCTGCTCAACCGGCTCATACCAGGAGTACAACTGCGCACCGCCGAAATCAGTCAGGCTCACAACACAGGCACTCATACCACAACGTTCAGCGAAATGCTGCCCCTGCCTGTGGGCGGGTGGGCCATCGATACGCCGGGCATCAAAGGCTTTGGCACCTTCGACATGAAGCCCGAGGAGATTTGTGGCTATTTCAAGGACATTTTCCAATTCTCCCGCGGATGCCGGTTCTCTAATTGCACGCACACCCATGAGCCCGGCTGCGCCGTTCTCAAGGCTGTTGAGGACCACTACATAGCCCCCAGCCGCTACGCCTCCTATCTCAGCATGCTCGACGACGAGGAGGATAGCAAATACCGAAAAGCTTATTAATTCTGACTTTATTAACACAATCTTTACATGAAATACACACTTGCCCTATTGTTTTCTCTTTTCTTTGTGGCTGTTCAGGCCAACCCCATCAGTGGTTTGTTGGAGCGCATCGACCGTGGTGCGTCGCGAAAGTTCAGTATCGAAATTGTCAGCCAAGGCTCCAAACTCCAAGCGCCGGACTCGAAGAACGAAAATGCTCCCGACTTTTTTGAGCTGTCGCAGGCGGGCGACAAGGTGCGCGTCAGAGCCAACACTTGGGTCAACGCCGCCGTGGGTGTCAACTGGTATCTGAAATATTACTGCGGCATCCACCTTTCTTGGAATCAGATGCAAGCCAAACTGCCCGCCGTGCTGCCGCGCGTGGAGAAGCCCGAATGTCATGAAACCACGCTCACCCTGCGCTATGACTTCAACTATTGCACGTTCAGCTACTCCATGGCTTTTTGGAACTGGGCACGCTGGGAACAGGAGATTGACTGGATGGCACTCCACGGAGTGAATCTGCCGCTGGCCATTGTCGGTGAGGAGTGCGTGTGGCGCAACATGCTGCTGAAACTTGGCTACACGGAAGAAGAAATAGGGAAGTTTATTGCCGGTCCGGCATTCTTGGCATGGTGGGAAATGAATAATCTCGAAGGATGGGGCGGACCGTTGCCCCGCTCGTGGTACGCGCGGCAAGAACGCTTGCAGCGGCAAATCCTCAAGCGCATGCACGAATATGGCATGCACCCCGTGCTGCCCGGCTACTGTGGTATGATGCCCCACGACGCCAAGGAGTGCCTTGGGCTCAACGTCACCGACGGCGGTCTGTGGAACGGCTATCAGCGGCCTGCTAACCTATTGCCTACCGATGCGCGTTTCAACGAGATTGCCACCTTATATTATAAGGAGCTCACACGGCTCTTCGGCAAAAGCGATTATTACTCCATGGACCCCTTCCACGAGTCGGCCGACGACGCGAACATCGACTATGCCGCTGCGGGTCGCGCTATGATGAGTGCCATGAAAGCGGTCAATCCGCGTGCCGTGTGGGTGATTCAGGGATGGACCGAAAATCCTCGCCCGCAAATGGTTGACCCCATGAGCCCCGACGACCTGCTGGTGCTCGATCTCTTTAGCGAATGCCGCCCCATGTTTGGCGCGCCCAGCATCTGGCAGCGCAAAGAGGGATACAAACAGCATAAGTGGCTGTTCTGCATGCTCGAGAACTTCGGCGCCAACGTGGGTCTTCATGGCCGCATGGACCAGCTCATCAGCAATTTTCAGCAAGCGCAAAGCTCAGAGTTCAAAGTTCAAAGCTCAAAGTTATCCGGTATAGGCTTCACCATGGAAGGTTCTGAAAACAACCCTGTTATGTTTGAACTCATGAGCGAGCTTCCCTGGCGTTCCAGTCAGGTAAGCTGTACTACCAGCGCAACCTTCAGAGAGCAGTGGCTCAAGGGTTACCTCCGCGCCCGCTACGGCTACACTTCTCCTCAGATTGCTGAAGCCTGGCAAATCCTCTCCACCACCATCTATAACTGTCCTGTGGGCAACAACCAGCAGGGGCCTCACGAGAGCATTTTCTGTGGGCGGCCCTCGCTCAACAACTTCCAGGCCAGTAGTTGGTCGAAGATGCGCAACTATTACGACCCCGACGACACGCGCCGCGCTGCCGTGCTGATGAACAGCGTGGCCGAACAAATGCGCGGCAACAACAATTTTGAGTACGACCTCGTGGATATCACCCGTCAGGCGCTGGCCGACCAGGCGCGCGTGCAGTATCATCGTGTTATTGCCGCCTACAAAGCTTTCTCGCGTCATCAGTTTGATGTTGAGGCCCGTCGTTTTCTCGACATGCTGCTCATGCAGGACCGCCTGCTGGCCACCCGCACAGAATTCCGGCTCGGCCATTGGACTGAGGCAGCCCGCAACTGTGGCACCACACAGGCTGAGAGCGACCAGTACGAGTGGAACGCGCGCGTGCAAATCACCACCTGGGGCAACCGCACTTGTGCTGACCAGGGTGGACTGCGCGACTATGCCCACAAAGAGTGGCAAGGCCTTCTGAAAGATTTCTACTACATTCGCTGGAAAGCCTACTTCGATGCACTGGCCGCACAGATGGAAACCAACACCAAGCCGCAGCCCGACATGCTTGGTGCCGGCCCTAACAGCAACAAGACAGCCGCAGAGCTCTTCGCCATGGCCCTGCCCCAAGAAGTGCAACTCGACTACTATGCCATGGAAGAGCCCTGGACGCTGCAGCACAATGCTTACTCTTCCACACCCGAAGGCACCCCCATCGATGTGGCGAAAGAAGTGTGCGAGAAATACCTGAAGTAAAGAAGAATCGGCAGATGGACAACTTTGCAGCCATCGATTTCGAGACAGCCAACAACGAGCGGACAAGTGTCTGTTCGGTGGGCGTTGTGGTGGTCAGAGGCGGCGAAATTGTAGAACGTTTTTACTCGCTCATTCAGCCTGAGCCCAACTACTATCTCTACTGGAACACACGTGTGCATGGACTGACGCGCGCCGATACCGACAATGCTCAGGTGTTTCCCTATGTCTGGAGCAAAGTGGAACCGCTCATCGAAGGGCTGCCGCTGGTGGCCCACAACAAAGCGTTCGACGAGAGTTGCCTGCGGGCCGTGATGCGCTGCTACCAGATGGACTATCCCGACTACGAGTTCTATTGCACCTGCGTGGCGGCACGGCGCGAGATGAAGTGGCTGGCCGACCACCGTTTAGACACCGTGGCCGAGGCATGTGGCTTTCATCTGAAAAACCACCACCACGCATTGGCCGACGCCGAAGCCTGTGCATGGATAGCGAGAGAAATATTATAGGAGCGATAAGCAATTGCCCCAATAGTATTTCTCTCGCTTCCTCTTCCCCCTATAACTACTAAATAATGCTGACTTGTGTTAGGCCGTTTGAACGATAGTCTTTTTTTAAAGGCTTGCCGCCACGCACCACATTCGTGGCACACATCGGCTGCCCAACGGAGAACCAGGCCGCCGAGAACTCGTCATCTTTCTGAAGCTTGCAACGGCAAGCCTCTACCACCACAAACCGGCCATTGTCCAGTTTGCGGATGCGGCAAACGCGCGAGGGTTCCCACTTCAGCAGTATCTCAACCCCGACACCGATGTCATCGGCCAGCAATGTACTCGTGAGAAAACCCGAGTCGTCGTTCATCTGCATCAGCTGCTGGAACGATGCCCAACTGTCGTAGCCAACAAAACCCGCGAGGATGTCAAGCGTATCCTCGCGCGGCTTATGTTTATTAGGAACATAATTCCACAGCCGCTTCAAGGTGGCCAGGCTGATTTGCGCTTTGCCCAAATCTCTCAACAGCACCTCGAAGTCTTTGGGGGTACGCATCTTCCTGCCCTCCTTGTGCTCTACCTTTTCCAGCAGTATTTCTAACATCTCATTCTGTTCCATGCCACAAAGGTAACACTTTCTTCTGAAATACAAACCCTCCAACGCAATTTGAACCAAATATGAACCAATTTCACCACGTCGTATTCCATTTATTATCTCTATCTTTGCCGCGGAAATAACAGAAATAATACAAATACTATTCACAAAAAAACATTAACTATGAAAGCAAGACACATGTTGACTGTCATAATGCTGATGGCAATGGCAGCAGGGCTAAATGCCCAGGAACACAAGACCTACACAGGTCAGTTTGGTAGGGAAAACGGGGGCACTGCCACTTATTCTTATTATGAGGATGCAGACGGCCGGCGTATGTTTGACGGTAAATATACCTATAACAAAAACTACAAGCGAGATGGTATTTCGGCTACCTACACGGAAACCGGACAGTATAAGGATGACAAACTTGATGGTCTGTGGACAATCACCTTCAATCAAAAAAGCAGTGAGCCGGTAACGATAAACGTCAAAATGAACTACAAAGACGGTGTACTTCACGGTCCTATGACATTTGTTAAGAAGGTAATAGAATATGGCAAGGTGAAGGAAAACATAAATATCACCATGCAGTTTCATGAGGGCTATCTTACAGGCAAAGGTAGCAATGTGAAACTCAGAGATAAAATAGTTACCTATGAGTTTGACGAAAACAATCTGTCCAACGGCTTGTGGAAATGTAAAGTTGACGATAATAAGTGGCAGATGGTTGATTGTGTGCGTTACGAGCACGGAACATTAAAGATGAGTTATCATGAAAACATCACGACGGGCGATCGGGAGGGTGTTCGATATGAAGGTAATGCAGAAATATTAGAGGTGGTGGACCCATTGTTGGAGGGGATAGACAATTTGTTAGCTCAGCCATACGATTTCAAGGAAATGCCCATCCGCAGCGGTCTCAAAGGAAAGGATGTGGGATTTCATCCTCATGTTGTTACGGGAAGCAAATTCGGTTTCCTTGGCTTCAGAGGACTAAAATAGTTCAAAAGTGGGAAGGGGGCAGGCATCTGTCCCTTTACCGCCAGAATAATAACCATAAAACATGCACCTATGAGTAAAATAAAAGAAACATTAACGTATTGGATTCTTGGAGCGATCCTTGCAGCAGGAGTGATTTTTGTTAAAGAAAAGATTCTTTCTACAATCGACGATGACGAAACGGATGAAATAGAATTAGGGCTAAGTGGCACCAGCATTAATGTCGTTCAAGAGCCTGATAGTACACTCGCGAGCACATTGAAAAACAAGTATGGGATAAGCATCGTTGATCAGGTGTTAGAGCCCAATGGTGCTTTTACCCATTACAAAGCCAAGGTTCAGAACAATGGACGAAATGCCACACTTACTCTTACAGCTGTTGTTTTTTATACAGATGGAACCCAAAGTTTTGAGACTTTAAACATGGAAGGCGATCTATTTGTTCATGGGCAAACAACTTGGTTTGAAGTTTATCTGGATCATGAAATAAAGTATGTAAGGTCCGCTCAGATTGTAAGTGCAAACTACTTCCCCGAATCTGGAGGCTTTTCAATTGATGATCCTGGTACGTATGGCGATGATTCCGATAATAGCGATGATAGTAACGGAAGTGATGACTTCTAAAACAATCAGCTCATTAGAGGAACCAAGACAAGGAATCCTGTGAGGCTTCGCGGGCAGTCTTTGTTGATAATCAAAAAAAGTTTAGGTGGAATATTGACGGGAAAAAACTTTGCAAAAAGTATGGCGGTTTCAAAAAGAATTGCTATCTTTGCGATTGAAATCAGCATTCACTGATTTCCGACATACTGAAAGCGAAGCACCGTGCTTCATTCTCACCAACGGGAACCTGAGAAATTCCCTGTCCATCACAAAAGGACAGACTGAAGGTTGGGGATGTTGTACAGTTGTTTCCACGCTCATGGGCGTGGACTTCTGTCATATTCCACCTTCAAGGTTTTCTCAGGACCTCCGTTGCAGAATATCGGCTCGAAGTCTGCGCCTCAGTGTATAAAATAACTAAAACCATGAAGCAGTATGTTACACTTTAAAGGAAAAGCAACATTCAAATGCAAGCAGTGTGGCCACCAGTTCGAAGCATTCGACACCGAGGGCGGAATCATTGCGGGACCCAATCTTCCTTGCTGCCCTAAGTGCGGAAGCAGAGAAACCAGGAAAGCAAACATCATAGATAAGATAATATAGATTTCTATAATTATTCAATCTAATGCCACAACTGATCAACCTCGGAAAAGAACATATAAGAATCAACACGGCCAAGAACACCATTGAGTATTCGCAGAATGGTGGCCGCTCATGGGTGACGCGCTGCAACAGCACGTCATACGGATCTTTCATCGACCTTTTGCCTTTTGGCCACGAAATCCTCGCCTGCACCAGCAAAGGGCTGTATGCCTCTCAAAACGACGGGCGTTCTTTCTCGCCCCGATGCACTAACACATCATCCTACGGCGACTTCCTAAATCTCCAAGAAAACTGCAACGAACTGCTGGCCCAGTAAAGGTTTGTACTATTCGAGGAATGAAGGAAGAAGTTGGGTGAAGAGATAAATCAACAGTCTTACTAATCTTAGTTCATATTCTATGGCAAACGAAATTCAAATTTGGAACAAAGTATTAT
Source organism: uncultured Prevotellaceae bacterium (assembly GCA_900315565.1). GTDB lineage: Bacteria > Bacteroidota > Bacteroidia > Bacteroidales > Bacteroidaceae > Prevotella. The sequence goes on along the minus strand of OMZS01000004.1, from coordinate 51,933 downwards.
CAACGGCATTAGACATGCCGGGAGTAAAAGTTAATAGAGAAGACTTTTTAAAGAGCAAATTAGGTCAATACTGCACAGAAAGTCAAGTAGAAGTAGCACTGACCGTAAGTCCGCTCAAGGTGTTATCAAGACAAGATATTGATAGAATAGCCAATTCGATAATTGGCAGTCATGTTAAGCAAGTAACAGCTATAAGTAGCTTGACAGGTGTTCCTGGCGGATTCGCTATAGCTGCTACTGTTCCTGCGGACATTGCTCAATATTATTATCATGTATTTAAACTATCACAGAAATTAGCATATCTGTATGGCTATCCTGATCTTTTAGATGAAAACGGAAATGCAACAGATGATACAATAAACTTACTGACTTTGTTCGCAGGTGTAATGATGGGTGCAGCTGCGGCCAATAATGCCATAAGTACAATTTCAAAAAAGATGGCCGAAACCGCAGTCAAACGGTTGCCACAGCAGGCTCTTACTAAAGGAGTCGTTTATCCAATCGTCAAGAAGATTGCCACAATGTTAGGCTATAACATGACAAAATCTACTTTTGCAAAAGGTGTAGGAAAAGCAATACCTATCTTGGGTGGTATTGTTTCTGGTACATTGACATTTGCAACATTCCGGCCAGGAGCAAAGCGTTTGCAAAAGCAAATGCAAGGAGAAATGGAATTCTTTTATCGCAATATGGGTATGGATGGAACAGAAAATTTCAAATACGATGACACAACAGAATTTACAGCCTATGAAGAAACAGATGAGACAGAAATGCCTATGAATAATGAAAAACTTCGAATTATTGTGTTGATAGAAATTGCGCACATCGACAATTCCATCACGCAGAAGGAGCGTGAGTATATCAATGCGAAAATTGAAGAATCAGAATTGGCAGATGACGAAAAATTCGAATTGGTGAATTACCTCAAAGAAGGGAAGGTACCTAAATTTGAACTTGGTGTATTTAAGGAAGACAACAAGGAAAGTATTCGTTTACTCAAAGAATCCATAGAACTTCTAAAATTAGACAGGCGTTATACCCTTGGAGAGAAATTGTATATCAAAAAAATTGGGAAAGAGCTTGGCTTTACTCAAGAGGATTTAGAAGATTTTATGAAATGAACAACTCATTTTTCCGCCCGTGGGTAGGTTCTGCCTACACTTCGGGCGGAATATTTGGAAAGCGGGTGATGATTCTTGGGGAGAGTCATTACTGCGAGGAAGGATGTGCGGATTGCGGTAATGCGAGGGTGCATCCGGAATGCTGTGGGTTTACGAATGGCGTGGTGAGTGACTATCTGAATGAATCGCTGGAGAGGCAGCGGTGGATGGCGACTTACCTGAAATTTGAGCGGTCACTGGTTGGCCATGAGACGGACTGGGCGGAGCGAAAGAAGATATGGAACTCCGTGGTGTTCTACAACTATCTGCAGGCAGCGATGGGCGGGCCTCGCGAGGCGGGAACTGGCAAGCAGTATGAGGAGGCGGCAGAGCCGTTTTTTGAAGTGTTGGAGCAGTATCGCCCGCAGTATGTTATTGTGTGGGGCTCTCGTCTTTGGGGCTTTATGCCTGCAGGCAAGCGGTGGTCGTGGAATGCGGACATCGTGGTGGACGGCAACATCAACAAATGCGGCAACTATGCGCTGAACGATGGCACCAAAGTGAAGATTATGCCCGTGAACCATCCGTCTGTTGGTTATTCGTGGGATTACTGGCACAAAGTGATTGCTGCGTTCCTTGGTTGATGATTCTCGGGGAGAGAGGAAAGTGGAAAGGTAGGAAAGAAATGAGAATAATTAGAATAATTTCGCCATGATAATATAAATATTAATTCTTGGATAATTATATAAATTATATTAATTTCTTTCCTAACTCTCAACTCTCCAGTTTCCTCTTTCACTTCCAAATCCCCATTTGTTTCCATTGCTCGCGCCGTTGGCTCATGTGTTTTTGAGCGGCGGCGCGGGCTTGTTTTTGGTAGGCTGGGAGGAGGGGCGACTCTTTGCCAATGAACTGCTCTACTTCCTGTTCGACGGCGTTGAGCACTTCGGCGTCGTTGGTGGTGGCGGGCAGGGCGGAACCGAGGTTGGTGATGCGGTAGAGCATCGACACGCAGTCTTCGGCGATGGCATCTATGCGGTTGAGTTTCTCACGGTCGGGGTGCTGGGTGTTGGGTGATGGTTGTTGGGTGTTGGGTGATGGTTGTTGGGTGTTGGGTGATGGTTGTTGGGTGTTGGGTGATGGTTGCTGGGTGTTGGGTGATGGTTGCTGGGTGTTGGGTGATGGTTGTTGGGTGTTGGGTGAGGGGTGCTCCTTGAAATGCGTGCGGCGGAAGTCCTCGCCAATGATTTGAGTGAGCACGTCCAGATAGGAGGTGTATTGATGGCGGGTTTTCGGGTCAGCAACGGTTTTCTCCAGCTCTTTCAGCACATAGCCGAAGGCCTCCTCTTCCGATTTATAGTTGATGCTGTGGGTTTTGATGAAGTGGGTGGTGATGCTGTAGGCGTATTCGGCCAAGTGGACGAAGCGCGGCTCGGTCTTCACGTTTGCAGGAATGGCTGTCTGGTCGAGATAGTAGGCCACGTCGGGCGAAACGGCGGATAGGGTGGGGATGGCTTCTTCTGTGGGTGCTGGTTGTTGGTCGGCGGTTGTTGGGTGGTAGGTGTTGGGTGATGGTTGTTGGGTGTTGGGTGTCGTTGTTTTCGTTTTCGTTGAAAGCCAGATGGCAACAAGTGCCACGGCTACGGCGGCGAGCAACCAAAGCCAGCCTTTTTTTGAGATGAGCTGCCGCTTGTCAAGTTGTTTTATGATTTCGTCTGCCTTCTGAAAACGTTTCTCGCGGTCAGTCTGTAAGCAGCGGTGTGCAATGCGCTGCAGTTTGGGCGACTGAAACGGCAACTGCTGCAAAATCTTTCCCAACGCATAGATGTCTGCGCGGCCATCGACAGCCGCACTTGGCTGCAGCTGTTCGGGTGCGGCATAGCGGCGAGTGCCAGCGGATTGTTTCAGAATGGCGAAGCTGTCGCTGTCGGCCAGTCCGAAGTCAATGAGTTTCACGTTGTGTCCATTGTCAGTAATAAGAATGTTGGATGGTTTCAGGTCGCGATGCACCATCTGCCGCGCATGGATGTAGGCCAGTGCGCCGCACAACTGTCCGACCATCTGCTCCTCTTGCTGAGCATCGTGCCCATGGCTGGCAAGAAAGTCGTCCAGCGTGGTGCCCTCCACGTACTCCATCACGATGCAAACGCCCAGGCCCTTCACCTCTTCCATGCCGATGGTGCGGACAATGTTGGGGTGATTCAGATTGTAGCCCAATTCAAACTCTTTGCGTAGCAGGGCGCGGTAGTCGGGGCAGTCGGCAAACTGAGGTTTCAGACATTTCAGCACGTGCCATTTGCCCATGCGCTGAGCCCTGAACACGCGGCTGTGGCCGTGTTCCGACTCGTGAATGGGTGTCAGGTCACGGAACTCGGACGAGAGATAGAATCCCTCGTCCGAGTCGTTATGCAGAGTCTGGCTGATAAAGCCAGAGTCCGAGCTGTCGTTGTCTGGATAATTCATAATTTAAGTTTTGCAAGCTCGCTTGCAGGGAGTTAACAGGAGTTAGCGGCAGTTCGTGAACCTTGGTTCATGAAGTTAACAGACAATAGTCCATAGTGCCAAAGCTAATGTCCGCTAACTCCAGAGGTTGCAGGCCTCTTTACTTCCAATAACTACAGATAACTTCTACATGCGGAAGCCAGAATCAGAACTTATAGTCGATGCCTACGCCAAACACGTTGTTGGTGCGCGAGTAGGTGTCGCTTCCGGCAATGCCGGTGCCAAGATAGCTGGCACTGTTGACGGTGTAGTCGCTGTAGAGCGTGGTGAAGTAGCTGAAGTTGAGGCGCAGCTTTTCGTTGAGGTTGACGGCACCGCCGAGACCGATGGAGTAGCTGTCGCAGGCAAACGAAGTGTTGGTCTGATATTCGTCAGCCAGTCCGTAGTCGGTGCGCTGTCCGCCCATGGAGACGGTGAACGTTTTGTTGATGTCCCACTCCACGCCGGCCAGAATCTCGTGTGTGCCGCCCGAGAGTTTCTCCTGACGGTTGGCAGACATCTTGGCGTGCTTGTCGTCGAAGAAGTGGTACTCCACGGCTGCGCGCACATTGGGCGAAAACTCATATCCAGCCGCAAAAGTGAGTAGCGACGGCATGTCGTAGCGCGTCTTCTCGCCGTCCTTGTAGGGTTGCATCTTGGCATCCAGCGTAGCGGCAATGGCCTGCAAGGTGGCGGGGCCGCCAGTGGGGTCAGCGGCAACAATGGCCTGCTGCAGTCCTTTGCCCATCTCTGCCTTCAGCACGTTGGTGGTGTTGGGAATGTTCAGCTTGGTGCGGAACTCATATTTTGCTGCCAGCGTGAGTGCGCCCTGATGGTAATCAACGCTCACCACGGGCGTGAATCCCCATCCGCGCTGATCGACATCGAGCTCCAGGCTGACGAGGTCGCCCAGCACGGGGTGGCCGTTGGCAATCACATGTCCGCGATAGTAGCCGTCGTAGTAGTTGGCGCGCAGACCCACTGCGGCCGAGAGACAGTCAACAATGCGGTAGGTGAAGTTCAGCTGGCCGCCGTAGATGTATTGCTTGCCTTTCATTTGCGAGTCGATGTTATACTGGTCGGGCGTCACCTGCTTGGCGGCGAGCATCGACGCCAAGAGCACGTTGAACATGGGCACGCCCTCCTTGTATTCCACGAATCCGCCGCTGCCCACGATGCCCAGCATAGCCGAGAGCGCCCAGCGGTCGTGCTTGTAAGAGGCGAACAGTCCGGGTACGAACGGAGCCGTGGCCTTGCCGTGAAACTTATGCTCAGGCGAGCCGTACATGGGCTGCAACATCGGGAACGAGGTGGTAATGTCGCGGTTCTGGTGAGGACTCTGCCAGTTGAACGACAGCTGCCAGCCCTCGTGGCCCCAGGCCAATCCGGCAGGGTTGCTGAAAGCCGCGTCGATGTCGAACGTGGCTCCACGGGCAAACATTCGGTCGAAAGCAATGTGATAGTTGGTGTTGGTCATCAGACCTCCTGCCTGCGCCATCGCGGCACTGGCAAGCAGCAAAACGAGCATGATTGATTTCTTCATAATGAGTTTTGTGTTAGATAATAATGTTTAGCGCAGCAAAGATACATATTTATTCCGACATTTTGGTCGTTTCTTCCAATTATTTGTTCATAATGCTACATTTGCTAAATATATTGGTATGAATATGCAAAAAACTCCCGCAAGTTGCTGGTTTTTCTTACGGCAACAGGAAATTATCTCACGGCATTACGCCAAAATTCTCTAGAAAATCTCAACTTATTGTCGTGAGATAAAAAAACAACGCCGCGAGTTACGAAAATAACTCACGGCATTACGCTGAAATTCTCTAGAAAATTTGTAACTTTGCAAAGACATTATTCCGTTAGCCTCGCGAAAGGGGAGAGCAGCCCTTGATAACAGGCTGGCAAAACAGGCATTTGCTCATGAAAAACCAAGACTCTAAGAAACGGCTTCAGTCGTTGGACGTGCTGCGCGGCATGACCGTGGCGGGCATGATACTGGTGAACGACGGTTACGGCGACACATTTGCGCCATTGCAACATGTGGAGTGGAACGGCATGACTCCGTGCGACCTGGTGTTTCCGTTCTTCCTGTACATCATGGGGGTGAGCACCTATCTCTCGCTCCGCAAATATCAGTTTCAGTTTTCGGCTGCCGCAGGGCGCAAGATTCTGAAGCGCACACTCGTGATTTTTCTCATCGGACTGGCCCTCAACTGGCTGTCCAACGGTTTGGGCGGCGACTGGGGCTGGAGCCATCTGCGCATCATGGGCGTGATGCAGCGCATAGCCCTCTGCTACGGCATAACGTCGGTGGTGGCGCTGCTCATCAATCACAAGTACGTATTGCCCCTGGCCCTTGGGCTGCTGGCGGTCTATACGGTTATTCTGCTGCTGGGCAACGGCTATGCGCCCGACGCTTCGAACCTGGCGGCGCGCATCGACAACGCTCTGTTGGGCTACGACCATTTGTACCACAAAAGTCCTGTCGATCCCGAAGGGCTGTTGGGCACGCTTTCGGCCGTTGCTCATACCATGATTGGTTTCTGGTGCGGGCGCGCCATGATGAAATCGAAGACCACTCACGAGAAGGTGATGCGCTTTCTGCTGGCGGGAGCGCTGATGGTGATAGTGGCTTATCTGATGCAGTACGGATTGCCTCTGAACAAGCGCATTTGGAGCCCCAGTTACGTGCTGATGACCTGCGGTCTGGCATCACTGGTGCAAGGATTGCTGATGTATAGCATCGACATTCAGGGCCACGGGCGCTGGGCTACGCCTTTCCTCATCTTTGGTGTCAATCCGCTTTTTCTCTATGTGCTCAGCGAAGTGCTGGCCATTGTGTTCTGGCAGTATGGCGTGAACGATGCCATCTACAATGCCATCCACTCTGTCGTGGTTAACACCTATTGGGCTTCGCTCTGCTACGCGCTCACTTACGTGCTGATGTGCGGCTTGGCAGGCTGGTGGCTCTGGAAGAAACGAATTTACATAAAAATCTGACGGACATGAGAAACTTTATCCTGACAGTGATTGCCATGGGTTTGCTGTCGTTTATGGCCACCATCACCCACCACCCAACATCTATCATCACCCACCACCCGTCACCCATCACCCAGTACCCATCACCCATCACCCCCAAGTACATTCCCCAGCGTGGCGACTTCACCTTCAAAACGCGCGTCTGCGTAATTGACGACGGCGAAGGAATGGTTCGCTACGACACCATTGTCACCTACCTGACCGACGCTCGCGAACATACCGACACTTTCATCAGCTGGGCACTGCCGCTCGACACCGGTTACTGGGAAAAGAATGCTATCGGACAGATTAAAGAAGAAGATTTCAACTTCGACGGTTTTCCCGACTTGCAGATTGGGCTCGGGCCATTCAACTCGTATGGCAATTACACCTACGACGTGTTCTTCTGGAACGAGAGCCAGCACAAGTTTGTGCGCAACGAGAGTTTCAACAGAGCCGAAATGTATTCGCCCGAAGTCTTTGAAGACGAAAAAATCATTATGAGCATCTGGCGTTTGGGCAACGAAATGGAGGTGAAAAAATTCCGTTGGGAGGGCGACAGTCTGGTGGAGTTCTTCCGCGACAGCTTCAGATACGGTGAGGATGACGAGGAATGATAAATGATAAATGAGAAATGATAAATGAGGACAACAGAGGTAATCACAATCTCTCATTTCACGTTTCTCATTATTTCAAAAAATCTTCATTCTTCAAAAATTCTTCATTCTTCATTCTTCATTCTTCATTAAAAGTCGTACCTTTGCACCGAATATTGCAATATTGAACAGTAGTTTTTTCTTATGAACGTTTTAGAACTGAGTGAACAAGAGATAGGCAGACGCGAGAGTCTGCAGCAGTTGCGCCAGATGGGCATCAACCCCTATCCCGCAGCCGAGTATCCAACCAATGCTTTCAGCACAGACATCAAACAGAAGGTGGCCGACGGCCAATGGATTGTTGACGCCCCTGAAGGCGAGGAACCCATTGCTGCCGACCAGCTGCCGCAGGTGACGATTGCCGGCCGCATGATGAGCCGCCGCGTGATGGGTAAGGCTAGCTTTGCCGAAATTCAAGACTCGAAAGGAAGAATTCAGGTGTATATCACCCGCGACGACATCTGTCCGGGCGAGAACAAAGATACTTACAACGTGGTGTTCAAGAAACTCCTCGACATAGGCGACTTCGTGGGTGTCAGGGGTTTCGTGTTCCGCACGCAGACCGGCGAACTTTCGGTACATGCCCAGGAACTGACGCTGCTGTCGAAGTCGCTCAAGCCACTGCCCATTGTGAAGTACAAGGATGGTGTGGCTTACGACAAGTTCGACGACCCCGAGCTGCGCTACCGCCAGCGTTACGTTGACTTGGTTGTGAACGAGGGCGTGAAGGAAACGTTCCTGCAGCGCGCCACCGTCATCAGAACCATGCGCCGCGTGCTCGATGAGGCCGGCTACACCGAGGTGGAGACGCCAACGCTGCAGATGATTGCCGGCGGTGCATCGGCCCGTCCGTTCATCACCCATTTCAACGCGCTCGACCAGGACATGTATATGCGCATTGCCACCGAGCTCTACCTGAAGCGCCTCATCGTGGGCGGTTTCGAGGGCGTTTATGAAATTGGCAAGAACTTCCGCAACGAGGGCATGGACCGCAACCACAACCCTGAGTTTACCTGCATGGAGCTTTATGTGCAGTACAAAGATTACAACTGGATGATGTCGTTCACCGAGAAACTCTTGGAGACCATCTGCGTGGCCGTGAACGGATCGACTGAGCGCGAAGTGGATGGCAACATCATCTCGTTTAAGGCTCCCTATCGTCGTCTGCCCATACTCGATGCCATCAAGGAGAAAACAGGTTTCGACTGCGACGGCAAAAGCGAGGACGAAATACGCCAGTTCTGCCTGTCGAAGGGCATGGAGATAGATGACACCATGGGCAAAGGCAAGCTCATCGACGAGCTCTTCGGCGAGTTCTGCGAGGGAACGTTCATCCAGCCTACGTTCATCACCGACTATCCTGTGGAGATGTCGCCCCTGACCAAGATGCACCGTTCAAAGCCCGGACTCACCGAGCGTTTCGAGCTGATGGTCAACGGCAAGGAACTGGCCAACGCCTACTCGGAGCTCAATGACCCCATCGACCAGGAGGAGCGTTTCGTAGAGCAGATGCGGCTGGCGGACAAGGGCGACGACGAGGCTATGATCATCGACCAGGACTTCTTGCGTGCCCTGCAGTATGGCATGCCTCCGACCAGCGGCATCGGCATTGGCATCGACCGTCTGGTGATGCTCATGACGGGCAAGACGTTTATTCAGGAAGTATTGTTCTTCCCCCAGATGAAACCCGAGAAAAAGGCCCCGCAGAGCAGCGTGCAGGAATGGGCGGCCGTAGGCGTAGGCGAAGAATGGGTGCCTGTGCTGCGCAAAGCCGGCTTCAACCTTGTTCAGAACATCAGGGAAGAGAAAGCTCAGGGGCTGCAGCAGAAAATAGGCGACATCGTGAAACGCTACAAGCTCGACATGCAGAAGCCCAGTGTCAGCGACGTGCAGGCCTGGATTGACAAAGCAACAGAATAAAAATAGGCATAGTAGCATACTAACAACAAGGTAACCGCGTTAAATGAATAGTGAGTTTCTGAATTGTTCGTATGTTACTATGTTTTATGTAATAGTTATATAATGTTCAACTGCGGAAAGATAGCCATTATTGGCGGAGGCTCGTGGGCTACGGCCATTGCCAAAATCGTTGTGGGGCACACGCACCACATAGGGTGGTACATGCGACGCGACGACCGTATTGAGGATTTCCGTCGCATGGGTCACAATCCGGCCTATCTTACCAGTGTGCACTTCAATCTTGACGAAATTTGGTTTTCAAGCGACCTGAACCGTATTGTGGAGGCCTACGACACACTGGTGTTCGTCACGCCGTCGCCCTACCTGAAAAACCATCTGAAGAAGCTCAAGACGCGCATCCGCGACAAATTTGTCGTGACGGCCATCAAGGGCATCGTGCCCGACGAGAACCTTTCGTGCTCGGAGTTCTTCCACCGCGTGTATGACGTGCCTTACGATAATCTGGCCTGCATAGGTGGCCCTAGTCACGCCGAGGAAGTGGCGCTCGAACGACTGAGTTACCTCACCGTGGGCTGCTCTGACCAGGAAAAAGCCAAAGCCTTCACCCAAGTGCTGGCCAGCGAGTATATCAAGACCAAAACGTCGAGCGACGTGATAGGTATAGAGTATTCGTCGGTGCTGAAGAATGTTTATGCCATTGCTGCCGGCATCTGCTCGGGCTTGAAGTATGGCGACAATTTCCAGGCCGTGCTCATGTCGAACGCCGTGCAGGAAATGTCGCGTTTCCTCACTGCCGTGCACCCCATCGAGCGCAACGTGTATGATAGCGTGTATATTGGCGACCTGCTCGTAACGGGCTACTCCAATTTCTCGCGCAACCGCACGTTTGGCACCATGATAGGAAAAGGCTACTCAGTGAAGTCGGCCCAGATAGAGATGGAAATGATTGCCGAAGGTTACTTTGGCACCAAGTGTATGAAGGAAATCAACCGCCACATGCACGTTAACATGCCCATACTCGACGCCGTCTATAACATTCTCTACGAGCGCATCAGCCCGCAGATTGAAATCAAACTGCTCACCGACAGCTTTAGGTGATAAGCTTTGAACTTTGAACATTGAACTTTAATCTTTAATTTTTCATCTTTCATCTTTAATCTTCGAGCCCCCCAGATGAGAGCTTCGTTTGCACCTTTTTCTACTCTGTTCCTCTGTGTGTTTTTTTCTTTTGCTCCTTCTTTATTAAAGGCGGGACCAGTAATGGATTCGCTCTACGTAGTTGTGAGACTGACGGACAACGGCGACGCTAAAGTCACCGCCCGCAGCCACGTAACAGCCGACCAGGAAAGCTCTGAATGTTTCATTCCGCTCACTGTGCCCGACGGCTGCAAGGTGAACGATTACCACGTGTCGCGCGAAAACGAGAACTACTACCTCAAAAACTCTCCTAACTGGGACACACGCTGGTCGCGATACGATAAACTCAACAAGTGCGCTATCGAAAAGACGGGCGAAAACAACTACATCATGCACTGGGGGCTGGCCGAAAACGGCTACCGTGTGTTCTACATCAGCTACACCATCACCAACCTGTTGCGCAGGTTCAGCGATGCCGACGGATTTCTCCATGAGTTTATCTCACCTGGTGTTTATCCCTTTCCTCGCTTTGCCGAGGTGATTGTTTATGGCGAAAACGACGTTCTGTTCACCACAGAAAACACGCGATTAAGGAGTTCTGGCTTTAAAGGCAAGACCCTCGTCAGCGAAAACCACAATATCCTCGCCTTTACCCTGAAGCCCTTCGACAAAGACAGCCACATCACCATTGCCGCCCGCATTAAACAAGGACTCTTTAATCCTGAGCTCGTCACCGAGGCGAGTTTTGCTGACTACATGAGTGACTGGAACGAGCAGCTGATTCAAAGCGAACTGCAAAATGCAGACTCAAAGAATTCTAATAATGACAAGAGTATATCGTCGAAAACAAAAAAAGACAGCGACAACAGATTTCTCGTTGTCGCCGCTGTAGCTGTCGCCCTTTGTTTGTTACTGGTGGCTTTGCCCGTCATTGCTTTTTTAGTTATAAGGAGGAAGAGACGGGGTTGAAAAAACTGCCAGACAGACAAATAAAGGGGTGCTCCTATTTCTCTTGTCTCAGTTCTTTATCGAGAGACATAAGGTCTTCCCAAACTTCTTCGATAAAATACTCCTCTTCCTCTTGGTCGAAGAAGTTGGGGTCGAAGTGTTGGTCAATGCCATACCACTCCAGTCGTTCTTTCTCGTCTGCGCTCTTGCGCTTTTGGGAGGCCAATTCAAGCAGATTGGCATATCCCCACACGCCGCCGCAGTCTTCGGGTGGACAGGCACCTTTACCTTTTAGCAGCCGCGCCTTAGGCTGCTCGCCCTCTTCATAGTCGCGCACACCTTTGAGCCAGATGTCGTGATACCACGAGTTCCCAAAGTCGTATTCAAACACAATGCGGTCGCCTTTCTCCTGAAACACGTTGCCAAGATGAAATTTGTTGGCATCGTGGTCAATGTGTCGTTGGGGGAAAAGGCTTTGCTTTGAATATTCCAAATCTCTTGGACAAACATAGTGCACGTCTTTCTGAATAAACTGGTGAAGGTGCTCATGATGCCATCCCATGATGTCCTGAAGCAGAAAGGCAAAAGCCTCAAGCGAAAGGTTGGAAGGAACTTTCATCTCACGCCAAACAGGAACGGGGGCATTGTTGAGTTTCACTCGCAGATGAAACTCCTGTGGTTTGGTGTCATGCAGTACGCAAGTGATGTCCTCGTCGTCATCATCCCAATCGTCGTCGTCTTCGCTATCGTCGTCATCGTCATCTGAGTCGAATTCGTCGTCGTCATCTGAGTCGAATTCGTCGTCGTCATCCCAGTCATCGTCGTCGTCAAAATCATCGTCTTCGTCTTCCCAGTCGTCGTCAAAGAAACGCTTGCGAAACTCCTCATCGGTTTCAGGAAACTCTTCGTCTTTTTGAATAGAATCGATAAATTTATCCATATTGATGCCCGTAAATGCTAAAACTCCCATCAAATCGTCAAAACTGTTGATGCCGAGTTCTTTCATCATTTTTAGCTGTTCTGAATCAAGGTGTTTCATTCCTTCCTCAAAAGCTTGTTTTTTGAACATCCCCATATTATCAGGAAGATGGTTTTTGTCTTTTTTCTTGGCCATATTATACATTTATTATTTTCCAGCCGTAAAGGTAAGAAAAATAAACCAACATAAGGAGCATTTTGCCAGATTATTTTGGAAACAACCGATTAAAACGCGTTTCAAACAGGTTTTTTGGCAGTTTTCGGACAAGTTTGAAGACTGTTTTCGCCGTTTGTCACATATTTCTGTTTTTGTCCTAAGTTCTTTTGTGAGTTTTGGACAAATTTTTTGCTGCATGTCGGAGTCCGCCATACCTTTGCATCGTCAAACAGAAACAAAACAACAAAAAAACAATAATTAAAAAACAGAAATCAAAATGAAAAAGAATGTATTTGTTTTAGCATTTTTCTGCTGCCTGTCACTCTTTGCTCAGGCACAAGTTGCAAAGTACTGTATGAACTACGCCGACTTTGTAGCCGACAAGTGGACACCCGTTGAGAAACTCACTGAAGGCCGCACCATGCAGGCCTGCCAGTTGAAAACAGGCGACAACTACATTTATTTCCGCACAGGCGATAAAATTGCCGACAAGGTGCTGAAAAAAGAGGCCTTCGCAGTGAAATATGGTGACCAGCTGTTCGTCAACTGCCGCAACCTGCGCTGCAAGGACATTCCACTCGACATCTCCAGCTACACTCAGGCCGTGCCCTACGACAACGACAAGATTTGCGTGTTGGCCTACAAAGCCTGCAGCGGTCCGCTCCTGCTGAGCTTGGGCATGGATGTTGCTGGTATCTTTGTCAAAGACCTGGCCACAGATATTGCACTGACTGTCGGCTCTACAGCTCTTTGGATTACAGGTGAGAGCTTGAGCGACAAGGTTTGCTACCTTCTTGACGGCAATGCCAACGAAAAGGGTAAGATCGCTGTTACCCGAATGAACGACGAGTTCATCGGCAACCTGCTGGCCAACGATGCCGACCTGCTGGCCAAATACAATGCTGTCAGTGCCAAGCACAACCGCCAGTCGGCAGCCAACGTGCTGCCCATTCTGATGGAAAAAGGACTGGTAGCCATGAACAATACAAAATGACACAATAACAATTCTTTTACTACATAAAATTTCGAGCCGAAATCCTTTGTGGTTTCGGCTTATTTTTGTAATTTTGCCGACAAGAGCTAATACTAATAATCAAACATAAAGAATAAAAACAAATCACACACAAATGAAGAACATCTGTCTTGACATCACAAAGGCTGCGTGTTTCCTCGGCGAGGGCGCAGTGAAGGCTTTCGAGCCACAGGTAAAAGCCGCTCAGGAGGCATTGGAGAACGGCACATGCCCCGGTAACGATTTCTTAGGATGGTTGCATCTGCCGTCAAGCATTAGCAGCGATTTCCTGCAGGAGATACAGGATTGTGCCAACACGCTTCGCGAGAATTGCGAGGCAGTGGTGGTGGCTGGCATTGGTGGCAGCTACCTGGGTGCCCGCGCGGTGATCGAGGCCCTTGGCAACAGTTTTGCCTGGCTGCTGGGCGACGGAAAAAATCCCACCATCCTCTTTGCCGGCAACAACATCGGCGAGGATTATCTCTCTGAGCTCACCGAATATCTGAAAGGAAAGAAATTTGGTGTCATCAATATTTCTAAGAGCGGCACCACCACCGAAACCGCCCTCACCTTCCGACTGCTGAAAAAACAGTGCGAGGATCAGCGCGGCAAGGAAGAGGCCAAGAAAGTAATCGTGGCCATTACCGACGCTAAGCGCGGTGCAGCCCGTACCTGCGCCGACAAGGAGGGTTACAAGAGTTTCATCATTCCCGACAATGTGGGCGGACGATTCTCGGTGCTCACACCAGTGGGCCTGCTGCCCATTGCCTGCGCCGGCTTCGACATCGTGAAACTCGTTGAGGGTGCCCAGGCCATGGAGAAAGCTTGTGGCAAGGATGTTGCTTTCGACGAGAACCCAGCTGCTCAGTATGCCGCTGTGCGTAACGGCCTTTATGGCGCTGGCAAAAAAATAGAAATCATGGTGAACTACCAGCCCAAGCTCCACTTCATCAGCGAATGGTGGAAACAGCTCTACGGCGAGAGCGAGGGCAAGGAGAACAAGGGTATTTTCCCCGCATCGTGCGATTTCACCACCGACCTGCACTCCATGGGACAGTGGATTCAGGAGGGCGAGCGCACCATCTTCGAAACGGTCATCTCAATTGAGCAGCCCAACCGCCAGCTGCTTTTCCCCAGCGACGAGGAGAATCTCGACGGCCTGAATTTCTTGGCAGGCAAGCGTGTTGATGAAGTCAACAAAATGGCTGAGCTCGGAACGCGTTTGGCTCACGTGGATGGCGGAGTGCCCAACATCCGCATTTCGGTTCCTGTGCTTAACGAGTACTACATTGGCCAGCTCATCTATTTCTTCGAGATTGCATGTGGCATCAGCGGCAATGTGCTTGGCGTGAACCCGTTCAACCAGCCCGGTGTAGAGGCCTACAAGAAGAATATGTTTGCCCTGCTCGACAAACCCGGCTACGAGGCCGACTCGAAAGCCATCAAGGAGCGTCTGGCCAGCGAGGCATAACCCAAACTCTCTGTGATGAACATTCAATCAAGCATTCAGCAATATTTGAAAAAGCACGGCTTTGGGACTTTTTGCCCCAAAGCCGTGCTTTTTGATATGGACGGTGTACTCTACGACAGCATGCCCAATCACGCTGTCAGTTGGCATCGCTCCATGAAGCAGTGCGGAATAGAAATGGCCGAAGCCGATGCTTATCGTTACGAAGGCATGCGTGGCGTTGAAACTATCAAGCTGCTGGCGCACGAACAATGGCACCGTGAACTCACTGCCGACGAAGCCCAGCAAATGTATCAGCTCAAAACTTCGCTGTTTGCGGCCTGTCCGCCTGCCAAAAAAATGGAGGGAGTGGAGCAGCTGATGCAGAAAATCAAACAGTCAGGGCTGCAAATCGGCGTGGTTACCGGTAGCGGTCAGCATACACTGCTCGATAAGCTGACAAGCGATTTTCGCGGGCTTGTAGCCGAGGATTTGGTCGTTACCAGTTTTGACGTGAGCCACGGCAAACCCCATCCAGAGCCTTATCTCATGGGGCTTCGGAAATGTGGAGTAGAGCCCTGGCAGGCCATTGTGGTTGAAAATGCACCGCTGGGCGTAAGGGCTGCCGTTGCCGCCCGCATCTTTACCGTGGGTGTGAACACGGGCCCACTGCCCAATCAAGTGCTAGCCGACGAAGGAGCAAGCCTCGTTTTCAACTGTATGGCCGACTTCGGTGCCTGTTGGAAGGAGTTGGTATCCTTCGCACCAGACATGTCTCTTTAAATCACTACTGCCGTGCCGCTGGTTGCCACCATCAGCATGGCATTCTCAGCACCGATGGTCTCATAGTCAATATCGATGCCCACAATGGCATTGGCTCCCATCTCACGGGCACGGTCTTCCATTTCGCGTAGCGAAGTGTCCTTGGCCTCGCGCAACACACGCTCATACGAGCCGCTGCGTCCACCCACAATGTCGCGGATGCTGGCTTTGAAGTCTTTCCAGAAGTTAGCACCAATAATCGTCTCGCCTGTCACCAAACCCTTGTATTCGCGAATGGTGTGGCCTTCAATGGTAGGAGTAGTTGTCAGTAACATGGCTTTGTTTTTATAATTCTTTGTTTCAGATAATTGCTACTTTGCAAATGAGCAGTTTTGCATGACACCTGTTTTGGTTGATGAGCATTCTGCTTTGTCAGATGGTGATTTCGCCGCTGCCAAAACACCGGTGGTGCTGCTCGTCGTAAATGACGCAGAACTGGCCAGGAGCCACGCCGTGGATGGGGTGGGCGGAAACTACCGTGAACCCTCCTTCTTCGTGCGGCTCAACGGTGGCGGGATGATACTCGGGCGTATGCCGAATCTTAAATGTCACGCGACAGGGTAGCTGCGTGATGCCCTCGGTGAGGAAGTGGAAATCGGCAACGCCAAATTGGCTCTTGTAGGCTGTCTGCGGGTCGTAGCCATGGCTGACGAAGAGAATGTTGTTCGCGACATCTTTTTTCACCACAAACCATGGGCCCTGCCCAAAGCCGAGGCCCTTGCGCTGGCCGATGGTGTGGAACCACAGTCCCCGGTGTTCGCCGATGCGGCGTCCTGATTCCAGTTCCACCACGTCGCCGGGCTTCTCGCCAAGATAGCGTCGCAGGTAGTCGTTGTAATTGATTTTTCCCAGGAAGCAAATGCCCTGTGAGTCCTTGCGACGGGCGTTCACCAGATGTTCGCGCTCTGCTATCTGGCGCACCTCGTCCTTCACGAAGTGGCCGATGGGGAAAAGCGCTTTCTTCAGTTGCCACGTCTCAATCTGAGCCAGAAAATCGGTTTGGTCTTTCACGGGGTCAGGGCTTGTGGTGAGCCATTTGCGTCCGTCGATGATTTCCGTTTGGGCATAGTGGCCTGTTGCTATGAGGTCGTAGTTGTGCCCCATTTTCTGGTCGAACGCGCCAAACTTTATGAGTCGGTTGCACATCACGTCGGGATTCGGAGTG
This sequence comes from uncultured Prevotellaceae bacterium, assembly GCA_900315565.1. Classification (GTDB taxonomy): domain Bacteria; phylum Bacteroidota; class Bacteroidia; order Bacteroidales; family Bacteroidaceae; genus Prevotella. The sequence continues at coordinate 35,086 of OMZS01000004.1, read as the reverse complement.
AGCCCGGCGCGCACCTTGTCCATGGTGTAGCGGGTCACCTCATCCCAATATTCGCGATGGCAATCGACCACTTGCAGACGGCATCCGTATTTGTGGGCCACGGCTGTGGCCATTTCCATGTCTTCTTCGCTAGAGCAGTCCCACTCTTCCTCTTCCTCAGGACCGATTTTTATGTAGAAGCAATCGGGCTGCAGCCCGTGGCGCACGAGTTCGTAAACCACCACCGAGCTATCTACACCGCCCGACAGCAATACGGCCAGACGTTTGTCTTTGATTTCCTTGTCGTTCAACAGCACGTTCTCGAGGTTCATGGGCGCCCCTTTCTCATCTTTCTCAGGGCTTTGTCGCGTATTTGGCGCACACGCTCGCGCTTGAGTCCCATTTCGGCTCCGATTTCGGCCATGGTAAGCGGTTCGCATTCCACTCCGTAGCAGCGGCGCACCACTTGCTGCTCGCGCTCGTTGAGCAGACTGAGCGACTGCATCATCTCGTCGGTCAGCGTGGTTTGCTCCACCTGTACGTCGGCTCGTGGCGAATCTTTGTCTTCCAGCACATGCAGCAGACTGAAACTGTTCTTGCTGCCCGCCGGAATCGGCTCATCTACCGAGCGTACCTTGTTGCGCGACTTCTCGGCATCAGCCTTCTCTGTGGGCATGCTGCTGAGGCCTGCCTGTTCGCTGATGGCGCGCTCTATGCTCTCGCGGACAAAAGGTGCGGCAAACACCACGAAGCGTTTTTTCTGCGTACCCTTATATTTGGCTGCGGCACGCAGCAACCCCATGTTGCCTTCGCTCACCAGGTCGTCGAGTGCCAGCCCCCGGCCAGCATAGCCTTTGGCCACGCTCACCACATAGCGCAGGTTGGCACTCACCAGCTGCCCTGCGGCCTCGTCGTCGCCCGCCTCTATGCGCACGGCAAGCTGCTGCTCTTGCTCGTCGCTGAGCAGCTCGCCGTTGCCGATGTCGTTCAGATAAGCTTTTAGCTTGTTGTTTTCCATACAATGTAAGGTTGGCTTGTTGCTTTAGCCTGTGTTTTTTGTTTTTCTTAATTGTCGGGTGGTTACTTCTTGAATAGCGAAGCCACCCAGAGCACTACTACGGCTCCCACCACGGCTGTGCCAATCTGGCCAATCCAGCCGTTGCTCCAGTCGATGCCGAGAAGAGTGAAAAGCCATCCGCCTACTGCGCCGCCCACTAATCCGAGCAGCAGATTGATGAGGAAGCCGAAGCCGCCTCCGCGCATAATCTTACCAGCCAGCCAGCCGGCAACAGCGCCTACGATAATAGAAAAAAGTAATCCCATTTTGCTGTGTTTAAAAGTTAATGTTAATGGTTTGTTGTTGTTGGTTATCTGTCTGCAAAAATAGTAAGTTTTTTCTAAAACTCAAACTATTTGCACATGTTTTTATGCTCCGTGTCCCAAAATCGAGGGCGGGGCACTAACGTTTGCAGCTAACGGCAATAGCACCGGCAATAGGTGTCGCCACTATGAGCGCTACTAGCACTACGGTGAGGATTTTCGGAATCCGGGCATCGGGCTGGCTCATCATGACTTCTATGCAGATGAACAGCGTCACCAAGAGCACAGCCATCACGCGCAGCATGCGAGCCACCACTACCATTTGGGCATAGTTGTTGATTTTTGAGCCCATCTTCGATTTTTGCTTTGGTGCGTAGGCCGCGGCCAGCATGAGCCCGCTGATGAGTGTTCCGATGGCAGCGACCATCAGCAGGCTCACAGGACTTTCGTAGCCGTTGGCGTTGCCTTTTACGTCGAAGTGGACAGGGATGACTTCGGGCGCGTGGCTGTAGGCTAAGACGGCTACAGCCCAAAGCACGATGATGAGCATCAGGGTTAGCAACTCGAACACCGTGCTTTCCAGTGTGCGCGGCATTCGGGTGAAGCTGTTGTCGGGAGTCTTGTCACGTTTGCGGTTGATCATCATTTTGCGGGTCTCCTTTCTGGTCGGTTTTCCTTTCGTTTCGCTTGGGCAGTCGTTTCGCCTTGCGTAGGGCCTCGGTGATAATCCATTGCAGCTGCCCGTTGGTGCTGCGGAACTCATCGGCGGCCCACGCTTCAATAGCGTCCATCGTGTCGGAATCTACACGAAGGATGAAATTTTTGGTTTTTGTTTCTTTTTTTGCCATGCGTGTTTTAGTGGTTCAGCGTTCCGGCGTTCACTACGGGTTGGGCAGAGTCGTCGCCACAGAGCACTACCATCAGGTTGCTCACCATGGCGGCCTTCTTGTCGTCGTCCAGCTCTACAACATCCTCGTCGGAGAGTTTCTGCAGTGCCATTTTCACCATCGAAACAGCACCCTCGACAATCTTCTCGCGGGCAGTGATGATGGCCGAAGCCTGCTGGCGGCGCAGCATGACGGCAGCAATCTCGGGGGCGTAGGCCAGGTAGTTGATGCGTGCCTCCACCACTTCGATGCCGGCCATGGCAAGCCGTTCGTCGAGTTTTTGTTCCAGTTGCTCGTTGATTTCGTCGGCACTTGAGCGCAGGGTGGGGTTGTCGCCCTTTTCGTCCTCGTCGTCGTAGGCGTATTGGCCTGCCACCTGGCGCAGGGCGGCGTCGCTCTGCACGCGCACAAATTTCTCGAGTGCGTTCATCACGCTCTTGGCCGAACCGCCAAGCTCGGTGGGGTTGCTGGCCATGGTGAGCGAATCGACTTCGAACATGGCCTTGTAGGTGTCTTTCAGCCGCCATACCAGCACCAGGCCAATCATGACGGGGTTGCCTGTCTTGTCGTTCACTTTGATGGGCTCTGCGTCAAGGTTGCGGGCGCGCAGCGACAGTTTCTTCGAGGTGTAGAAAGGGTTCACCCAGTAGAAACCTGTGCGGGTGAACGTGCCACTGTATTTTCCGAACCATGTCAGCACGCGTGCCTCGTTGGGTTCCAGCATCAGGAATCCGCACCACATGATGATGTTCACCAGCAATAGGAAAAGGCCAGCCAGAATGATGATGGGCTCCACCAAAATGCCATAGATGACCAGTACAGCCGAGAGCAGCAGCACGATGAGGTTGACTGCCAGCATGAGAAATCCGTTGAAGGCTGATCCGTTGAAAGAGAATTCGTTTTTTGTTTCCATTGTCTAATTGATTTTTGTTAGTTATGAAGTTGATATCATTTTGATATTGCAAAGATAGTGTTTTGTTTTATAGGTTGTATGCTTTTCCTCGTATTTTTAACATAGTTTTTCATTTCCTTTCCGTTGTGGTTTGTTCGTGCGGAATGGAGCTGTGTACAGATGCTTTTCGGTTCATTTTCTGTCAAACATCAATAATCGTGCATGTTTTTTAGTTTTTTTAATGACATAAAAGGTTTTCTGCGGAAAAAATAGTATCTTTGTACCGTATTAATATATATACGTCTTTTCCTGGTTGTAGGGATTAAGGAGATATTCGATAAAATCATTTAAACACAAAACGACGATATGAAAAAGTTATTAGTTACATTGTGTGTAGCCCTGCTCAGTTTGGGCGCATACGCCCAGCAGGCAGGCGACTTTGCCGTTGGAGCCAAAGGCTCGTTCGGTTTCAATGAGTCGCGCATCGGCTTTGGACTCAAAGCCCAGTATAACATCACCAAACACATCCGTGCCGAAGTTGAGGGCGACTATTGGCCTGTGAAAGAGCATGCATCGGATGTCATGGCCTTTGCCAATGTTCACTACCTGCTCAATGTGGGTGAGCGATTCTTTGTCTATCCCATAGCTGGTGTGGGTGTCAGTTTCGTGAAGTCGGAGGAATACACCGCGAATTTCGGAAAGTCAAGTCTCCACTATAGTGCCAGCAACTACACCGACTTTGGTTTTCAGGTGGGTGGCGGCGCACAGTTGGGCCTCACCGACAACCTTTTCCTCATGGGTGAGGTGAAATATCAGCCAGGCGTGTGGAGCAACTTTGTTTATGCCAACCTTGGCGTAGGCTTCAAATTCTAAATCTGGCGCAGCGGCTTTGCCAATAACCAAAGCTGCCGTCGGCAATGATAAAACAAGCTTTTTAGGGATTTTCCCCTGCAATATAGGGGAAAATCCTTTTTCTTTCCCCCTTTTTTCGCTTACTTTGCAACAGAAATGCAAGCCCAGCTGCCCCAATGCCCAAGCCCGGCATTAAAAATGCAAGCGCAGCTGCCATCAGTCTTGTCCTCGCCGTCCTCTGTTCAGGCTTTGCGTAAGCAGTGGCACCGCCACTGCCCCCACATATCCCCTCCATTGAAATAACCCCTAAAAAAACAACAACTATCAACATGAAAAAGAACATCATCCTCTTGGCACTCGCCCTCATCACGGCACTGCCCACATTTGCTCAATACCGCCCTTACGGCAGTTATCGAAGCCGCTATGCCCGTCCGGCGGCTCCCATCCACCGCAGCTACGTTGACCCGTATGTTTATTACGGACTGCGCGTGGGTGCCAACGGAGCCACCGTCAGTTCAGACGACCGTTACCTTAATGGCGGAAGCATGAAGTCGGGTCTCAATGCCGGTCTTGTGCTTGGCGTGCTTCTTTCACCCTCAGCCCCGCTCTTTTTCGAAACGGGTGTGCTCTATACCGAGAAAGGCGGCAAAGGCAACTACGATGGCCGAAAGTTCACCTACTCGCTCAACTATGTAGAAGTGCCGCTCGTGCTGAAGTATCAGTTCAAAGTAGCCGACAACATCGCCATTGCGCCTTTCTTGGGAGGCTACCTTGCCGGGGGCGTGAGCGGGCGCATCAAGGATTTCGGCGACCGCGTGTCCGAGAGTTCGTTCAACGATTACAATTTCCGCCGGTTCGACGGTGGCCTGCGCTTCGGTTGCGGCATCATGCTCGACATGTTCTATATTGAGGGAGGCTACGATGCCGGACTGGCCAACATCTGCAACGACACCTTCGACGACTCGCACACTGGCACCCTCTTCGCCAGCGTTGGCATCAACTTCTAAGAACCGTGATGCCCGGCAAACTCTGCCGGGCGTCATTTCTTTATATATGATATCCTTAAAACAAGTATTATGGAACAACTAAGCAACCAACAACTCACCATCGAAATTTCAGAACACGGAGCCGAACTGCAGAGCATCAAAGATGCCAATGGCAAGGAATATCTTTGGCAGGCCGATCCCCAATGCTGGAACCGACATTCTCCCATCCTGTTTCCTCTGGTCTGTGGCGTGTGGAAAGACAAGTACCGCGCCGAAGGCCGCGAATACTCCTTGAGCCGCCACGGTTTTGCTCGCGACAGCGATTTCCGTCTTATCAGAAAAACAGCCGATCGCGTCACCTACGCTTTGGAGAGTTCAGAACAGACGCTCAATGTTTATCCTTACCACTTCTTGCTCTCGGTAACCTACCGTCTCGACGGCAACAAGATTCACGTGGTTTGGCATGTTCACAACACCGACACGCGCGAAATTCATTTTCAGATAGGTGCTCATCCTGCTTTCAACCTTCCTGACGTTAAAGACGGCGAACCCATGCACGGGCAGCTGCTTTTCGACAACAAAAATCCCCTGCAACGCATCGTGGGCAACATCGAGGGGTGCATCACTCACGAGCATTCAGAGGTAACGACCAAAAATGGCGTGTGGAACTTCACCGAGGAAGATTTCAAGGACGACTCGCTGCAGTTCGACCACTGCCAGTTGCATCAAATCAGCATTCTCGACCGCGAGTATAACAAGGTGGTGACGGTCAGTTTCAACATGCCCTGCGTGGCTGTGTGGAGTCCTTATGGCAAGAATGCCCCTTTTGTATGCATTGAGCCGTGGTTTGGCGTGAGCGACTACGTAGAGTACAGTGGTGAGCTGAAAGATAAATACCTGATGAACCATCTGCTTCCCGGTGCCTCGTTCATGAGCGAGTACGTCATTGAGATTGGCCAGTAAGCATCGCGACGGCTATCGGCTTTCAGCCGTGTTTTAAGGCTTCGGCCTGGCAATGGCCTTTCCGCCGTTGCCAGGCTATTTGCCAAGAAACTTGGTGCTCAGATATTGGTTGAAAGCCTCCTTATACATGTCGCCGATAGGAAGGTAAGTGTCGGCATCCATAATGACACGGTTTTTGTTTACCTCCTGAATCTTCTTCAGATTGATGAGGTACGAGCGGTGTATGCGCATAAACGAAGCCGACGGTAGCCGCTCTTCCAGCTTTTTCATGGCCAGCAGCACGATGAGCGGCTTGGGCTGGCCTTCCAGGTAAATGCGTAGGTATTCGCTCATGCCCTCCACGTAGCGGATGTCGGCCACATTGATGCGCACCACCTTGTACTCGGTTTTCAGAAACAGCGCGTCGTCCTCGTCCACAGCCGACACCACGGCGGTGTTCAGCAGGTCGTATTGGGCCTTCACCTTGTTGGCGGCTCGTTTGAAGTCGTCCAGTCCGAAGGGTTTCAGCAGATAGTCGATGGCATTCACGCGAAAGCCCTCGACGGCGTACTCCGAGTAGGCCGTGGTGAACACCACCAACGGCGGTGCAGCCAGCGAGCGCACGAAATCCATGCCGCTGAGGTCGGGCATGTTGATGTCAACGAAGATGGCGTCTATCTGCTCTTCGTTCATAATGGTGCGTGCCTCCAGTGCGCTCTGGCACTCGGCCACCAGCTGCAGAAACGGTATTTTCTCGATGTAGGAAGCCAGCTGCTGCAATGCCAGCGGCTCGTCGTCGATAGCAAGAACCCTTATCATCATGTTCCGTTTTTCGTTCTTTGGTCTTAGTCTTCAGTTTTTCTTTTCACAACAGGGGTATGCCCAGCCTTACATCGTAAACGCCCGGCTCGTCGGTAATGTCGAGCATGTAGTCATTGCCGTAAATCAGGTCGAGCCGCTTTCTGACATTGGCCAGTCCCACGCCGCCGTGCGTGTCGTCGGCCTCGTCGGTCTTGCTGTTGCGGCATACAAATTTCACGCGGTCGCCCTCGGTGAGCAGTGTAACGTCGATAAACGACTCCCGCTGGTAGCTCACCCCGTGTTTAAAGGCATTCTCCACGAAGGTGATAAACAGCAGTGGCGGCACATTCTTGTCGGGCATTGACGCTGGCGTGTTCACCGTTATCCTGACGCGGTCTGTGTAGCGTATTTTCATCAGGGTGATGTAGTTGTTCAGAAAGTTCACCTCGTGCTGCAGCGGCACTTGCGGTTTCGCGCCTTCGTAAAGCACGTATCGCATGAGTTTCGACAGTTCCAGAATGGTGTCCTTTGCCTTTTCGGGATTAATATCCACCAGCGCGTGAATGTTGTTCAGCGTGTTCATGAAGAAGTGTGGATTTATCTGATATTTCAGATACTCCAGCTGCTGCTCAAGGTTCTTGTTGGCCAGCTCGTCCATTTGTTTGGCATCGTTGTCGGCCTTGAAATAGAGTTTCACGCCGAGGTTCATGCCCAGCATGAGCACCATTACCACGAGCATCACCACATCGTGCTGGCCAAACATCATGGGCGGGCGGTGCCCGTCGTGGGGCTTGAATCCTTTTTCACCGGGTTTGGGCGGCGGAGCCATGCCATGCATGGGTGGACGGTGCATTTCTTCCATTCCTGGCCGTTCGCCAGGCTGGGGACCCCCGTGGTGGCTGGTGCAGTGGTAAACGAAAAACACTCCCACCAATAGCGTCACCAACGAGAAATAGAGCGCCTTACGCTGCTTATACACCAACAGGGGTGCCAACAGAAAGTTATGAACGAGAAACACCACAAGGAAAAAAGCATACGAACGCCACACCATCCCAATCTCCGTCCACTGAAAACTGGCGTGCGTGTCGGAGAGCGTGCGCAGGTAGTTGGTCAGCACGGGAGCCAGAAACAGTATGCCCCAGAGTGCCAGATAGATGATGTTTTCCTTGATTTCGTGTTTCTTCATCAGGCGTAGATGTTTTCCCATAAGCTATAACGTTTTTGCTGTTGGGTTTATTGTGTGTTTTGTCGCTGATAGAATAGGAGCGAAGGCGGCAGCCTGCAGGCTGTTTGCCTTCGCTCCTATCTTATGCTTATCTGTAAGAGCTGAGACTCACACCGCTGCCGCCGCTGACGGTGCATCCCGTGTTGCCCTGGCCGTTCCAGATGCTGGTACCGCCGCTGACGCTCACACCCGAGGTGAGGCTGGGCGTTGACGTGGTATAGACCACCATTTGCTGGCCGCCTCCCATGCCACCGCCAGGGCCGCCGGGGCCACCCTGACCGGGTGCTTGGCTCATGCCGGGCTGAGTTGACGATGCGGATGGTGTCTTGAAGGCTCCCACCAGCGAGTTGCCGTTGTAGAGGGCATACCATGTGTTGGCATTCCACGAACTGACACTCATGCAGGTGCCGCCACTGATGCTGGCTCCTCGCTCCAGTCCTCCAATGGCAAAGATGGTGCCACCGGTGACGTAGAGTTTGTAGTTGCTCTCGGTGTTGGCGTCGATGGCCACTTCGGCTCCGCCACCGCTGATGGCGTAGATGACGCCTCCTTGTATGTAACAGTTGCCGTTGGCGTCGAGTCCGTCGTTGTTGGTGGAGCGGGCATACACGTAGCCGCCCTTGATATACATGTGGCTCTTCGAGTTGATGCCGTCGTCGTAGGTGTTGCAGGTCACTTCGCCGTCGCTGATGGTGAGAACGGCCTTGCTCTCAATGCCCTCGCCGCCCAGACCGGTGGTAGTCACGCTGATAGTGCCGCCGCTGATGCTGATGTCACCGTCGGCCTTGATGCCTTTGGCCGACGACTTGTAGTTGCTGTCAAGGTGCTCGAGCGTGCGGTCGTCGCCCGTGTATCCGTTGTAGAGCGTTCCGTTGATATAAACCACTCTTCCGCCCGTGGTGCTGATGGTGGTCGAGCCGCCGCTGATGGTGAGTGTTCCATCTGTGCTGATGCCTTTTCCGCCGTGGCCCGTACTGCTCAGGCTGAGTGTTCCGCCGCTGATGGTCATGTTGCCGTCGGCACTCAGGCAGGTCGATGCTTTGGTCTTGCCGCCGGTGCTCAGGGTGGTGTCTTCGCTCCACGTTCCGTTGCCCGTGGTGGTGCAAGTGATGGTTCCTCCGCTCACCGTCAGGTCGCCCTCAGCCTTGATGGCCTTGGCCGCGTCGGCAGTGACACCAATGTTGATAGCTCCGCCCTCTATATAGATGTTGCCGCTGTCCTCATCTTCGTGGTCGGTGGTTGGACCGGTAGAGCTGTCGCCGTCGATGTCGCATTGTATGCCGTCATCGCTTACACCGCTGATGTTGAGCGTGCCGCTTGAAATGAGGAAATACTCGTTGCAGCTGATGCCGTCGCCCGCTGCCGCGAGCACGTTCACGGTGCAGTTTTTCATTTCCACGTACTCGCCCGCCTTGATGGCATGCTTGGCATTGCCATACACGTTGAGCGTTCCTTTGCCTTTCAGTTCGGCATGTCCTTTCACGTAGAGGCATCCCTTCTGGTCGCCTCCGGCGGCGTCGCGCAGGGTGTTCTCCGTGCCGTTTTTCGAGCTGATGCTGATTCGCTTGCCGTTCTGAATGTGGATGGCCGCTCCCGAACTGACGGGGGTGGCGTTGGTCAGCGTGAGTCCGTTCAGGTCGATGCTGCACTTGTAGTTGCCCGCCAGATAGAACTCGCCGTCGCTGGAAGTGCCGGCGAGGCTGTAGCTGATTTCGTCGCCATCCACATCGTCGGTGTTGGTCTGACTGATGTTCACGTGTGCGCCGCTGACGGTGGCCGATACGTAGCGAGCCACATTGCCCGCCACCACTACCGAGGCCGACGTTCCGTTGTAGTTCACCGTCACTTGGTTGTTGGTTACTTTGTCGGTGTTCACCTCCATTTTGTCTATTTCGGCCGTGTTGAACGTCTTTCCTCCAATGGTGAGTGTCTGTCCGCCGTCGGCGTATGTCATGGTGCCCGCCTGCTGGGCGGTGAAGGCGTAAGTCACTTGGCCCTGTCGCACGTTCAGCGTTTGTGCCTGTGCGGTGAGCGTTGCCATACAGGCAGCCGCAATGCCTATGCTGATGCTTCTTTTCATTTCACTACTTGTTTAAAGGTTTTGCCGTTTTTCTTAACAATATACACGCCGCGCTTCGACATGTCGTCCACGCGCACACCGTTCAGGGTGTAGATTTCGGTGGCTTCGCCGTTGTCGGCCGAAGTGCCGTCGGCATCAATGGTGCTGATGCCCGTGGTACTGGCATCGCTGCTGAAGAACATGCTGGCCAGGTCGGCCAGCGACAGTGTGAACTTGGTGCTCCCGTTGCTCACCACGGCATTGGTGCCGCTGAACGTGATGCTTGTTCCAACGGCTGTCACGCTCTGCGACGTGCCGTCCTGCAGACTGAACACCAGATAGTCGTAGCCGTCGTCGGCCAGGGCTGCCATCGGAACAGCCATGGCCAGCACTACGGCTGCTATCCATCTTTTTACCTTTTTCATTGTTTTCATCTTTTTCTTTCGTTTTTAGGTTTTATGTTTTTTGTCTTGTTTTTCGTTATTGTTGTTTTCCAAATGGTTTTTGCTTCCATTTGCTGTTGCAAAGTTAAGGCTTTTTCCCGTTTCTGGCGTAATTTTTTCAGCCAATCGCCCATTTCTTTCAGCCAACCGCCCACTGTAGCGAAGCCAATCACCCACCATTCCAAGTCATGTTCGGCTGATGCTGGCCAATGCCAGTGCGTTGCCGTAAGTTGCTGAAATAACTCACACCTTTACGAAAATAACTCACGGTAATAAAAAATTATCTCACGGTAATAAAAAATTATCTCACGACGTTACGAAAATAACTCACGGCATTACGATAAAATTTTCTAGAGAATTTGAAATTATCTCACGACGTTGTGACAAAATTTTCTAGAAAAATTGCGGATAACTCACGATGATAAAAAAACACTGCCCGCACGGGCTTTCACAGCTTGCGGGCAGAGAATCATAAAATTGAGAGAGATTCGTTTTGTCGGTTGTTTTGTTCCTGGGCGAATCATGCCTTACGCACGCTCGCCGCTGATATTTTTATGGCGAATCATGCCTTACTCACGCTCGCCGCATGCATTTCATGCGGATCAGTTGCTCCGTTTGGCGGCAGCCTTGGCTTTGGCTGCCTTTTTTTCGGCTTCCTTGCGTGCTTCCTTTGCGGCTATGCTTTTTTCTTTGGCCGTTTTCTCGCGAATCTTTGCCACCTCTTTGCGCACTTTGGCAGCCTCTTCGCGCAACTCGTCGTTGTTCATTTCTGCCGCATATTTCTCGCCCCATTCCGAGATTTTGCTGAGGGTGGGCTGCAGACTGTCCATCATGCTCTCGATGGCATCGAGTTGGCTGTCGTCCAGGCTAAATCCGTTGATGTTGATGGTGCGAAAACCCTTGCGTTTTTCTTGACGGAGGGCGTAGGTAACCACCAGTTTCCCGCTGATGGTGTCGCTCTCCTCTTTCCACTCCATGGCGTAGGCGTAGCGGTAGTTTTTCTCCGTGTCCTGCGGGTCGAGAAATAGTGAGTAGATGTACTTGGTGCCTTGGTATCCCAGCCCGATGCTTCGCGAGGAGCCGTCGCCAACGGCCATTGTTACAGCTGGCTGACGGGTGTTGAATTTAGCCCACGACTTTTTCTCCCATTCGGTGGGTTCCCGCCCGTCGCCCGAGGCAATGGTGTAGGCTTCGTCGCGGTCTTGTTCGAAAGCCTCTTTAAGTTGTCCTACGATGCTTTGGGCCTGTCGTCCGGGAATCTTAAAACGGTAGATGTCGCACTGTGCGGTTTTCTTGCCCGTTTCGGGGTCTTTGTTCTGGTAGAATTCTTTTTGCACGTTGGCGCTGTTGTTTCGGGCAAAGTCGTCGAAAGCGCGTTTCAGATGAGTTTGTGCGGTTGTGGCCAATGGCAGGGCCAGCAAGAGCAGGCCCGAGGCGATTGTTTTGCTGAAATGGTTCATAGTGGTATGGGTTGTTGATGAGTTAAATGCTTACGGGTTCTTGGGGGTAGGAGATGGGAGCAGGCTCTTTTTGAAAGGCAATGCTTCCGTCTTCCTGCACTACGGGCACGAATCCCCGCTCGATGAGTGCCGCCTGGATGACGGCTTCTTTCTGTTGTACAACTTCTTCGTTGACATATTCCTCTATTTCTTGCCGCGTTGGCTGAAGCGTTTCTGTGGCAGGCTCTTTGGGCGCAGGGGCAGCCGAGGCCAATTGTCGCTTTGTAGGAGTCTTTTGCTTTTTGCGGGCGGTGGTAGCAGGGGTAGCTGCGATGTGTGTCTGGGTTGTCGAAACCGTTTGTCCGGTGGGCTTGTTGGCAGGTTCAGGGCTGTCGGCTTTTTGGATGTTGGCCATCTGTGAAGGCTGCTGTGCAGGCGTTGACGGTTCCTGTCCGTTCCACCAGAGCGCAGCTGCACCAGCAACGACCATCATTGCCACCGCTGCTGCCGTGCGCCACCGTTTGGCGGCGCGCCTGCCGTTGGTTGACGTGGCTTGGCTTGGGTGGTCTTCAGTCATTCCGCTGTCGAAGTAGGCAAACATCTGCTTGTAGTGTTCCCATTCGGGCCTCACGATGTCGGTCTGCCGAAAGTAGCGGGCCAGTTGCTGTTCTTCCTCCACGGTGGTTTGGCCGTTCATGAAGCGTTCCAAAAGCCCATCCATGTTGTGGGCGATGTTCGGGGCGGGTGTTGTCATGTGGCTATCTCCTTTTCTTTATTTCTTCTAGTAGTGTGCGTCTGGCCCTGGCCAGCAGCGTGCGCACCGATGTTTCTTCCAGGCCTGTGAGGCGTGCTATGTCGGCCGTCGTGCGCAGCTCCACCTGGCGCATATATAATAAGGTGTGTTGCGTGGTGGGCAGTTGGCGCAGCTGCTGTTCGAGCCAGGCTTCGTCCTCGCGGGCCATGAGCAGCTCGTCGGGAGCGTGGGCCGATGTTGCGGCGGTGGTGGCTTTCAGCGTGTCGAGACCAACGGCGGGTGCTCGTCTTTTCGCATTTAGGGTGAGCCTTCGTGCCGTTTGTGCAGCTACTGCTTCCAGTGAGCGGTAGCGGTTCAGCTCGCTGCGCATTTGCCAGAGGCGCAGCATGGTTTCTTGTGCCATGTCCTCTGCCTCTGTTTCGGTAGCCCCGCAGCGAAGGCTGGCTTCCAGTGCGCGCTGCCGCAGCTGCCGGGCCATTTGTTCGAATGCGCTCTCGGTCATTTTGCTCGTTTTTCGGTGCTTGTTCATCTTTATAGACACATAGTTCGGGAAAATGCAAACACGGGTTAACATTAATTATGAATTTTCGTCGGCCACCGCTTTGTTCTCCATACTATTTGCATTATCTTTGCAGCTAGAAAGCAAAACTCATAATACGATGAATGTAGATAGCATCAAAGAAATCATAGAGCGTCAGCCCAATCTGTCAACGGCACTGGGCATGGAGTTTATTTCTACTCCCGACGACGACCTTTGCATGGCCACGATGAAGGTGGACGAGCGCAACCGGCAGCCTTTTGGGTTTCTTAGTGGCGGCGCGTCGTTGGCGTTGGCCGAGAATGTGGCGGGCGTAGGGTCGTCGGCTCTCTGTCCGGGCAAGATATGCGTGGGCATCAGCGTCAGCGGCAGCCATGTAAAGGCTGTGGCCGAGGGCGACACCGTCACGGCCATGGCCCATCTGGTGCAGAAGGGGCGCAAACTGCACGTGTGGAATGTGGAGATAACCGACTCGGCGGGCGACATCATCTCGGTGGTGCATGTCACCAACTATGTGGTGAGTCCGAAGAAAAGCAATAAAAGTGAGAAAGAGTAAAGCAGGGGAAGAGTGAAGAAGTGAAATGGGGAAAGAAATGATGACCAGTTACGCTTATTATCGTTTACCGCGTGCCAAAAGCTACACCCGTATTGTTCAGCACAAGGGCGAGCCAGAGCAAATCCGTTCGGTGGAGAGCCTGAACGGGCGCAGGGGATTTGTGGTGGCGCCTTTTGCCATCACCGACGGCTGTCCGCTGCTGCTCATTCAGCCCGACGAAGTTACAGTTGGCGAGATGGGCGAGGCAATGCCTTCGGCCGATGTGCCCAGCATGGACGAGAAGGCCGAAACATCGCCTTCGCTGTCGTACCACATCGACTTTTCAAACTTCTTTGCCCATTTGCAATCGGGCGAGTTTCGCAAGCTGGTGCTGGCGCGCCGCGAGGAGATTCACACCCAAACTCCCGTTGAGCCCGAAGAGCTGTTTTTGCGCGCCTGCCGCATGTATCCGCGCCTGTTTGTTGCCTTGGTGTCGGCTCCGGCTTGTGGCACATGGCTGATGGCCACACCCGAGATTCTGCTTGAAAGTGATGGCCAGCGGTGGAAAACCATTGCGCTGGCCGGCACCATGAAACTGCGCAAAGAACAGCTGGCTTTCGACAATCCGCCACAGTCGGCTTGGGCGCGTGGCGACGAACAGGCAAACATCGCCTGGAGTACCAAAAATATTCAGGAGCAACGCTACGTGGCAACCTACATGGTGGAAACGCTCGAACACTTTTCTACCGACATCACCGAGGATGGCCCTTATACTGCCCGCGCAGGGCATCTGGTGCATTTGCGCAGCGATTTCAGTTTCACACTGCCCGACACCAAACACTTGGGGAGTCTGCTCAAAGCGCTTCATCCCACTCCGGCCGTCTGCGGACTGCCCAAGCGTGAGGCGTTTAAGTTTATCAGCCGCAACGAGTATGCGCCGCGCCGCTACTACAGTGGGTTCATGGGGCCGTTGAGGCTCGCCTCAGCTTCCGAAGAATGCGGGGCAGAGTCAACCCATCTGTTTGTGTCGTTGCGCTGCATGGAAATTTCGGGCAACCACTATAAACTGCATGCTGGCGGCGGACTGCTGCGCGACAGCAACGAGCAGCAAGAGTGGAACGAGACTGAAGCCAAGTTGGAAACCATGCGCTCGCTGTTATAAGCAATCACAAAATCATAAAACCACGAAATCACGGACCATGTATAGCAACAAGGAGAATGTTAATATCCTGACGGCCTTGCTGGTGGCTCACGGTGTAACCCATGCCGTGGTGTGCCCAGGCAGCAGAAATGCCCCCATTGTTCACAACCTGAACGAGTGCCCCGCCATTGCGTGCTTTCCCGTCACCGACGAGCGGTCGGCGGGCTTCTATGCGCTGGGCATGGCGCAAGCCTTGGGCAAGCCTGTGGCGGTTTGTGTGACCAGCGGGACGGCCTTGCTCAATTTGGCTCCTGCCGTGGCCGAGGCTTTTTACCAGCATGTGCCTTTGGTGGTGATTTCTGCAGACCGTCCGCCGCAGTGGATTGACCAGCTCGACGGACAGACGCTGCCGCAGCCCGACGCTTTGGGACGGTTCGTGAAGAAAGCGGTCACATTGCCCGAGCCGCACGACGACGAGTCGCGTTGGTTTTGCAACCGGCTGGTGAACGAGGCGCTGTTGGAGCGCCACGCGCCGGTACATATTAACGTTCCCATCAGTGAGCCGCTGTTCGGTTTCACAGTGGAGACGTTGCCCGATGAAAGGCGCATAGAACTGATTGAGGCCACCACGCCCAATTATGTGCTGAGCCACATTTGCCACATGTTTATGCAGGCCCAGCGCCCCATGCTCATTGCCGGTCAACCTCTGAACAGCCTTCTCGACGAGGCTGTCATGCTAGCTGATGGCGACGCCGGCTTTGTGCCCGATTTTGTGCTCTACACCGGCGGTTCCATTGTGAGTAAGCGTGTGAAACGGTTTCTGCGAAAAGCCAAGGAAACATGGGTGGTGAATCGCACGGGCGAAGTGACAGACACATTTATGAACCTGACACACGTGGTTGAGGGCGATGGTGACGAGGTGGCCGACCTCGTTCGTTTTCAGCTGGAACAGAATCCGCATCCGTTTGTCAATAAATGGAACGAACTGCTGGCAAAAGTACGGCAACACGCCGATGCTTACCGGCCTGCTTATTCGCAGATGGCAGCAGTGAGGGCGTTTGAATTGCAGTTGAGCTCTGAGATGGAGGACTTTTGGGTTCATTATGCCAACAGCACCGCCATCCGACTGGCCAACATCTATGCCCGCCATCCGGTTTATTGCAATCGTGGCGTCAATGGCATTGAGGGCTCACTCTCCACGGCTGCAGGTTTCTCGTGCGTTACCGATGAGAAGGTGTTTTGCGTTATTGGCGACCTGAGTTTCTTCTACGACCAGAATGCCTTGTGGAATCAGAACCTGCGCGGCAACCTGCGTGTTTTGCTCTTGAACAATGGCCGTGGCGGCATCTTCAACCAGCTGCGCGGTTTGGAACAGAGTCCTGCGCGCGATTCGTTGGTGGCTGCTTGTCACCAAACTTCAGCCGAGGGCATCTGCCAGCAAAACTATGTCGCTTACCAGAAAGCCACCGACATGGACAGCATGCAGCAGGGCATCCGTTGGCTGCTGCAAACAAAAAGCGAGCACCCCCTGCTGCTGGAGGTGCTCACCGATGTGAACGAGGACGAACGCGTAATGAAAGACTACTACCATGAGCAGAAGCCGGAAGGAGGCCATTGAGGCTGGCGTTGATGTAAATGCTACGGAGCATACTATGAACCGCCGCTCCGTTTGGCATAACTACCGGGCGAAAGGTACCTACATGCTGACATTGGTGGTCGCGGAGCGGCAACCGCTTTTTGGTAGTTTGCATGGTGACGGATTTGCTGAGACTGGCACACCCGAAGCGGCCCGAGTGGAATTGTCGGCCCTTGGCTTGGCTGTCAGGGATGAGGAAATAAAGAAAATCCCGGCCTATTATCCCATGGTGGAGGTGTGGAAGCTGTGCATCATGCCTGATCATCTGCATTTCATCTTGCGGGTGAAGGAAGAAATGCCAGTGGGGAAGCACTTGGGGCAGGTGGTGAGAGGCTTCAAGACGGGCTGCTCGAGGGCTTGGTGGCGGCTGCAGGACGCGGGGCTTGCTCCCTGCGGAAAAACGCAGGGCACCAGGGCAACGCAAGGCACCAGGGCTGCGAAAGGTTTTGGCGCCGCCTCCGTTCCTGGCGGTTTTCCGCCAGGTTCTCCATTGGCTTCTCGGCCTGTGCTTTTTGAGCGCGGCTATTGCGACAAGATTCTGATGCGCGACGGCCAGCTGGACAACTGGAAACGCTACCTTGACGACAATCCACGGAGGCTGGCCATCAAGCGCCAGTGCCCGCAGTTCTTTACTGTCATGCAGCAGGTGAATGTCGCCGGCCAGAATTGCCAAATGGTTGGGAACCGTTTTTTGCTTGACATTCCTGAGAAAGAAGCAGTCATTGTTCATCGTGCATACACCGACCACGAATACCAGCAGCTTTGCAACCATTGGCTGGCTGTGGGCGAGGCTGGTGGCGTGCTGGTAAGCGCGGCCATAGCACCACGCGAGAAGTTGGTGATGCGCGAGGCGATGAACCGAGGCTACAACATTATTCTTCTTCGCGAGAACGGCTTTCCCAAATTGTATAAGCCAACAGGCGAAGCTTTCAACGCCTGCACTCAAGGGCGCTTGTTGCAAATTAGTCCGTGGGACTACCACATGGAGCGGCGCACCATTTCCCGTGAAGAGTGCCTGCAACTGAACAGTATGGCTGAGAAAATAGCCTACTAGCAAAGGGCGTACAGACAACCGTTTTAGTGTCTGCACGCCCTTTTCAACTCCCTGCGCTTATAGTTTTGGGAAAGGCTTCACAATGATCAATATTTAAAGCTACTGCCGCCTACGAACTCACGCATGATGCTCGTGGGCGGTATTTCTTTGTCGCTGATGGGGATGAAATAGTGGATGAACTTCAGCAGACGGTGCGCATCGCTGTATTCAGGACAGTTCTTCTGAACGCTGGCCAAAATGATTTCGGCATGGGTGCGCAGTACGGCGAACTCGATGTTGAGTGCTGAGTTGAACATCACGTCGGCTGTTTCCTGAAACGGGAAAATCCATTTGTCCTCAGCGTCGCAGACATTTTTCCATTGGCTGATAGTCTGCTGGGCGGTGAAGGCACCTTTGTTGTAATCGCGGATGATGCGCCGCAGCAGTCGGTTGTCGCGCACGGGAATCCAGTTGTGGTCGTCCAAAGAGATGCTGGTGAGAGCGGAGATATAGATTTTGAACTTCATGGAGTCGGCAATCTTCTGTGTGAGCAGCGGGTTGAGCGCGTGAATGCCCTCGATGATAAGAATGCTGTCGCTGGAGAGTTTCACTTTCTTGCCGTTGTATTCGCGCTTGCCGGTGACAAAGTTGTATTCGGGCACCTCCACGCGCTCGCCTTTCATCAGGCGTGTCAGATGGTCTTCGAGCAGATTGTATTCAACGGCTTCGATGTTGTCGAAGTCGTAGTCGCCATTGGGCAGCTTGGGCGTATCTACGCGGTTGACGAAGTAGTCGTCGGTAGAGATGGAGTAGGGGCGCAGGCCGCACGCCAACAGTTGCACACTGAGACGTTTGCAGAACGTGGTCTTGCCCGACGACGACGGTCCCGTGATGAGTACCAGGCGTATAGGATTCTCTTCGGCACGGAAACGCCGATCAATCTCCTCGGCAATCTGCACGATTTTCTTTTCCTGCAAGGCCTCGCTCACCTGAATCAGCTCAGAGGCATGGCCTTTCAGGATAGCCTTGTTCACGTCGCCTGCGTTAGACAGGCGCATGATGATGTCCCACTTTGTTTTTTCGGCAAACATCTCGAAAGTCTTGGGCATATCCACTTTCTCTGCGAGAATGGTGGGATTGTTCCAGTCGGGAACACGCAGCAGCATGCCGTCGTGGAAAGGTTCCAGTGCCCACACCTTCAGATAGCCGGCTGACGGCACCAGCGGGCCGTAGTAGTAATCGGCGGTGTCGCCCAGTGTATAGTAGTCGCTGTAAATCTGTCCGCTGGTTTCCAGAAGTTTCACCTTGTCGCTGAATCCCCGCTCGGCAAACACGCGTATGGCCTCCTCGTTGGTGGCTTCGTAGCGGCGGAAGGGCATGTCGATGTTCACAATCTCCTGCATGCGGGCGGCAATGCTCTCAACGTCGCTTTCGGTCAGCGGTTCGTTGTTTTTCTTTTTGAAGTTGCAGTAGTAGCCGCGCGAGATGGTGTGCTCAATGAAGAGCTTCGAGCCGGGAAAAACATCCTGTGTTGCCTTGTAAAGCACAAAGCAGAGCGAGCGCACATACACCCGGTGGCCACTTCCCTCGCGAGCATCCATAAATTCCACGTCGCGGTTTTGGAAAAGGCGGAATTTAAGACCCTCAGAGGTGTTGTTTACTTTAGCCGAAACCACCGGATAGGGCAGTTGAATGTCGTCGGCAAATTCCTTATAAACATCCAGGAGTGAGGTTCCTTCGGGAAAACTCTTGGTGATGTTGTTGTTCTTGCAGCGAATTTGGAGCATGGTTAAACAGGTTGTTGATTACTTTCTGCAAAGATACGATTATGCGAGCAAAAAGCCAAATTTAAATTTGGTTTTTTCTCCACTTCACCGTATCTTTGCATCATTAATTCATGAATCTTAATATTATGACAACAAGAGAATGGAAGAAAATCAGGGATTTTGAGGAAATCCTGTTAGAGGAATACAACGGCATTGCGAAGATTACCATCAACCGGCCGCGGTTCAGAAATGCCTTTACGCCCAAGACCACCCTGGAGCTAAGCCAGGCATTCGCCATCTGTCGCGAACTGGCGCGCATCCGCGTGGTGCTGCTCACGGGTGCCATGTCGCCCGTGCCCGAGGGTATGAAACCCGAGGACGTGAAGCACGCGTTCTGCTCGGGTGGCGACATGCACGTGAAAGGCCGTGGCGGCTACATCGACGACGACGGTGTGCCCCGGCTAAGTGTGCTCGACGTGCAGATGCAGATTCGCCGGCTGCCCAAACCCGTCATTGCCATGGTCAACGGCTATGCCATTGGCGGCGGCCACGTGCTGCACGTGGTGTGCGACCTGACCATCGCCAGCGAGAATGCCATTTTCGGTCAGACAGGGCCCAAGGTGGGCTCGTTCGACGCAGGCTTTGGCAGCTCTTACCTGGCCCGCATGGTGGGACAGAAGAAGGCGCGCGAGATTTGGTTCCTCTGCCGTCAATATACGGCTCGCGAGGCCGAGCAGATGGGCATGGTGAACAAGGTGGTGCCGCTGGCGCAGCTCGAGGACGAGTGCGTCAGTTGGGCTGAGGAGATGATGGAGCGCAGCCCCATTGCCCTGCGCATGATAAAATGCGGACTGAACGCCGAACTCGACGGACAGGCGGGCATACAACAGCTGGCTGGCGACGCCACGATGCTCTACTATTTCCTCGACGAGGCCCAGGAAGGCGGCAAGGCATTTCTGGAAAAGCGCAAACCCGATTTTGAACAATATCCCCAGATTCCATGAAAATAACGGTTCAGGAACGCGTGTTTCATTTCCGCCAGCCGGCGGGCACCAGCCGCGGTGTCTATACCGAGCGCAAAAGCTGGCTGCTGAGCGTGTCCGACGGCACTGCCGTCGGAGTAGGCGAGTGTGCCCCGCTGCCGCAACTCAGCTGCGACGACCTGCCCCGCTACGCCGAGGTACTGCGGCGCTTCTGCGACGATGTGGAGCGCACGGGCGCGGTTGACTACGAGGCCATGCGCAATTACCCCTCCATGCTCTTCGGACTGGAAACGGCGCTGCTCAACCTGCGTTGCGGCGCTCGGCTGTTCGACACCGCTTTCAGCCGTGGCGAGGTGGGAATTCCGATGAACGGCTTGGTATGGATGGGCTCACACGACGAAATGCTCCGCCGGATGGAAGAAAAGCTGGCCCAGGGGTTCCGTTGCATCAAGATAAAAATAGGTGCCATCGGTTTTGACGAAGAACTCGACCTCATACGCCGCCTGCGCCAGCGTTTCAGTGCCGACGAAGTGGAAATCCGTGTCGATGCCAACGGTGCTTTTTCACCCGAAGAGGCCTTCGGTCGGCTGGTGAGCCTTTCGCAGCTCGACCTGCACAGCATTGAGCAGCCCATCCGTGCCGGGCAGTGGGCCGACATGGCCATGCTGTGCCGCGAGTCGCCGTTGCCCATCGCCCTCGACGAGGAACTCATTGGCGTGAACGACCCCGCGCAGAAAGCCCAGCTGCTCGACATCATCAAGCCCCAGTACATCATTCTGAAGCCCTCGCTCCACGGGGGCATGCGCGGCTGCCGCGAGTGGATAGACATGGCCAGCGAACGCGCCGTCGGCAGCTGGATGACCAGCGCGCTGGAGAGCAACGTGGGGCTGAATGCCATTGCGCAACTGTGCAGTGCGGTGTATGGCGACCACATCACCATGCCGCAGGGATTGGGCACTGGCCAGCTTTTTACCGACAATATCCCGATGCCACTCGAAGTGAGGGGCGAACAACTGTGGATAATTGATAATTGACAATTGATAATTGACAATTGATAATTGATAATTGACAATTGATAATTGACAATTGATAATTGGTGATTGACAATGATGCAGCTGGAAGAATTTATAGCCGAATGGCGCAATGACAGCCCCACGCTGCTGGTTCACACCAGCGGCTCGACGGGTAAGCCCAAACCGCTGCTCGTGGAGAAACGGCGCATGGAGGCCAGCGCGCGCATCACTTGCCGCTTTCTGGGCCTTCGCGAGGGCAACACCGCCCTGCTTTGCATGCCGCTCGACTATATTGCCGGCAAAATGATGGTGGTGCGCGCGCTGACGTGCGGGCTGAGGCTCATCAGCGTGGCTCCCACGGGCACGCCCGTTTGGAACGAGCCCGTTGATTTTGCCGCCATGGTGCCGCTACAGGTGTGGAACCTGCTGCACGACGAGGCTGGGCGCAAGCGGCTCATGGCACTGAAAAACCTCATCATTGGCGGTGGCGCCATCGATGGCGCGCTCAGTGCCGAACTGCGGTCGTTTCCCAATGCCGTGTGGAGCACCTACGGCATGACCGAAACGCTCTCGCACATAGCCCTGCGGCGGCTCAGCGGAAAGGATGCCAGCGATTTCTACACGCCTTTCGAGGGTGTCACGGTGGGACTGAGCGACGATGGCTGCTTGGTGATTGATGCGCCGCAGGTGTGCACCTCGACACTCGTCACCAACGACTTGGCCGAGCTGGCTCCCGACGGCAGGCGGTTCCGCATTGTGGGTCGTAAGGACAACGTTGTGCAGAGCGGAGGCATCAAGCTTCAGATAGAGCAGTTGGAACAGCGGTTGCACGAACATCTGCCCGTGCCGTTTATGCTGACCAAGCGTTCGGACGCTAAGTTTGGCGAGGTGCTGGTGATGCTCGTCGAGACCACCGACGCAGCCTCGGCCCTGCCCTTGTGCCGCGACTGCTGCGAGCAGTGGCTCGGCAAGTATGAGCGGCCGCGTGTCTATCTGCCCGTTGCCAGGCTGCCCCTCACCGCCACGGGAAAGCCCGCACGGGCCGAGGCCATGCGCATAGCGGAAAATGGTCGTTAAGCTCACCGTCCGTATTTCCCCCGTTTTAAAGAATAACCCTTTCGTTTATCATCGTAATGTCGTGAGATAATTTCATAACTCACGACGCAGCGAAAATAACGTCGTGAGTTATTGCGAAATTTTCTAGAAAATTTTGCAGTAATACCGTGAGTTGTTTCTGCCTAATTTGGAGCTGTGGCAATAACTCGCTGCGTGGCGTTCACATTCTCCAAAGGGGAAGGTTCAAGCCTAACAAAATGAATGGGGGTTATTAGAAAAAACAGGGAAAAACCAGAAAAACCGGAGAAAACATCTTTTGTTTAATCCGGTTTTTCTGGTTTTTCCCTGTCTTATTCTGTCACTTTGCAGTTAATGGCCGCGAGAAAAACCGTTCAGAAGTGGGGTTCAGCCCTCGCGGTAGAAGTCGAGCGCCTCGCATATTTCGGCCTCGGTGGCGGTCTGGTTGATGCGAATGTCGCCGAATCCGCCGAGCAGGGTGAAGTTGATGGTGCCGGCGGTGTTCTTCTTGTCGTGGGTCATCAGTTCGATGAGGTGCGGATAGTCGTCGCAGGTGATGGCCATCTGGCCGTAGTGGCGGCGAATGAAACTCACCGTCTGACGCATGCGGTCGGTGGGGAATCCTGTTTTGATGACGCTCAGATAGAGCTCGCAAATCAGGCCGTAGGCCACGGCATAGCCGTGCAGCAGGGGCTGGTTGTCGGGCGCGTGTTTTTCGGCCTTGGCGGTGTAGCGCTTGAGTGCCAGCGACTCGAAGGCATGTCCCACGGTGTGGCCCAGATTGAGGGCTTTGCGCAGGCCCAGTTCGCGCGGGTCGGCCGTTACGATGCGCTCCTTCACCTTGACGCTGTCGGCCACCATCTGCTGTAGCTGCTGCAGGTCGGGCTGGTCGAGGCTGAAGTTCACCAGCTCGGCCCACATCACCTCATTGCTGATGAGTCCGTGCTTCAGCATTTCGGCATAGCCCGAGCGTATGTTGTCGATGTCGAGTGTCTGCAGGAAATGGGTATCGAGAATGACGAAGCGCGAGTCGCCGAACACGCCGATCTCGTTTTTCAGTCCGCCAAAATTGATGCCAGTCTTGCCTCCCACACTGGCATCGACCATGGCGAGCAGCGTGGTGGGTATGTTGATGAAGTCGATGCCGCGCTTGAAGGTGCTGGCGGCAAATCCGCCGAGGTCGGTTACCATGCCTCCGCCCAGATTGATGAGGCACGAGTGGCGTGTGGCGCCGCCCCGTTGCAGTTCTTCCCAAACGTGGGTGAGTGCTTGCAGGTTTTTATGTGCGTCGGTGGCCTCGATGGTGATGAGGCTGGCGTGCTTAAGGCATCTGAAATCTTCGATAGCGGGCCAGCAGGCGTTGATGGTCGTGTCGTCGGTGAGCACAAAAATGCGGTCGTGCTCACATTCGGAAATGGCCATTGCCAGTTCTTGCTGTAAGTTTCGTGAAATAATAATTCTCTGCTCCATAACTTTCTCCCAATATATATAATAATGTGTGCGGCACTTCATGTAGCGGTTGGCCGCCAAGCAATAAAATGTAAATAAACTAACGTAATCGGGTGCAAAATTAGCTCATTTCGTGCGAAAAACAAAATAAAATGAAAGAAAAATGCCGCCATGATTAAACCTACTCCGTTTTGGCGCGTCAAAAGAAGTAAAATCGAATAATTTCACACAAGAACCAATCATTATCAACCATCATAGTTATAGTTTTTTTATGGTAAGAAGATTTTTGCTCACTCTCTTGACAGTGATTTTGGCGACGACGGCCATGGCTCAAGAGAGAAAAATCACGGGAACAATCAGCGACAAAGACACCAAGGAAGCTATTATGCAGGTGACGGTGCAACTGTTGAAAACCGACAGCACATTTCTGAAGGGCGCGCTCAGCGACGAGAATGGACACTTCTCGCTGGAGGCACCGTCGAACGGCAAATTCCTGCTGAAACTCACCAGCGTAGGCTATAAGACGTTAGTGAAGAACATCACCATCGAGGGCGGCAAGAATGTTGCCCTGGGCAAAATCATCATGGGAGCCGACGCCATTATGCTGAAAGGCGTGACGGCCACCGGACAGGCTGCTAAGGTGACGGTGAAGGAAGACACCTTCGTGTATAATGCTGCTGCCTACCGCACGCCCGAAGGCTCGGTGGTGGAGGAACTGGTGAAAAAACTGCCCGGCGCGCAAGTGGACGACGACGGCAAAATAACCATCAACGGCCGTCAGGTATCGAAAATCAAGGTCGATGGCAAGGAGTTTATGACGGGCGACACCGAGACCGCCCTGAAAAACCTGCCTACCGACATTATCAACAACATTAAGGCCTATCAGGAGAAGAGCGACCTGGCACGCGTCACCGGTATTGACGACGGCGAGGAGGAAACAGTGCTCGACTTCGGTATCAAGCCCGGAATGAACAAGGGTATGTTTACCAACAACGATATTGGCATAGGCACGCACAGCCGCTATTCGGCACGCCTGATGGGCGCACTCTTCACTGACAAGAGCCGCATCATGCTCATGGGCAACGGCAACAACACCGGCGACCAGGGATTTCCTGGTGGTGGCGGTGGCGGCCGCTGGGGCGGTCCGCAAGGCCTGAACTCCAGCAAAATGGGTGCGCTGAACTACAACTATATGGGCGACAAGCTCGAGATAGACGGAAGCGCACGCTGGAACCATCGCGACGGCGACCAGATGTCAACAAGCTCGGTGGGACGCTTCAATTTCCTTGGCAATTCGTATGAAAACAGCATCAGCCAGAGTTTCAGCCGCAATAACAACTTTAATTTCCGCATGCGACTGGAGTGGAAGCCCGACACAATGACCAACATCCTGTTCCGCCCCCGATTCAGCGTGAGCAACAACGACGGCACGTCGAACTCGCTGTCGGCCACCTTCAACGATGACCCCTATCTCTACGTGACCGACCCGCTCAACTCGCTCGCCCAGCTCAAAGCTGAGGACATTCTGGTGAACGGCGGCGACGACGGCTCTATCACCCATGGAAACGGCACACAGGCAGGAGCCATGCTGCAGTACAACCGCAAGTTGGCCAAGCCCGGACGCAACATCACCCTGCGCGCAGACGCCAGTTACAACGACAACAAGAACAAGAATCTCTCTACGTCGCGCACCACGTACTACCAAATGCAAGACCGGTACGGCAACGACTCGACGTCCTACATCAACCGCTACAGTTTTACGCCCACCAAGACTTACAGCTACTCGTTGCAAGCCACCTATAGTGAGCCAATCTTCAAGGGCGGATTCCTGCAGCTGCGCTACCAGTTCCGCTACAATCACAACAAGAGCGACCGCTCTACCTACGACCTGGGCGACCTGGGCAACATCAGTGGCATTGGTTTCTTCTATAATGGCTGGGACAGCTATCTGGGAAGACTCGTCAACCCGTTGGAAACCTATATTGACGACGACTTGAGCCGATACTCGGAGTACAGCAACTACATTCACGAGGTGAACCTCATTCTGCGCGTCATCAACCGCAAATACAACCTGAATGTGGGTGCCATGGTGCAGCCGCAACGCACCAACTTCGTGCAGAATTATCAGGGAATCCACACCGACACAGTGAGAAACGTGGTGAACGTATCGCCGACGCTGGACTTCCGCTACCGATTCTCGCCTGTGAGCGAACTGCGCGCACAGTACAGAGGTACTACCCAACAGCCCCAGATGAGCGACCTGCTCGATATTACCGACGACAGCAACCCCAAGAATATCAGAAAGGGTAACCCCGGACTGAAACCCTCGTTTACCAATCGCTTTGAACTGCGATTCAACGGCTATCTCACCAGCCACCAGCAGAGCATGATGACGTTTATCAACTACAGCAACACCCGCAACAGCATCAGCAACAAAACCTCGTACAACGATAAGCTTGGTGTGCGCACCACCCAGCCCGAGAACATCAACGGCAACTGGAACGCCAACGTGGGCCTGATGTACAGCTTCTCTATCGACTCGGCCGGCGTGTGGAACGTCAACAACTTTGCCATGCTTAACCATAGCAACAACGTGAACTATCTGTCGCAGGAAACTCAGACGGTGGAAAACACCACGCGCAACGACATGATTATGGAGCGCCTCCAGGCCAGCTTCAGGAAGAGCGTCTTCGAACTGTCTGTTGACGGCATGCTCAACTACAACCATTCTAAGAACCTGCTGCAGTCGATGAACAACCTCGACACGTGGATGTTCTCATACGGAGGCTCCATCAATATCTTTGCGCCCTGGGGAACCAGCTTCAGCACCGACCTGCACAACCAGAGCCGCCGAGGATACAACGACCAGAGCATGAACACCAACGAGCTGATTTGGAACGCGCAGGCCAGCCAGAGCTTCCTCAAGGGAAATGCGCTCACCATTAGTCTGCAATTCTACGACATTCTGAAAAAACGCAGCAACCTCAGCCATTCGGTATCGGCTGATATGCGCAGCGACACGCAGTACAACACCATCAACTCTTACGCCATGCTGCACGTCATTTATCGCCTGAACGTGTTTGGCGGTCGCAATAAGGAAGGACAGGACGGCTTTGGCGGTCCTGGCGGACGCAGAGGCTTCGGCTTCGGCGGACGTCCCGGCGGATTCGGCGGCGGAAGGCCTGGCGGCGGACGTCCCGGCGGATTTGGCGGTGGCCGGCGTGGCGGATTCGGTGGTCCGATGATGATAGACTAACCACTGCTTCCGGGAATAGACGACACAGAACAAGAATAGAAACAAAAAGCAAGAAAGAACGAAACACAAAACTCCCAATATACAATTACATGCATAAAAAGTGGCCGGATTCACTGCTCCGTAAAAGGAAGGTGAATCCGGCCTGTTTATGATGATTTCCCATTGCAGGGATTTCTGCTCCAAACTCGTCGTACGCAAGCTTCTGCTCCTAAAGTTCTTTCAGCAGCTGCTCAATGACTTTCGGAAAATGCTCCTGTTCCAGCACATGCTCCTTGGCGGCAATATCGTCGGGGGTGTCGTCGGGTGAGAGGGGAGTGCTGAACTGGGCGATAATCTCGCCGCCGTCGCAAACATTGCTCACGTAGTGAACTGTCATGCCTGTCTCTGTCTCGCCAGCGGCTTTCACTGCCTCGTGAACATGATGGCCGTACATGCCTTTGCCGCCGTATTTGGGCAGCAGGGCGGGGTGGATGTTGATGATGCGGCGCGGGAAGGCTTTGATGAGAAAGTCGGGAACCATGACCAGAAATCCGGCCAGCACAACAAAGTGGATGTCGTACTGCTGCATGAGTGGCATGAGCTTGTCGGCTTGGGCAAACTCGGCACGCGTGAGCACCACCGATGGTATGTTGTGGTTGCGGGCGCGTACCAGTGCGTAGGCATCGGCCCTGTTGCTGAGCACCAGTGCAATGTTTACTTCGGGATTGTCGGCAAAGTGGCGGATGATGTTCTCAAGGTTGGTTCCGCCGCCAGAAACAAAAATGGCAAGATTGGTCATGATGAGTATTTTTGCAGTTCTTGGGGTATGGGGTGAGGATAGTCCGATTTATTCGTCGTCGTCGAGCAGGTCGAAATCGTCGTCGAAGCCAAAGAGCGCGGGGTCAACGAAGTTGTCGAGGGCGCGGCGCTCTTTCTTGGTGGGGCGGCCAGTGCCCCGGGCGCGGTTGACAAAGCCGCTGATGCGGCTCATCTCCAGCAGCTCGTATTGTTTGGGGTCGGTGACGTTCTCGTAGATGTCGGGCAGCAGTTTGGCGCCCACGCGCTGCTCAATGCATTTCAGGACGCGAAACGAGTAGGTGACGGGCGGTTTTTTGACGCTCACCACTTCGCCCTCTTTCAGCGGGCGGCTGGGCTTCACGTTGGTGCCGTTGATGGTGACGCGCCCGTTTTTGCAGGCATCGGCAGCAATGGATCGCGTCTTGAAGATACGGGCAGCCCAAAGCCACTTGTCTATTCTTGCTTCTGAGACAGCTCGGGGGATTCTGGTTTCGTTTCCTGGCATGGTTGGGGTTGTTTGGGGCTTTTGCCCATTTTGTTGTATTGGTTCATGGTGATGTCGATGCCGGCGAGCACAAAGCTCTTGATGACCTCGACAACCAGTTGGATGCGCGGCTGCAGAATCTGCATTTCTTCGGGGCTGTAATGGCCCAAAACCCATTGTACTTGCATGCCGCGGGGAAAATCGTTGCCGATGCCCATGCGCAGGCGGGCATACTGCTGGCCTATGAGCTGCTGAATGTGTCCGAGGCCGTTGTGCCCGCCGTTGCTGCCGTTGGCTTTCAGACGGAAGTCGCCCAAGGGCAGGGCCACCTCGTCGGAGATGACCAACAGCCGACTTTGGTCGATGTTCTCTTTGTTGAGCCAGTAGCGCACGGCATTGCCGCTGAGATTCATGTAGGTGGTAGGCTTGAGCAGAAACACTTTGCGCCCCTTGATGCTGGTTTCGGCCACAAAGCCGTAACGCTTATCCTGAAAAACAATATTGGACGCTTTGGCGAAAGCGTCCAATACCATGTATCCAGTATTGTGGCGGGTGTTGGCATATTCGTCGCCAGGGTTACCCAAACCTACAATAAGATATTTGTCCATTCCGAATGGTTTCTAACATCCGCCGCTCAAAGCAGATTAAGCTTCTTCTGTAGCCTGAGCAGCAGCGTTCGACTTACGGGTAGCCTTGATAGAGCATACCACCACCTCTTTGCTGGTGGCCATCTCCAGACCTTCGAACTTCAGCTCGCCCACCTTGATGCTCTTGCCGATGGTCAGCGAGGTTACGTCGATGTCGAGAGTCTCGGGAATGTTCTTATAAGGAGCGGTGACGTTGATTTTGCGAACGGTGAGGTTCAGGCGTCCACCGTCGCGCACACCCTGTGCCAGACCGTTGAGCTTCACGGGAATGCCAATGGTGATGGGCTTGGTCTCGTTGATTTCATAGAAATCGATGTGCAGCAGCGCGTCGGTTGTGGGGTGGAACTGCAATTCTTTCATCACGGCAGTGTGGAGCTCGCCCTCGATGTCGAGGTTCACTACATACACATGGGGTGTATAGACAGCCTTGCGAAGATCTTTAGCCAGAATGGCAATCGACATTGCAACGGGCTTGCCGTCCTCTGTGCTCTCGCCGTAGAGGTTGCAGGGCACATAGCCTTCTTTTCTCAGCAGTTTGGTGGCTTTCTTGCCAACGTCAGTTCTTTTCTTTCCAGAAATGTTGATTTCTCTCATAATGGTTGTGTTACTCTAAATTAAGTTGTTAAAATAAAAATTGATTCATTTTGCTTAATTCGCCATCACACGAAATTGGGGGAGTGGGTGAGGGGGCTTTCGCCTCATTTTCACCTTCGTCGGCCCGTGTTTTGATAGATGTGCTCAAAAAAGCGGTGCAAAGGTACAAAGAAAAGATGAAAAAAGAAACATGAAAGATGAAAAAATACAAAAAAGAGAATAAAAAGTTACATTTTCTTGCAAGTGTATTCAAAAAACCTTATCTTTGCATATCTTATTTCACGTTAGGAAGAAAGGGAAAGTTTATTTTTTACAATACATTTGGAGAAATGATTAACAGAGAATTGATTCGTATTAAGATAGTTCAGTTAACCTATGCATACTATCAAAACGGAAACAAAAACATGGACAATGCTGAGAAAGAGTTGTTGTTCAGTCTTTCGAAAGCATACGATCTCTACAATTATCTGCTGGCACTGATTGTGGCGATAACCAAAGAGGCGCGCCGCCATACCGAGATTGCCACTCAGAGAGCCCAAAGAGAAGGCACCGAGCCCCCCTCGCAGAAATTTGCTTACAACCGTTTTGCCATTCAGCTGGAAGAAAACAAACAGCTGAACGAGTTTATGGAGTCGCAAAAGCAGACTTGGGAGAATGATATTGAATTCGTAAGGAAAGTGTATTCGCAGATTGAGCAAAGCCAAATCTACCAGGACTATCTGGCCGACGAGGAAGAAAGCTACAACGCCGACCGTGAGTTGTGGCGGAAGCTCTATAAGGCTCTTATTCAGGACAATGACGACCTGGAAAGCCTGCTCGAGGAGAAAAGTCTCTACTGGAACGACGACAAAGAGATTGTCGATACGTTTGTCATTAAAACCATCAAGCGCTTCGACCCGAAGAACAAAAACAAGCAAGAGCTGCTTCCCGAATATAAGGACTTGGAAGACAAGGATTTCGCACGCAAGCTTTTCCGTTCCACCATTCTCAATGCCGACCAGTATCAGCGCTACATGAGCGAAACCAGCCGCAACTGGGATTTTTCACGGCTTGCCTATATGGATGTGGTCATTATGCAGATTGCCTTGGCCGAAATGCTCACTTTTCCCAACATCCCCGTCAGCGTCACCATCAACGAGTACGTGGATTTGGCCAAGCTCTACAGCACTCCTAAGAGTGGAGGCTACATCAATGGCATGCTCGACGCCATTGCCCGCTACCTTATCCACACGGGAAAGCTTTTCAAGTCGATGGAAGAGCCGCGCTCTAAGAAAAGGGGCGCAGAGGACAATTTAATTGACAATTGATAATTGACAATTGATAATTATTTAAAACAAATTAGGAAACAGTAAAAATAACATATTAATATGAACACTTCTGTATTTTTGGCTGCTCAGGCAGCTCAGGGTGGCGGCAGTTTTGCCCCCATGCTCATGCTCTTAGCTATCTTTGTTATTATGTGGATTTTCATGTTCCGCCCGCAGCAGCAGCGGCAGAAAAAAATCCGCGAGTTCCAGAACTCTCTGACCAAAGGCACCAAAGTGGTGGTGGGCGGTGGCATTTATGGCACTGTTCGCAACATCGACGTGGCCAAGAATGTTGTGGAAGTAGAGATTGCCAAGGACACCGTCATTTCGGTTGACCGTGGATACGTGTTTGCCGATACCTCCGACTCTGCCGTGACCGCCCAGAAATAACCAATGAACGAGACAATACTGCAACGCGCTTACCGTATAGCCAGGAACTTCTTCTTCAGCATAGCGAACAAGGAGTTTCTGATTTTTTTGTTCTTTCTCTTAGTGAGTGGAACATTCTGGCTCGTCTTGTCGCTCAACGAAACCTACGAGCGCGAGATAAAAGTGCCGGTGCAGTTGGTCAACGTGCCCAAGGAGAACATGATAACCAGTGTTTCCGACAGCACTTTGCGTGTGGTGATTCGCGACAAGGGCTACGCCATGGCAGGCTACATCTATGGCGACGGCATCAAACGGCTGAGAGTAGATTTCAAGACCTATGCCAAAGGCAACGGGCGAGGCTCGGTGCCCGTGGGCGACCTTCTGAAAATGTTCAGTCAGCAGTTGCCTTCGTCATCGAAGGTGACTAGCGCTAAGCCCGAAAGAATAGAGTTCTTCTTCAACGATGGTAGTTACAAACGCGTGCCGGTGAGGTTTGTCGGAAAAGTAAAGGCCGGACAAAGCTATTACATCTCCAAAGTCACCATCCATCCCGACAGCGTCATGGTTTATGCTGCCGACGAACTGCTCGACAGCATCATCTATGCCAGCACCGAGCAGCGCAGTTTCCTGAACGTCACCGACACCATCACCACTGACCTTCGCCTGCGCAGCGTACGCGGAGCAAAGTTTGTGCCTTCCACCGTCAGCATGTCAGTCTATCCCGACATGCTGACCGAAGAGAGTGTCGAGGTGCTTATCACTGCTGTCAACATGCCCGAGGGAAAAGTGCTTCGCACGTTCCCGCAGCGTGTTAAAGTGCTGTTTGTTACCGGGGCCAGCGTCTATCGTTCCATACGGCCTGAGCAGTTTAGCGTGGAGGTTGACTACAACGAACTGATGGAAAACCCGTCAGAGAAGTGTGCCATCCATCTGCGCGCCTTCCCTCCAAACGTTCGCAACGCCCATACCGAAATCGATCAGGTGGATTATCTCATCGAGCAGCAATGACCCCCCGTCGCATAGCCATCACAGGAGGCATAGGCAGCGGAAAATCGTTTGTCTGTGCGCGGCTGGCAGCCCGTGGCATCACAGTTTATGACTGCGACCAGGCCGCCAAACGGCTCATGCTCACCTCGCAGTCCATTCGCGAGGGGCTCACGCGTCTCGTTGGTCCCGAAGTCTATCAGGACGGTAGACTCAACAAACCGCTGCTGGCCAGTTTCCTGCTGGCTTCTGAGCAAAACAAGCTTGCTGTCAACGATGTGGTGCATCCTGCCGTGGCAGCCGATTTCTTGGCCTCTGGCTTCGAGTGGCTCGAGAGTGCCATCCTTTTTGAGAGCGGTTTCGACCGCCGCGTAGGTTTCGATGCCATTGTTTGCGTCACCGCCGGCGAGGAAGTGCGTGTGCAGCGCGTGATGAGCCGCGACGCCATCTCGCGTGCCAAAGCCCTCGAGTGGGTGCGCTGCCAAATGCCACAGCAAGAAATGCTCGCCCGAAGCACCTTCGAAATCCGCAACAACGGAACGGAGGACATCGACCAGCAACTAACAACGATATTAACAACACTAAAAAAACATATTCAAACAACAACAACCATGCAACAAACCATTCTATCGATTGCCGGCAAGCCCGGACTCTACAAACTCGTTTCCAGAGGAAAACAGAATCTCATCGTCGAAGCACTCGACGACACCCATAAGCGCATTCCCGCGTTCGCTACAGATCGCGTCACCAGCCTGGCCGACATCGCCATGTTTACCGATGCCGACGATGTGCCCCTGATGACGGTGCTGGCCAGCCTCCGCGACAAAGAGGAGGGCAAGCCTTGCTCCATCAAGTTTAAGAAGGCCAGTAGCAAGGAACTGCGCGAGTATTTCGGCGAGGTGCTGCCCGCCTTCGACCGCGACCGCGTTCACGACAGCGACATCCGCAAGCTGCTCTCGTGGTACAACATTCTGATTGCGGCCGGCATTACCGACTTTGAGGAGGAAATGAAACCCACCGAGGGCGACAACGTTGACGACCGCGCCACGCAAGAGTAACTCAAGAATAATGCAAGAATAACAATAGTAAACCATCAAAAACGGGTGAAGACAGGCACTGCAATGTCGTCTTCACCCGTTTTTTGTTTCTGTTGTTTGTTGTGGCGCCCGAGCCCCCAACTGTAATCGTTGTGCATGAGCAGCATAATCATGCCCCTATTATGCCAGTCGCACCAGGAAACCGACTAAACACGGCATTTCCGGTGCGACTGATGTTCGTTTGCCCTGCCATTTGCCCGCGAAAAGTAATTAGGATTTATTACTTTGGCTTTGCCCAAAACTGTCCTGCATTTATTGTGTTGATGCTGTTGTCCCACATGTTGAAGGGCTCAAAACCAGCAGGTATCAGATTGAGCACTTTCCCCGGATTGACACCATCAGAGCGATGCTCTTCCACACCGTAAGTAAGCACTTCCCAACACATGAACCAATAAGTGTTCTTAGCCATATAAGCATAATAATGGCTGAACTCATCGCTGCCTTTTCCAAATCCAGGGTGCATGATCATTTTTTCGCCGGATATATAGTGCTCTCTCATTTCCTCCAACGATAGCGGTGTGTCATTCTCGTCACTTACATAGTGCCCGCCCATATCGGAATCTACCATGGCCCATTTCCCAAGTTCAGGCAACCATACTTCATTAACAACATGGCAGTCGGAATCGTTTTTGTCCTGCGGCAAACAAGTGACGAATTTTGGAGTGAGACCAGCAGCCAGCATCAGTTCAAAAGTCAGAATGCTATGGAGGCGACAATTGAATGCGGGTTCCACGTTGCGGGTATATTCCCACAGTGCAATGGCATTTCTGTTTTCGGGTTGCACTTTTTGGTTGGCATGAGGAATGTTCCTTGCCACAAATGCGGCGATAGCCAAGGCTTTATTCCACGCCGGATCGTTGGCCGAATAAAGTGTGTCCAACTGGAAATAATCGCGGATTTCCTTAGCCCGCACAGAGTCCTGAACGACACAGATGTTGAAACTCACCGTGTCTTGACCGTATGCCCCCGATGTCCTCAGACTGTCAACACTTGTCCGATACAGCCCCTTGTCGCCTTCATTGATTGTGATTGAAATGCCAGACATTCTCATCCAGACAATCAGTCCGACAGTAAGTAAGCCGATGATGGCAAAGATGCCCCTGATAATTGTATATATTCGCTTCATGCCTATTTACTTATCTTCTTATGTGCGAACCGATAGTTTCTATTATTCGCACCTTGCGGACAAAAGATAGTCTGTGCTGCTTTCGAAAACTGTCTTTTCTAACTGTATCACAGTTGTACATAGCATTCCGCTGACGTAACGAGTCAGTTCTAATGTCGATGCTATCTTGTCTGAATGCTGTGCTGTCCACGCAGTTTTGACCAACAGCAAAACAAGGCATAAACAATAGGACGATTAATCCAAAAGATTTCTTTGGTACAATCATACAAATTCGATTTATCTGTCTGTTTGTGTTTGCAAAAGTAGATAAAAATCTCGACTCATGCGAGTCTTTGGGGATAAATAAAGTTAATACTTACTCTAATTGTGGTCATCGCGTATGGAGATATCAGCTGCGCAATTATTAACTGTTTGAATATAAACTATGGCTTCCCGACGGAGGGCTTATTGATAAAGATAAATTGGAATTTAGCTTAATACTTAAAAAAGTCCCCTCGTCGTATAAGTGTTATAGCGATTTCTCTATTCTTTTCATTTCTTCTTTCAGATATTTCTTCAGGCACTTGGCTATTTCGGGGTAATAGTTGTCCAATGTTTTATAACGATTTCGATGCTTGGAGTAATAACGTAGGGTGGTAACTAGTTCTGGCATCCAGAGAAAGTCTCTCCCTACCTGAGCGCACATTTCTTTTTTTACC
>OMZS01000013.1:1942-89819 GCA_900315565.1 uncultured Prevotellaceae bacterium | reverse complement strand
GCTGGCGAAAGAGAATAGTTCTCCGGCCAGTGCTCCGATGGCGGCTATTTCTATTTTAGGATAATTGTCGGATACCTTATCCATAGAAGTGAGGTTTGGTATCCTTGGCTGCTGCAGCGGCAGCACGAGACTCTTTTTCTTTCTTCTCGTCTTCGTGCAGGGCTACCTCTCCATCCTCAATGTCGAACACGATGGGCTTTTCTGCGTCATCGACTTTCTCTCCGCTGGTGCAGAAGAAATTGCTCTCGCCAACACGATCAGTATAGCGGTTCTTAGCTTTCTGGCAGGGCGGGTTGTCTGAGTTCTTTTTAACCACCTTGGACGAGGATACCACAAAAGCTCCGTCTTCGCTTTTGTCAAGGAAATCGAGTGAGGCCTGGTTGGGGTCATCCTCGCGGTCATCTGCGAAGAATTTGTAGCTGCAATGATGTGGTGCCTCCATGAGATCCCATTTTAGGTAATCATCATCGGTGGTTTTATCCATTATCTCCTCGATTACGCGCCACTCAGTGTCACCGCCCAAGAATACGCGGGCAATATCCTCGTTGTCCTTGTCGGACTTGAATCGGAGTTGAGAGGCAATACTGGTCATGTTGCGGTCTTCACCTGCAATGTCATCCTTGAAGGGGGCATGGATGAACAACTCAAAGTAACCGCATGTAGTCCCGTTGACTTCGGAGATAGTATCGCCAGGGGTGACTATTCTATCCTCCAGACCTTCAAGGTCGGGACTGTCTGTCCATCCGATGATGCGAATGCGGTTGCCATCTTTGTCTGCTTTGTTGGAGTCAGACTTGAACAGATTCATGCGGCGTTTTGCTTCCTTCTTGATAGCCTTGGCATCTGCGTTGAGTTCGCCGGTCAGTTCTTCGAAAACGCGCGGGGAATACCAGAGTTCGCCAATGAGTATCTTCTTGTTATCCTTGGCGGACTGGGGAACGTTGTCCGGGTCACCCAAATAAAACTTCTCCGCGAAACTGCGGCAGTGATCTTGGTCGGGGTGGGTGAGCAAGAATGCATCCAGGAACGGAAGACCACAACGTTTTGAGGTAAACTCGTTGGTAAGGAGATCGTCAAGGACGTTATACATATTATCATTGTCCTCCTCCGCCTCCTTGCGGAAGTTGCAGTCGAACATCATCTTCTTGTTTGCGCCTCCAATGGTGATGAGGTCGCAATCACCGTTTCCTACGGGGTAAAACTTAATTGTATGTTTCATTGTGATTCATTTTATCAAAAGTAGTTATTAATGTCTCTGCGTAATCTACGGCTGCACTCTTGGTGAGGAAGTAGTCCACAATTACTATAATAAAGTAAACCAACATGGCGAAAAGGATGGCCACGTTGCTGGCGCTGGTCAAATAGTAGCTAACTGCCCAACAGATGATTGAGAATGGGAGGCAGAAAAGGGCTCCCCCAAGGAAGTTGCGGAACATTCCGTAACGTATCAGTTTGCGGCGTGTCATTGCATCTTTGTTGTCAGCCACAGTTTTACGTATTAGCGCAACGGCATCTTTTGCGGTTCTACGTGCCTCCATCTCGTCTGCGTTTTCTTGGGCTTTTGTGCAGAGTGTTATATTATATTGAGCCTTAATGTCTTCCCGAACCCTCTTTTTCATTACTTTACTGATGCTGGAATCGTTATACAGCAGCATTGATGTGGTGGGGAAGCGAAGCCTGTCTTTGCGGTAGAGGATGCTCTCAACTGTTGTACGCGCCACCTCGCGGAACGAGTGCATAGCAAAACGGAATAACACTACAGACGCTGCAAGCGGTGCCGCAATGGCTATAGCTGTACGCCACCATTCCGTATTCTCTGCGACGGGGAGTAGCGTGCAGGTGAAAACGAAGTCGAGAATAAGCACATTAACAACAGCCGGAGTAAAGACGGCCTCTAGGTCGTAATCATCCATGTTGAGTAGTTTTTCAATTTTTCCTATCATTGGCAATCTGTTTGTTTATACTGGGACCTTACCCCCAGGGAATACATTATGAAATCGAATACAAAGATACACAAAAAAAACGAAAACCGAAAAGAAAAACATAAATTAAATGCAATTTCGCGTAATAAAATTACGCAAAACGTCGAAAATCGGCGATTTTGTAGCGAAAAATGTATTTAATAAGTTGAACTTATAAATACCATGCTATGGGTATGGGCAGGAATGATTAAAGATTAAACAACTTGTTTTATTTAATGTTGCAAAGCACAAATAATGATTAAAACTAAAAATATATCGGGTGGAAACCTATAAAATATCGCCATTTCCGCCCGAGATAAAACCACAACTAATGAGCAAATTCTAATCCAAGAGTTCGATTTTTTTTGAGCTCAATGCTCTTCAAAAGCGACTTCTTAATCAATACTTCACTGAAGAAAAAGCCATCAATAGTGCCTGGCTTCAGACACTCTTTTGCTTCTGCCAATTCTTCTTCTTTCAAATCTTCAACAGTAAGCCCCCAGGGTTTTAGTTTTTTGTTTATTCTTTCGTTGATAGTCATACTACTTCTTTATCCTTATATAATTACCCTGTTTGATTAATTCCTTTACACCTTTCAGATGTGGTTCCTGTTCCTCTGATGGACACAAATTTAGTCAAAAATAGCCCAACTTATAACAAAAAGAAACGATTTCTTGGTAAAATTCATTACCTTTGCCAACAAATTCGACGACAATGGAGGCTTTCAGCTTTGTTTTCCAATGCGATACTTCATGCTCCCAGAGTGTTGCTTTATCATTTTATTGTTAGCCTTTACGCTTGCAAAGCAATGCTTTATGTCACTGCTTCACATGCATTCCCCACTCCCCCACCATCATACCTTTGTTTAATAAAAAAACAGAGAAAAACAAGAAAAACCGAATAAAACCAATTTCAGTTCCTTGTTTCTCTCTGCTTTTCTATTGAAGCTTATTCCTTATCCCTTTGTTCCTATTTCATCAGCACCTTCACAGCCCGGTTGCCCATCTTCACTACGGCCACGCTGCCAGAGCCCATCTGGGTGCTTACCCTGGTGTTATTACCACGGCTCAGGTTGCTGCCCAACTCACGGCCATTCACATCATACACACTCACCAGCGTACCCTCTGGCAGTCCCTGCACACTCACCTCGCCATTCTCTGCCTGAATCAACACAGGCATGGCTTGCATAGGCTTCATGCCCAGTGACTCGTCTGTAGTGAACTGGGCTTCTATCCACACTAATGTGGCCGTTGCCACGTCAGAATCCTCCATGCCGTTCTTTGTGGCATAGACGCTGATGTTATAGGTGGCAGAAAGGTAAATGGTGCTTCCCGTGAAACTGCCAATGTCATAATCGTTTATTTCAGAGACAAACTCCACTCCCTCTGTTACGCAAGAGAATGTCAATTTCTTGTTCGCATAGCTGATGGTCGGTTTGGCACATTTATCATCGCCTGTTTCACCACCGCCTGTACCCTTAATATTTGAAAAATCTTTCCATCCTATAGTGTTTTTGTACTTATCTATCGAACCTGTGGGCACATACAAAGTAGCACTATTAAAAGAGTTTTGGCTAAATGATCTGTTGCTTGAAGCTTTCCCATAAATGTCAAAAGGGTTCTCTATCAAGGAGGTAATCAAATAGAGATTATAACAATTCTCAAAAGCATTTGTCCCAATACTAGTAACTGCATTGCCTATGGTTAACTCTTTCATGCTGGTGCATCCGTAGAAAGCACTTCCACCGATTGTTGCAACAGAATTAGGAATAGTGACAGATGTAAGGCCACTGCAGCCAGAGAAAGCACTTCCTCCAATGCTGGTTACGGAGTTGCCGATTGT
Organism: uncultured Prevotellaceae bacterium; assembly: GCA_900315565.1. Classification (GTDB taxonomy): domain Bacteria; phylum Bacteroidota; class Bacteroidia; order Bacteroidales; family Bacteroidaceae; genus Prevotella. Next base: position 86,016 of record OMZS01000013.1, on the reverse strand, counting down.
CAACTCTGTTATTCCATTACAGTTTAAAAATGCTCCAGCACCTATATTTGTCACCCCTTCGCCAATGATAACAGAGTAAAGGCCGTTACACCTAGAGAAAGCATAATTTCCGATGCTGGTGACGGAGTTGGGGATTGTGATGGAGACCAGGCTGCTGCAACCAGAGAAAGCATCGTTTCCTATGCTGGTCACGGAGTTGGGGATGGTGACGGATGTCAGGCCGCTGCAACAGGAGAAAGCCCTATCTCCTATTATTTCCACTTCATCGCCTATAATGACTTCTTTTATTGTATATGCTTCCGACCATATGAACCAATTACCTATCTCCTTACAATGATAAATAACGGAGGTCAAAGCTTTGCAACCCCAGAAAATATCTTTTCCGACACTAATCAATGATTTAGGTAAAGTGACGGAGGTAAGGCTGCTGCAGCCAGAGAAAGCATTCTCTCCGATGCTTGTCACGGAGTTGGGGATGATGATGGAGGTAAGGCCGGTGCAACCAGAGAAAGCCCACTGTCCTATGCTGGTGACGGAATTGCCGAAGGTTACGGAGGTCAAGCTGCTACAACCTTGGAAAGCATAGTTTCCGATGTTGGTAACGGAGTTGGGGATGGTGATGGAGGTAAGGCTGCTGCAACCATAGAAAGCAGAACTGCCGATGCTAGTCACCTTTCGGGTTCTGTTCATATACGTCACTTCGTCAGGAATAATAACTGTTCCTGAATAGCTATTCGAAGAACCATAATTGCTTGTCACACTCAGTTCCTTCCCATCGCTGCTGTAGTTATAATAGATGGTTACCTTATCTTCATTCTCTACAGCGATGTCGTAGGCCAGGGCTTTGTAGCTAGAAAAGCTCAGGAGGGTGATGAGCAAGAGAGTTAATTTGAATGTCTTTTTCATGTTCGTTTGTGTTTAAATGGTTAAGTTGTTATTGTTATTTTGAAAAATGCACAAAAAAAGAACGTGGACTAATTACTTCGTCTACGTTTCTGAGGTATCGGCAAGAACCCATCTATCTTCAACGAGCAAAAGTCCACGCCATGCGGCGTGAACTTCCAACTTTCGTTCTTGATAGATTCTTCAAATTTGCCGATTTTCAGAAACAAGAATCAAAGTGGATGTTCATCCTATATGTCCTTATGTATTCACTATGTCATACGCAATATGGTTATGAGGGTTCAACATTTCATGTTTATCGCTTGCAAAAATAGGAAATCTTTCGGAAACAACAAAGAAATAAGAGAAAATTATGGTGTTGGTTTTTCTCTGTTTTCCTTGTTTTTCTTTGTTTTTTCTAATGAATCCCTGCCCATTTTGATTTGGATAGCAGTTTTTGCTCGTTCTGTGGGATATCCAAAGCGAGGTTTTTTACCCCACTATCTCGCGGGCGCGGGCCAAGGCCAGGTCGATGTGGTTGCAAATGTTCTCTTCGCCCAGCAGCTGGTTGAAACCGTTGTTTTTGAGCACTTGCTCCACCTTGGGAACAACACCCGAGAGGACGATGGTGATGCCCTCGCGCTGACTCATCAGGCAGAGGTTCTCCAGATTGTGCAATCCCGTAGAGTCGATGAAGGGCACTTTACGCATGCGAATGATGCGCACCTTGGGGCGATTGCCGTAGCGGGCCATGATGTCCTCGAAACGGTTGCCGGCACCGAAGAAATAAGGGCCGTTGATTTCGTAAACCTCCACATCGTGCGGAATGGTGAGGTGCTCCAGGTTTCCTTTCTGCATGTCGGCGTCCTCGTTGAGGTCTATCTCGTCGTAGATGGCGCGCACGTCGGTGGTCTCGGCCATGCGGCGCATGAAGAGCAGGCAGGCACAGAGCAGTCCCACCTCGATGGCTACGGTGAGGTCGAAAATGATGGTGAGCAGGAAGGTGAGTACGAGCACGGTGATGTCGCTCTTGGGATTGCGCATAAGTGCCACAAACGAGCGCCATCCGCTCATGCCGTAGGCCACCACCACGAGCACGCCAGCCAGACAAGCCATGGGGATGTATTGGGCAAGGGGCATGAGGAAAAGGAAGATGAGCAGCAGCACCAGGGCATGGATAATGCCGCTAATGGGGGTGCGACCGCCATTGTTGATGTTGGTCATGGTGCGGGCGATGGCTCCAGTGGCGGGTATTCCGCCGAAGAGAGGCGAGGCGATGTTGGCCAGTCCTTGTCCGATGAGTTCGGTGTTAGACCGGTGATGGTCACCTATGACACCGTCGGCCACGGTGGCCGAGAGGAGCGACTCGATGGCTCCGAGCACGGCGATGGTCATGGCCGGGCCTACCAGACTTTTAATGACCTCCCACGAAAGCACGGGCACGGCGGCCTGAGGCAGCGTGGCGTTGATGCTGAAGCGGTCGCCAATGGTCTCGATGGTGGTTACTCCTGCATAGGTTTTCAGCAACATGGCCACGATGGTGATGAGGATGATGGCGATGAGCGATCCCGGCACCTTCTTGCTGAACCGAGGGGCCACGGCTATGATGGCCACGCTGGCCAGTCCCAAAGCGGCGCTCCAGGGGTCGATGTTGCCCAGGTTCTGGAAGTAGGCTATCCATTTCTCGATGAAATCAGAGGGAACGGAGGCCATGTTCATGCCCAGCAGGTCCTTGATTTGCGTAGTGAAGATGGTGACGGCAATACCGCTGGTGAAGCCCACGATGATGGGATAAGGAATGTATTTGATGATGGTTCCCAGCTTCAGTATGCCCAGCAAGATGAGAAACACGCCGGCCATGAGCGTGGCTATGGTGAGTCCCTGCATGCCGTATTGATCAATAATGCCGGCCACGATGACGATGAAGGCTCCTGTGGGACCGCCTATCTGCACGCGGCTGCCGCCAAAGGCCGAGATGACGAATCCGGCAACAATGGCCGTCACGATGCCCTTCTCGGGCGACACGCCACTGGCTATGCCAAAAGCGATGGCCAGCGGCAGGGCCACGATGCCCACGATGATGCCCGCCATGAGGTCGGCCATGAACGTCTTGCGGTCGTAGTTTTTCACAGCCGAAATCATCTTTGGCCTGAACACTTCCTGAATGTAGTCTTTGAAATTCAATGTCTTTTCCATTTGTGTTATCCTAAAAGCAATTATATTCTTAGAAAAATGTTTGGAGTGATATGATGTGTGTGTAGTTGAACAATGGCGTTTGTGAGTGCAAAATTACAAAAAAACAGTATATCCATGCACATGCGTGAACCAGAAGTTTCGCAAAAGCCGTGTTTATATGATGTAGGTCAATCGTTCCGGCTTGAGAGACTTCAACAAGGAGTTGCAAGGAGTTCAAGGAGTTCAAGAAGTTGCAAGACATTAGTCAGAGCTCTGAGGAAGCTTTTAAATGAAAAACAGAGAAAAACCAAGAAAAACCGAATAAACAAGGTGTATAATCTTTCTTGTTAATCTAGGTTTTTTTAGTTTTTTTTTTCAGGTTATTTCTAATAAAACTCCTAATCTTCTGATGACGCGTCCTCCCTTACCTTTAGTGACGGGGGAAGTGTGCTACTGGAGCGGTTCCATAATTTCCTTTCCACGGCAGAAACGGTGGGCAATCTGGCGGTCGTCGCCCATGTAGATGAAGCGCTCCAGGCGGTGAAGGAGCGAGTATTCGTCGGGGTGGAGTACGTCGTCGTTGATGACCAGCGCGTCGAACTCGTAACCGGGCTCGAAGCTGCCCACCTTGCCAAAGAAACTTCCTGCCGACTTGGTGGCAATCCAGAACACCTCGGCCAACGTGAGGAACATCTTGCTATGGTCTGCCTGATAGTGCATTTTGCTCATCTGAATGGCATAGGTCAGCATGCGGAACATGTTCAGGTCGTGGCCACCGCTGATGTCGCTGCCGAGTCCCACGTGCAATCCCTCGTCGATGAAGGTTCGTACGGGAGCCATGCCCGACGACAGGTTGAAGTTGGAGGAAGGGCAATGGGCTACCATCACGCCGTTGTGCTTCATTATTTCGAGTTCCTCGCCCGAGGTCCATACGCAGTGGGCCATGATGGTGGGCGTCTGTCCGAAGAGTCCGTAGCGGTTGTAGGCGTCGCCATAGCAGGTGCTCTCCTTTTCCAATTCCTGCACCCAGGCAATCTCCGAAGTGTTCTCTGACAGGTGCGACTGTACGGGCAGGTGGTATTTGTTGGCCAGCTCTCCACAAGCCTGCAGCAACTCAGGCGTACACGACGGCACAAAGCGCGGAGTTATGATGGGACGTACCAAAGCACCGGGTTGGTTGAACTCGGCTATCAGCCGTTCGTTGCCCTCTACGGCGGCTTCCACCTCTTCAGAAAGATTGTCAGGACAATTACGGTTCATGGCTACCTTGCCTACCAGTGCGCCCATGCCGGCTTCCTGATAGAGCTTCATCAGCAGGCGTGTGCTTTCGGTATGGATGGTGGCGAACACGCAACTGCGCATGGTTCCGAAGAGCCATTGTGTGTGGATGAAGCGGCGATACATGCGCTCGGCATAATGCACGTCGGCATACTTCGCCTCCTCGGGGAAAGTGTAGTTCTGCAACCAGGGGAGCAGCTCCAGGTCCATGGCCACGCCCTGATTGTGCACCTGTGGCGCATGCACATGCATGTCGTTCATGGCAGGAATGAGCAGACAATTGCCAAAATCGGTCACTTCAACGTCGTCCCATTCACCATTGGGCGTAGCTGAAGAGCATTTTTCTTTGAGTTCGGCCAAATTGGAGAAAACACCCCTTATGATACCGTCTTCCACAGCAATGTAGCCGTTCTCAATTTGTTCGAAACGGCTTTTCTCCTTTGTAAAAAGGATATGTGCTTTATAGATTTTCTTCATCATACGGTTAACTTCATTATACGGCTACAAAAATAGCAAATTATAAAAGAAAATACAAGCATTAGTCCAACAAAATAGCGAGAAAAATGAGTTTTTTTCATTTGCCAGACAAAGAAAAAGTGCTTTCGTTGCACTTGCTTGCTCAGATTTTTGTATCTTTGCACGGTTTTATTTGTGTTTGACAAAAAATCGGCGAATTCAACGGAGTTTTTGGGAGTTCGTTGTCAAGCAACAAAGCGTATAGAAGAATCAACGTATAGTAGTTAAAGATAAAAAGATTATTGTTTTTATGGTAAAGATTTCAAAAGAGGCCGCACTTGCCTATCACGAGAGTGGCCGCCCCGGAAAGATTGAGGTAAAACCCACAAAGCCTTATCGTACCCAAACCGACCTGAGCCTGGCCTACTCGCCTGGCGTGGCTTTCCCCTGCCTGGAGATTCAGGATAACCCCGACGATGCCTACAAATACACCGACAAGGGCAACCTGGTGGCGGTGATTTCGAACGGAACGGCCGTGCTCGGTCTGGGTGACATCGGCGCGCTGAGCGGAAAGCCCGTGATGGAAGGCAAGGGCCTGCTGTTCAAGATTTATGGCGGCATCGACGTGTTCGACATCGAGGTGGCCGAGAAAGACCCCGAGAAGTTTTGCGAGGCCGTGGAGAAGATTGCTCCTACCTTTGGCGGCATCAATCTGGAGGACATCAAGGCACCGGAGTGCTTCTACATTGAGGAGCGGCTGAAGCGCACGCTCGACATACCCGTGATGCACGACGACCAGCACGGCACGGCCATCATCTCGGCTGCCGGACTGAAGAACGCCCTCGAGGTGAACGGCAAGGACATCAGCAAGGTGCGCATTGTGGTGAACGGCGCCGGAGCTGCCGCCATATCGTGTACCAAGCTCTACATGGCCCTGGGTGCCCGCAAGGAGAACATTCTGATGCTCGACTCAAAGGGTGTCATCACCAGCGACCGTCCCAACCTGACCGAGCAGAAAGCATTCTTTGCCACCGACCGCCGCGATGTTCACACGCTGGCTGAAGCCGTGAATGGTGCCGACGTATTTGTAGGCCTCTCCAAGGGCAACGTGCTGACGCAAGACATGGTGAAGACCATGGCCAAGGACCCCGTCATCTTCGCCCTGGCAAACCCCGTTCCCGAAATCAGCTATGAGGATGCTATGGCTGCACGCCCCGACGTGCTCATGTCAACCGGCCGCACCGACTATCCCAACCAGATAAACAACGTCATAGGTTTCCCCTACATCTTCCGTGGAGCCCTCGACGTGCATGCTACCGCCATCAACGAAGAAATGAAAATGGCCGCCGTACACGCCATTGCCGACCTGGCCAAACAGCCCGTGCCCGACGTGGTGAACGATGTGTATAAGGTGAACAACCTGCACTTCGGACGCGACTACTTCATTCCGAAACCCGTTGACCCCAGACTCATCAGCGAGGTGAGCGCAGCCGTGGCACGTGCCGCCATCGAGAGCGGTGTTGCCCGCAAGCAGATTACCGACTGGCAAGCCTACAAGCAGTCGCTCAGTGTGTTGCTCGGTCAGGAAACCAAGCTTACCCAGAAGCTCTATGCCACCGCCGCCGCTCATCCCCAGCGTGTGGTGTTTGCCGAGGCCATTCACCCCACTATGCTCAAGGCTGCCGTTCAGGCCAAGGCCGAGGGCATCTGCTACCCCGTACTGTTGGGCAACGAGGAGACCATTGGAAAACTGGCCGACTCGCTCGACCTGAACCTCGACGGAATAGAAATCGTCAACCTGCGCCACCCACGCGAGCAGGAGCGCCGCGAACGCTATGCACGCATACTCACCCAGAAGCGTCAGCGCGAGGGCTACACCTATCAGGAGGCCAACGACAAAATGTTCGAGCGCAACTACTTTGGTATGATGATGGTTGAAACAGGCGAGGCCGACGCTTTCATCACCGGTCTTTACACCAAATACTCGAACACCATCAAGGTGGCCAAGGAGGTGATTGGCATTCGCGACGAATTTAAGCATTTCGGCACCATGCACATCATCAACTCGCCCAAGGGAACACTCTATATTGGCGATACGCTGGTGAACGCCAACCCCGACACTGAGACGCTGGTGGATATTGCCAAACTGTCGGCTACGGCTGTGCGGTTCTTCAACGAAAAACCCAACATCGCCATGATCAGCCACTCGAATTTCGGCTCGGACACCAGCGAGGGCTCGAAGAAGGTGAAATATGCCGTGGAGAAAATGCAGCAGTCGTATCCCGACCTGGCCATTGACGGCGAAATGCAAATACACTTTGCACTCGACAATGAGCTGCGCGACGAACAGTACCCCTTCACCCGACTGAAAGGACTCAACGTGAACACGCTCATCTTCCCCAACCTCACCAGCGCACGCTCGAGCTACAAGCTGCTTCAGGCGCTCGACGCCGACGTGGAAATCATTGGCCCCATTCAGATGGGACTGAACAAGCCCATCCACTTCACCGACTTCGGAAGCTCGGTGCGCGACGTGGTGAACATTACAGCCGTGGCCGTCATCGATGCCTACGTGGACAAGATTAAGAACCGATTGAATGGAGTGTTGAAATAGTATCCCCTCCCCTTCAGTTCTCCTTACACTTGGTTCTGTCTGACAGACAACCCTCTCAAGCGCCTCTGATAGTACGCTTTGCCCAAGAGCAAACGTGCATTCAGAGGCACTTTTTTCTTTTTACTTTCGTCTGAATCCGGAACATGGCAGACAAATGCGCCTGATGTGAATCTTCTGCGCGACAAATAAAAATAAACATGAAAAACAACGAGTAAAATTTGGAAGTATGCAAAAAAAGACTTACCTTTGCAGCGTTTTAAGGAAAACATCCAAATCTGTTTCCATTCTCAGGCCAAATTAGAAACGCAAAGAGAATGGCAAACTTTCTCAAAAAATCAATCAATCAAAAAACAACAGTTACATATACTTATAATATGTATAGTAAGGACGAATTATTATCTAAGAATATCTCCGAATTGGAAGATATTGCAAAAGAATTGGGTACTAAGTTTGACACAGGCGCTTCGCAAGAAGACGTTGTTTATGCCATCCTCGACAAGCAAGCCGAAGTGGAAGGCAACAAAAATCCGTTGGGAACCAAACGGAAACGTCAGCGTATTGTGAAAAAAGATACAGACAGAGTGTATTCTGTCAACGGCAAGGAAGGCGAGAACTTTGACCTGAGAAAATCTGGAAAATCACAGACTCAGGAGCCTGCCCCGCTCTTCAAGGACATCAAGAAGACCGATGCCGACACAAAGGCTGAGAATGCTCAGACCAAGGCGAAAGAAAGCAAAACAAACCCCGAAAACGAGGCTATGCCCATTGTCGATGCGCCCGCTAACAACGATGCGCCTGAGAACGTAGTGGCCGAAAGCGATGAGGCCAAGGCTTTTGACAATGCCGAAAGCAAGGCATCCGAAACTCCCGAAACGGTTCCTGCCGCTGACATCTTGGCTCAGTTCCCCAAGCATCGTGGACGCAAGTCGAAGGCCGAACTTGCCGCCATTGCTGCCGCCGAAGCAGCAGCCAAGCAAGCTGCTGAAGCCGCCGAACAGGCTCAGACCGAAAACACCGATGAAACGCCCGAGATGGGCATCGGCGAGGTGGAGGCTGAAAACGAAGAGTTTGTGCCCGAAGCCCAGTTTGCCAACAATCAGGACGACAATGGCGAAAGCGAGAAAGCCTCGGAAGACTTGCTCGCCCAGCTACAGGCCAAGGTAAACGCACACAACGAAAACGAAGAAGGCAAGCGCGAGGCTTTGGCCGAGGGCGTATGGGCTGGTGATCCCGGCGACGGAACTGACTTTATCACCATTATGGACCTGCCCATAGAAGACCAGACGGCACTGCCCAACTACGACATGTTTGACAACCCGACAACACCCGTCAACGTCACTCCGCAAGTGACTTATCGGCAGGCCACTCAGCCCAGCGACAATCCTCAGACTCAGCAATTTGATTTCACCGACATTATTACCGCCAACGGCGTACTCGAAATTATGCCCGACGGATACGGTTTCTTGCGCTCGAGCGACTACAATTATCTTTCCTCGCCCGACGATGTGTATGTGGCCAACAACCAGGTGAAGCGCTACGGTCTGAAGACGGGCGACGTGGTGGAGTGTCGGGTGCGTCCGCCGCACGACGGCGAGAAATACTTCCCGCTCACCAGTATTGACAAAATCAACGGCCGCCAGCCAGCCGAGGTGCGCGATCGCATACCTTTCGAACACCTCACCCCGCTTTTCCCTGATGAAAAGTTCACCCTCTGCGGTGACCCTGCCACCACCAACCTGAGCACCCGCATTGTTGACCTCTTCTCCCCTATCGGCAAAGGCCAGCGCGCACTTATTGTAGCTCAGCCAAAGACCGGTAAGACCATTCTGATGAAGGATATAGCCAATGCCATTGCCGCCAACCATCCCGAAGCCTATCTCATGATGCTGCTCATAGACGAGCGTCCCGAGGAGGTGACCGACATGGCCCGTACGGTCAACGCAGAGGTGATTGCATCTACCTTCGACGAGCCAGCTGAGCGCCACGTGAAGATTGCCGGCATCGTGCTCGAGAAAGCCAAACGAATGGTGGAGTGCGGCCACGACGTGGTGATTTTCCTCGATTCCATCACGCGATTGGCACGCGCTTACAATACCGTGGCTCCGGCCAGCGGCAAGGTGCTGACGGGTGGTGTTGACGCCAACGCCCTGCAGAAACCCAAGCGATTCTTCGGAGCCGCACGAAACATTGAGGGTGGCGGTTCACTCACCATCGTGGCCACGGCCCTTATCGATACGGGCAGCAAGATGGACGAGGTGATTTTCGAGGAGTTCAAGGGTACCGGCAACATGGAGTTGCAGCTCGACCGTTCGCTCTCGAACAAGCGCATCTTCCCGGCCGTCAACCTGGTTGCTTCAAGCACACGCCGCGACGACCTGTTGCAAGACAAAACCACGCTCGACCGCATGTGGATTCTCCGCAAGTATATTGCCGACATGAACGCCATGGAAGCCATGGACGTGGTTCACGGGCGCATGGGCAATACACGAAGCAACGAGGAATTCCTGCTGAGCATGAACTCGTAAACATACTGTTGCAATTCAGCAATTAGTTGGCAGGCAACCATCGCCTGACACAATACGAAATAAGCGGATGAATATAATCTCCATCCGCTTTTTTTATTTTATTGCATTTCAGCTTTCTTTAGCTGGTTTTCTTCTTTCAGAAGTTCGTGGCTTGCGTGTTCTATTCCGCCAGCAGTTTGCCTTTATGGTAAGCCTTTCCAAACTCTACGGTAATGGTGCCCCCAAGCCACTCTGTACGAGCCAGCTCGCCAGAAAACTCATAGCACTTCTTCACTTGGTCGCCTTGTATCTCGACCACAGCCTGGCGTAAAACCTTGTCGCCGTCAATTACTTCGTGTGCTGCTACTCTTCTCATACGAACTGGATGTTTTGGATTGTTAGGTAATAGGAAAAATGGATTGTTCTGATAGTTGGCGAAACGCTTAGCCTGTTTGATTCCTTTGTCGTGAGGCTTAGCTTAGTTGATTTTCAGATTTTCAGTTGTTGAAAGCCGCCCTGCCTCGCAGGCTGGTTTCTTCTCATACTGTCGCCAGAAGCGGGCATATTGGCATTTGGGCGGTTGCGTGTGGTGTCGTTTGCGCCGCTTGGGTCCTGAACACGCTTGAGCGAGTCGGGGTTGGCGGGAGTCTCGGGTTTCGGTTCGTGCATTCTGATTATCGAGATATTGTCGATGAACAACAACTTCAAGGTAGTGTTGGGTTGTGTTTCGATAGAACCCGTAGAAATGTAGAAGAATCCGTTGATGCTTTTGATGCCTTTGTGGTGAGCATCGTTGATGGAGATGTTGAAATGCGACGAATTGGAAATGTGGACAATGCGTGAAGCCACACTATCGTTGCCAAACCTCATAGCCAAAAGCATCGCTCCATCTTTCATGCCCTCTTGCCAAAGAAATTTGGTGTCGAAGTTCACGATGATTTTGTCGCCCGGATAGAAGGTACTGTCGGCCGTCATTTCGAAAGACAGACGGTTGTAGGGAGCCTGCGGAAGCAAGAGCACCGTCTTGGCCCCACTCCAGATGCTGGCCGTGTCGCTGGCATTCTCGATAGTGACGAGTCCCGCCGTTGAGCCCATACTCTCGGCTTGCCGGGTGAACTTTTCGGAGAGACTTTTGTAGATGTCGTGCAGATAGGCGGTGTTAGCCATGTAGTAAACCATCGACGTGTCGAAGTCGGCCTCGGTAATACCATATTTTTTCAGAACGGCCTTTCCATAGAGGCTTCGCTTGAAGTTAGCGTCCTTAAAATCCTGAACAGCAGCCCCTTGAGCCAGATGATAGTCGTAGAGAATGTCTTCCATCTTGTCGGGTGGAATCACATAATCGGGAATGCTGGGTTTGCATCCCACTATCATCATGGCCATCGTGGCCACCATGAGAACCACATTAAAACGCATTATCTTCATAGTCTTTGGTTCCGAAATGCTCGGAGGCTAATTGGTAGTTTCGGCCGGTGTTCCTGCATTTGTGCTGGTATCGGCTGGTTTGGCGTTTTCGCCTGTCGTGCTGTGCTCCTTGTCGTTTTTGGTGAACGAGATGGTAGAGAGCTCCTTGTGGTAGAGCAGCAGTAACAGGAAGAAACTTACCGTAATCGACGAGTCGGCAAAATTGAAGATGGGGCTAAAGAACGTGTATTCAGAGCCGCCGCAAAAGGGCATCCATTCGGGCCACGTGAAGGTGACAAGCGGGAAGTAGAACATATCTACCACCTTGCCCTGCAGGAACGGGGCGTAGCCCTGACCGAACGGCACGAAATAGGATACATAGTCGGGCGACGAAGCGTGGAAAAAGAGTCCGTAGAACATGCAGTCGAACACGTTGCCCATGGCTCCGGCCAACAGCATGGAGAGGCATACGATGTAACCCCAGCGCGCCTTGGCCTTTACCTGCTGCCAGATGTAATAGCCGATGAAGCCCGATGCCACCACGCGCAGAATAGTAAGCAGGGGCTTGTAGATGAAGCTCATGCCGTAGGCCATTCCGTTGTTCTCGATGAACACCAGCTGAAACCAGTCGGTAATGTGTATGCTCTCGTGCAGGTGCATATTCGTCTTGACCTCGATTTTGATGATCTGGTCAATCAGAATAATGGCAAACACCAGCAGGCAGGCTAGCCTGCCCCGTGTGAATAGTTGTCTCATTAATGTTTCTTAGCCATTTTCGACGCTACGCTGAGCGTGGCATGAGGCACAGCACGAAGTCGCTCCTTGGGTATGAGCTCTCCGGTCATGCGGTCGATGCCATAGGTTTTGTTCTCGATGCGCACCAGGGCAGCCTCCAGTCCCTGAATGAACTTTTGCTGGCGGCTGGCCAGCTGAATGAGTTCTTCCTTGCTCTGGGTGGCACTACCCTCTTCGAGCACTTTGTAGGTGGGCGAAGTGTCGTCAACATCATTGCCGTCTTTGTTCATGAGTTGGCGCATCATGGCGTTGTAGTCGCGTTTTGCCAATGTCAGTTTCTCGTTGATGATGACGCGAAACTCTTCAAGCTCGTCGTCACTATAGCGTTTTTTCTCTGCCATGGTCATAATAGTTGTTATGGGTTAAACAAATTTGGGTTAGTTTGAGTTGTTAATACTTTATTAAATTTTTGTGATTTTAATGTTCAACTTGAAGTCGTCAAACTCGGTTTCGGTTCCGTCGTTGTCAGTAATCTCGATGGAATCGGCCAAAACCTGCGTTTTGATGTAGCCGCCGAAACTCTCTACGGCGTCGGCCACCTGCTGGTTGGGAGCGATGGCCACACAGATGCGGTCGGTAATCTCCAGTCCGCTTTCTTTACGCAGGTTCTGAATGCGGTTGATAAGTTCGCGGGCCATGCCTTCTTTGAGCAGTTCGTCGGTAAGTTCCACCTCGAGTGCCACGGTCAGGTTGCCCTCGTTGGCCACCAGCCATCCGGGAATGTCTTCGCTGATGATTTCCACGTCGGCGGCTTCGACCACAGCCTCCTGACCGTCAACGTTGAGCATGATGGTGCCTTTCTCCTCGAGCTCGGCAATCTGTTCCTGGCTGAGTGCGGCCATCTGGGCGGCCACGCCTTTCATCAGCTTTCCGAACTTCTTGCCCATGGTGCGGAAATTACATTTCACCTTCTTCACCAGCACACCAGCACCCTCGACAAACTTCAGTTCCTTCACGTTCACCTCGCTCATGATGAGGTTTTTCACGGCCTCGATGTGCTGTTGCTGCTTTTCATCCACGGCGGGAACCATAATCTGCTGCAGGGGCTGGCGCACCTTGATGTTCACCTTGCGTCGCAGGGCGAGGGTCATCGAGGTGATTTTCTGAGCCATCTTCATGCGGGCTTCAAGGTCTTTGTTAATCAAGGCTTCGTCGGCCTCGGGGTAGAAGTCCAGATGCACACTCTCCTTCTGTCCGCCCAGGTCTTTGTAGAGCTGGTCAGCATAGAACGGAGCCAGCGGAGCCAACAGCTTGCTCACCGTCATCAGGCAGGTGTAGAGCGTTTGGAAAGCCGAGAGCTTGTCGTTGCTCATCTCCTTGCCCCAGAAGCGTTTGCGGTTCAGACGCACATACCAGTTGCTCAGGTCATCATTGACAAATGAGTCGATGAGTCGGCCTGCGCGTGTGGGGTCGTATCCGTCGAACTCGCGTATGACACCCTTCACAAGGGTGTTGAGGCACGAGAGTATCCAGCGGTCTATTTCGGGGCGCTCGCTCACGGGCAGCAGCTCGTCGGCCTTGTACTCCCATCCGTCAACGTTGGCGTAGAGAGCAAAGAAACTATACGTATTATATAAGGTGCCGAAGAACTTGCGGCGCACCTCGTCCACGCCATTGGGGTCAAACTTCAGGTTATCCCACGGCTCGGAGTTGGTCATCATGTAGAAGCGCACGGCGTCGGCTCCGTACTTGTCGATCATCTCAAACGGATTCACGACGTTGCCCACGTGCTTCGACATCTTGTTGCCCTTGGCGTCGAGCACCAGACCCGTGGAAATCACGTTGCGGAAGGCTACCGAGTCGAACACCATGGTGCCGATGGCATGCAGCGTGAAGAACCAGCCGCGCGTCTGGTCAACTCCCTCGTTGATAAACTCTGCGGGGAAGGCCTTGCGCTCGTCGATGGCCTCACGGTTCTCAAATGGATAGTGTACCTGAGCGTAAGGCATGGAGCCCGAGTCAAACCACACGTCGATGAGGTCGCTCTCGCGCTTCATGGGCTTGCCGCTCTCGCTCACCAGCACAATGTCGTCAACATAGGGCCGGTGCAGGTCTATGCGGTCGTAGTTCTCCTGGCTCATGTCGCCGGGCACGAATCCTTTCTCCTTGAGCGGATTGCTGGCCATGATGCCTGCCTCTACGGCTTTCTCTATCTCGTTGTAGAGTTGCTCAACACTACCTATGCAAATCTCCTTGCCATCCTCGTCGCGCCAGATGGGGAGCGGAGTTCCCCAGAAACGCGAGCGCGACAGGTTCCAGTCGTTCAGGTTCTCCAGCCAGTTGCCAAATCGCCCCGTACCAGTTGATTCGGGCTGCCAGTTGATGGTTTTATTCAACTCTGACATGCGCTCTTTCTTGGCCGTAGAGCGAATGAACCACGAATCCAGGGGATAGTAGAGCACGGGCTTGTCCGTACGCCAGCAATGGGGATAGTTGTGCACGTGTTTCTCTATGCGCAGGGCGGTGCCCTCTTGCTTCATTTCCATGCAGATGACGATGTTCAGGTCCTCGGCTTTCTGAGCGGCCTTCTCGTCGTATTTTCCCCCAACGTTGAACTCAGGCGCGTAAGCGTTCTTCACGTAGTCGCCGGCGTGGCGGCTGTATTTCTGTGTGTCAACACACCTGCCGACAAAGTTCTTGTCGAGCTCGTCAATCAGGTAGTATTTGCCCTCCAAATCCACCATGGGGCGCGTCTCACCCTTCTTGCTTATCAGAAAGAGGCTGGGCACATGGGCGTCCTTGGCCACCTTGGCGTCGTCGGCACCAAATGTAGGAGCAATATGCACTATACCCGTACCGTCCTCGGTGGTAACATAGTCACCAGGAATCACGCGGAAGGCCTCGCTCTCCATCTCCACAAAGCAGTCTTTGCCGTTCTCGCCCTCAAACACCTTGTCGGCATGCTCCTTGGCGTAAGCCTGCACAAAGTCGGGTGCATTCTTGTCGAGCTTGGCCGAGGGCTTCACCCAAGGCATCAGCTGGCGGTATTTGCAACCCACGAGTTGCTCGCCCGTGTAGTGACCCACAATGCGGTAGGGCACAAACTTCTCGCCTTTCTTGTAATCGGGCATCTCGCCTCCGTCGGTAATCTGGCCTTCGGGGTTGAGATAGGCGTTCACGCGGCTCTCGGCCATGACGATGGTGATGCGCTCGCCGTCGTACTGGTTGTAGGTCTCTACGGCCACATAGTCAATCTTCGGTCCCACGCAGAGCGCCGTGTTCGAAGGCAGCGTCCAGGGCGTGGTGGTCCAGGCCACAAAGCATGGCTTGCCCCATCCTTTCCACTCTTCTTTAGGGTTGACAATTTCAAAGAGCGCCGTCACCGTGGTGTCCTTCACGTCGCGGTAACAGCCGGGCTGGTTCAGCTCGTGGCTCGAAAGTCCCGTTCCGGCGGCCGGCGAATAAGGTTGAATGGTGTAGCCCTTGTAGAGCAGTCCCTTGTCGTAGAGCTGGCGGAGCAGCCACCAGAGCGTCTCAATGTATTTGTTGTCGTAGGTGATGTACGGATGGTCGAGGTCCACAAAATAGCCCATTCTTTCGGTCAAATCACGCCATTCGGCGGTGAACTTCATCACGTTCTCGCGACACTTGCGGTTATACTCCTCGGTAGAGATATAGCGGGGCGACTCGTGGTTGTCGATGTCGGCCTTGGTAATGCCCAGTTCCTTTTCAACGCCCAGTTCCACGGGCAGTCCGTGGGTATCCCAGCCAGCCTTGCGATGCACCTGAAATCCTCGCATGGTCTTATAGCGGTTGAATGTGTCTTTGATGCTGCGTGCCAATACGTGGTGAATGCCAGGATGGCCGTTGGCCGAGGGAGGCCCCTCGAAAAATACAAACTGCGGACAGCCTTCGCGCTCGCTGATGCTACGAAGGAAAATGTTGTTCTTCTCCCATTGGGCAAGAATCTCTTGGTTGGTCTCCGTCAGGTTGAGACCCTTGTGTTCGGCAAATTTCTTAGCCATTATGTCTTTTCTTTTACAATTAAATGTTTTTTTTAATTCCTCGTTCTCTTGCAGAGAGAATTCGAAGCTTTGCAGCCTCCCCTCTCAATTTAAGGCGCAAAGGTATAAAAAAAAATTCAGCATGCCAAGTTTTTTACACATATTATTATTACATGGCGGCCGATTCTAAAAAAAACAAAAATAATTAACCATTCTACCATCATATTTCTACCCCATCTTCTTTTCATTCCGAGGTGTTTTTCATGCACGCAGAGTTTTCTCTTTTTCACGCAGATGATTATTTAACGCAAAGACGAAGTGACTTTGAAGGTTTAAATATTTTGTGTCTATCTCAGGCTACACTTTATCTGTGTGTCTCCACGGCGTGGAATCCGTGGTTTAGCGGTTTTTGTGGTGGAGATACCAGTTGTGCGTGAAGAAGTGGTAGATGGCCAGAGCGGCTACGGTAAGCGTCAGGCTAATGCAGAAAAACTTTGTGGGCGAGGCGTAACCCATGAGCAAGCCGATGCTGATGCCCGCTTCCCAAGTGAGGAAGAATGTGCTTTGAGAGGTACCACGCTGACAATGGCGGCTGAGCTTGATGAAGAAAAGCAGAAAGCGCGAGCCTATCAGCCCGAAACCCACTCCCAAGAGCACAGGGGCCAGAAAAACAGCAGCCTGAGTGACGGGTTGCTCACGGATGAGCAGGGCAGCTACAAGCAAGAAAAGTCCTGCTATGGGTTCACTCTTGAGGTCGGCGTCGGCAAAAACAAAACGTTGGGCAAGCAGGGCGAGAAAGAATCCCGCCATCATCATGGCGTAGAACATAGCGTTGCGCTCGATGGCCAGCAAAAAGCCAGCTACGGCAGCCACGAGCAACAGATTAAGTATCAGAGGCCATGCACTGGGCAAAAAGAAACGGTCGAGCGAAAAGTGGTTTAGCTGGTCATCGGGAGCCCGGAAGGGGAACGGAACCATCATGATGAGCAGGGCAGAAATGGCGGTCAGCGCGATAGCAGCCAGCGTAGCGGTGGCCAAGTGCGGATAAGGAACGGGCAACGGTAAGCGTACCAGCACCAGCGCAAGCACAGGGCCCAGCGAAAGCGCAAAGCGGCTGAACCAGGCAGAGGAATGGTTGGCCTCGGTACGCTGAAACGACTCGCAAACGTCAATAATGAGTGTGCTGCTGAGCACCATTTGCGCCAGTCCGAAAGTGGCTCCCAGCATCAGCCGTAAAGCACCAAAATGCCATGGCTGAAGATGCCAGGAAACATACTTCAGTTGCATGAACCAGAAGGCGGCTATTACCGCCATAACGGCTGCTATGGCCGTGAGGCACACATGGTTGCGACGGTAGCGCTGCACCCACCAGCTGCAGAATGGTCCCAACAGAAAAAGCCCTACTCCGTAGGCGCCCATGAGGCAGCCTTGGGTAGAGCCTGGGAGTCCCCATACGTCTTGTTGCCAGTCGCCCATGAGAAT
This sequence comes from uncultured Prevotellaceae bacterium, assembly GCA_900315565.1. Taxonomy (GTDB): domain Bacteria; phylum Bacteroidota; class Bacteroidia; order Bacteroidales; family Bacteroidaceae; genus Prevotella. The sequence continues at coordinate 68,482 of OMZS01000013.1, read as the reverse complement.
GATGAGCATATAAATGGCCATGGTGAGCAGCAAATTAGCAAAAGCCAAGAGCCAGAACCCACGGTGCCAAAGGCGCAAGTGTACAGGTGTGTTTTGTGTATCCATTTAGTAACTTTCGCTCTCGTTGGGGAAATCTCCACTCTTCACGTCGGTCACGTATTGTCCGATAGCGTCGGTCATGATGGTGCCCAGGTCGGCGTAGCGACGCAAGAACTTGGGCGAGAAACCCTGAGTCTTGCCCAGCATGTCGTCAACCACCAGTACCTGACCGTCGGTACCATTGCCGGCTCCGATTCCAATGGTGGGGCATTTCACCAGCTTCGACACCTCAGCGGCCAGCTTAGCAGGAACCTTCTCGAGCACGATGGCAAAGCAACCAGCCTCGTCGAGAAGTTGTGCGTCGCGGATGAGTTTTTGGGCTTCAGCCTCTTCTTTAGCGCGAACGGCGTAAGTGCCGAATTTATTAATGCTTTGTGGTGTAAGTCCCAAGTGTCCACAAACGGGAATTCCAGCGTTGAGAATACCCTTGATGGTCTCGATGATTTCTTCGCCACCCTCGAGCTTCAAGGCATCACATCCGCTCTCTTTCATGATGCGGATGGCGTTAGTTACACCCTCGTGGCGGCCCACCTGATAGGAGCCGAAGGGCATGTCGCAGACGACGAGCGCACGGCTCACGGCGCGCACCACGGCGCGGGCATGGTAAATCATTTCATCTACGGTAATGGGGAGCGTGGTGATGTTTCCGGCCATGACATTCGAGGCTGAGTCGCCAATAAGAATAGCGTCAACGCCTGCTTTGTCAACAATACCTGCTGTGGTGAAGTCGTAAGAGGTGAGCATCGAAATTTTCTCGCCTCTCTGTTTCATTTCAATAAAACGATGCGTAGTGACTTTGCGCGTATCGCTTACTAAATAACCTGCCATTTTTGTTGTTTTGATTTGAATATTTTGGGTTAAATCGGGTGCAAAGGTACTACTAAGCGTGCAAAAGGCCAAATTTTTGTTGGAGTTTTTTCCAAATCGACTCATGGTCGAGGCCCTGATAGTTGGGTATGACAAGGTGGCAAAGGGGTGCTATGCTCTCGGCACTATTGGTGGTGGAAAGACCCACAACAGCCATTTGGGCAGCAAGCCCTGAGCGCAATCCGTTAAAGCTGTCCTCGAATACCACGCAGCTGTCGCTATCGGCTCCGAAACGGGCTGCCGCACGCAAGTAACAGTCGGGATGTGGCTTGCTATGGGCAAAGTCCTCTGAGGTAAGAATGGCATCGAAAAGCTGTATGAACTCGGGACGCTGCCTGTAAACGCTACTCATTTTTGGCTGGTTGGAGCTGGTGACTACAGCTGTACGGATGTCGTTGCGGCGCAGGTCGGCCACAAAATCAAGAAAACCGGACACATACTCGAATTTCATTTGCTGCTCAAAGGCATTGAGGCCCTGAGTGATGGCCTCCTGAACGTCGGGCTTACCGGCAAAATAGCCATCGTAAATCTGGTCGAGCGTTTGTCCCTTGATGATATGCTCCAAACCGGGAATATCAGGGCGGTAAAGGCGGCATTGGCTTCCCCAGAAAATGGTGTATTGGGGCTCGGTGTCGAAAACCACTCCGTCGAGGTCGAACAGAGCGGCGCGAAAAACAGATGGTTTCATGATGGTTACGTTGATTTTTGGGTGCAAAGGTAGCAACAATCTTGATGAAAACGGCGAGTTTGGGCGGTTTTAACAATATGTAAGGCTCGTTTTTTCGCCGTTACGATTTTTTGCGTTAACTTTGCAGCCATATAAATAAGATTGCGTGTACACGCGATAATATGTGGTTGCTACGTGGGACAACTGCCTGGTTGCGACGTGGAACACGTCGCCTACTGAAAAGCGAAATAAAACATTGTACGAAATGAAGAAAATATGGATGTTATGGGCTTTGGCCTTGCTGCTGATGGCTAGTTGCCACGGAGGCGACAGCCAGCAAACGGCCCGCATCGATGGCATGGAGTTCGACAGTATTGTGGCCGACACCACCATACGCCTCGTGGCTGACGACGGTCAGTCGCCCACCTGCCACATACGCCTGAACATACAATATGCCAAGGGCGGCAAGGAGGCCGAAGCGCTGAACGACTCGCTCATTCATGGTGGTCTGCTCGTGCCCGACTATCTGGCGTTGGGTAAGGACCGCCTGTCCATGCAGACAGCCATCGACTCGTTTATCAAGCGCTATGCTGCTGACTATCTGAAGGACTATGCCCCACTCTACCGCCAGGACAAAGAGCACGCGGGGTCGTACATGTGCGAGTATGTGGTGAACACCTCAACGCGCAACGGCCGCGACAATGTGGTGAACTACGTTGCCGAAACCTACATGTACGGTGGAGGTGCCCACGGCACCCATCAGACCATCGCCCGCAACATCAATCCCAAAACTGGCCACATGCTGCAGCTGAGCGACGTTTTCGTGCCAGGCTACGAGCAGGGCTTGAGCGACAAAATCGTGGAGGGCATATGCCGGATTTTCGATGCCGAGAATCTTGACCAGCTGCGCGAACAAGTGATTTTCGAGGGCGTCACCCCCTATCCTACCGACAACTTTGTGCTGGGCAAGGACGACATCACCTTCATTTACGTTGAGGACGAAATTGCACCCCACGCCGCTGGCGAAATCAGCGTCAGCATTGCCTACTCGGACTTGGACAACTTGCTGAAACGCGAATAACCCTACCTCAATACACACCCCAAAAACAACAGCCATCAAGCATCACTCTACATGCAAATCATCGATAAATATTTTCCACAACTATCGCCCACGCAACGACAGCAGTTCGAGGCTCTCTACGACTTGTATGCCGACTGGAACCAGAAAATCAACGTGATTTCGCGCAAGGATATTGAGAACCTCTACGAACACCACGTGCTTCACTCGCTGGCCATCGCCAAGGAACTCAACTTCAGACCGGGCACCCGCATCCTTGATTTCGGCACGGGAGGCGGCTTTCCCGGCATACCTCTGGCCATCATGTTTCCCGAGACTCAGTTCAAACTGATTGACGGAACGGGCAAGAAAATCCGCGTGGCCACCGAGGTGGCTCAAGCCATAGGACTGAAGAACTGCCATCCCGTACACTTGCGCGGCGAGGAGGAGAAAGAGAAATTCGAGTTTGTTGTGAGCAGGGCTGTCATGCCGTTACCCGACCTGCTGAAAATAGTACGCAAAAACATCAGCAAAACCCAGCGCAACTCGATGGCCAACGGAGTGTTGTGCCTGAAAGGAGGAAACGTGGAAAGCGAAATTCACAACATGAAGAAAATCGCCGAGGTAAGTCCGCTGAGCAACTGGTTTGAGGAGCCTTGGTTTAAAGAGAAATACTTAATTTACGTACCTATATGATCAACATTGAACGTTTTGTTTGCAACATGTTCCAGGAGAACACGTTTGTAGTGAGCGACAACTCGGGCGAATGCGTCATCATCGACTGTGGCGCGTTGCATCCCACCGAGCGCATGGCTATCGTAGAATACATCGAAAGCGACGAGCTCACACCTGTACACCTGATTGACACCCACGGACACATTGACCACCACTTTGGCGACTACTTCGTTTATAAAACCTACGGACTTAAACCCGAAGTTTCGGCGCTCGACCAATATCTCATGGAAGATATGCTGGCGCAAACCCGCCGATTTGCCAATCTCGACGACTACGAGGAAGAGTTCCCCTCGGTGGGCAAATATCTGCAGCCCGACGACGTGATAAAGTTCGGCACACACGAGTTAACCATCATTCCCACACCAGGACATACGCCCGGCTCGGTGTTCTTCTATTGCAAGGAAGAAGGCGTGGCTTTCTCTGGCGACACGCTGTTCCACATGAGCATCGGCCGTACCGATTTCGACGGAGGCAGCTACGACAGCATGATGCGCTCGCTCAAGAACATAGCCAACACGTTGCCCCCCGACACCATCATCTACACGGGCCACGGACCTAAAACCACGTTGGCACGCGAGCTGCAAATGAACCCATACCTGCGGTGAGTTAGGAGTTGAGAGTTAGGAGTTAGGAGTTAGGAATTAGGAGTTAGGAGTTAGGAGTTGTGAGTTAAGAAGCATGAACAAGACTAAAGCCGAACGCATCATTTTGGGCATTGACCCTGGCACCAACGTCATGGGCTACGGTCTGATAAAAGCTACGGGCAACAAGGCTGAAATGATGGCCATGGGCGTGATTGACATGCGCAACATGAGCGACCCCTACCTGCGACTGGGAAAGATTTTCGAGCGTGTGACGGGCATCATCAGCGAGTTTCTGCCCGACGAGATGGCCATCGAAGCACCGTTTTTCGGAAAGAATGTCCAGTCGATGCTCAAACTCGGGCGCGCCCAGGGAGTGGCTATTGCTGCTGCCATTCATCGCGACATTCCCATTCACGAGTATGCTCCGCTGAAAATAAAAATGGCCATTACTGGTAACGGCAGCGCCTCGAAAGAGCAAGTGGCGGGCATGCTGAAAAGACTGCTTAACCTGAGCGACGACGACATGCCCCACTTCATGGATGCCACCGACGCGCTGGGTGCCGCCTACTGCCATTTCATGCAGTCTAATCGTCCTGAGTCGTTGGCCAACTACCGTGGATGGAAAGACTTTGCCCTGAGAAACCAGAAAAAGGTGAGAGGTCTCTGACAAGATTATTAGAGGAAGCGATGCAAACCATCATCAACATAAAAAACGGAGTGACGCGCATGCCAGCTTGGCGCATGGTCGAACCTGTGAATTTCTGCCTGAACGACGGAGAGCAATTAGCCATCGTCGGCCCTAACGGGGGCGGAAAAACCATGTTGGTGGATATCATTACGGGCCGTCATCCGCTTTTGCCCGACATGGCCGAGTACGACTTTGCACCCAGCCAAAAGCCGCTGGTGAGCGACAACATCAGGTACATAGCCTTTCGCGACACCTACGGCGGCGACAACGACCGCACCTACTTTCTGCAGCAGCGGTGGAACCAGATGGAAATAGATGCCTCTACTCCAACCGCCGGACAACTGCTTGAAGAAGCCTACCGCCTGGCAGGGCAAGACACACCCGAGCGGCGCATGTGGCAACAGCGCCTCTACGAAATGTTCAGCATGGAGCATCTGCTCGACAAGTACATCATTCTGCTTTCGAGCGGCGAGCTGAGAAAATTCAAGTTGGCCTCGTCGTTGTTCAGCCAGCCTCGTGTGCTCATACTCGACAACCCGTTTATCGGCCTCGATGCTGGCACACGCGCCCAGTTGAGAGAACTCTTGCAAATGCTCATCAGCGAACAAGCGTTGCAAATAGTGCTGGTGTTATCAAAGAGCGACGACATCCCGTCGTTCATCACACATGTGGTGGAAGTAAACCAACTGAAGGTGGGCGCAAAGCTCACGCTGGCCGACTATCTCCGCCAACGCCCGCCGCTACCCGACCATGTGTTGAGCGACGAGAAAAGGCAGGCCTTGCTCAGCCTACCATATAATAATAAGGAATATTGCGCGCGCGAGGTGGTAGCCATGCGAAAGGTGAGCATACGCTATGGCGAGCGAACCATTCTGAAAGAACTCGACTGGAAAGTGTTGAACGGAGAGCGATGGGCGTTGAGCGGACAAAACGGCTCGGGAAAATCCACACTGCTGAGTTTGGTTTGTGCCGACAATCCGCAAAGCTACGCCTGCGACATCGTGCTCTTCGACCAGCAACGCGGCACGGGCGAAACCATTTGGGACATTAAGAAGCACATCGGCTACGTGTCGCCCGAAATGCATCGTGCCTACCAGCGCGACCTGCCCGCCATACGAATTGTGGCCAGCGGACTGAAAGACTCGGTAGGACTCTATGTGAAGCCCGAAGCAGGCGACTACGACGTGTGCCGCTGGTGGATGGACATATTTGGCGTCGGCCATTTGGCAGAACAGACATTCTTGAAACTGTCGAGCGGCGAGCAACGCTTGGTGCTGTTGGCCCGCGCATTTGTCAAAGACCCCGAGCTGCTGATTCTCGACGAGCCGCTACACGGACTCGACAACGTGAACCGACGGCTGGTGAAAGACATCATAGAGACTTTCTGCCAACGCAGAAACAAAACCATGATCATGGTCACCCACTACGAGGAGGAACTTCCGGCCTGCATCACCAACAAACTTTGGCTCGAACGCAATATTTAATCAGAAAATGAGTTTTTCTTGAAAGAACATAAAAAATAGAACAGAATAATCAAAATTTAAAAAAGAAGACATGAAGAAATTGCTTTTTATCGCAGCTCTCTGCTGCCTGTCATTCGCAAGTGCCAATGCACAACAAGTGTTTAACCGCATTCTGACCAAGGCTCAGGGCATCGCTCAAGACAAAACAATGGACTTAGAAAAGCGCAAAGTGGCCACCTTCGAAGTGGATGCGCTCAACTACATGGCCATGAAAACGCGTGAGGTGAACCCCGATGCCAAGGTGATTGAACTCGACCGCCAGGCTTTGGCCATGTACGAGTTTGTCAACATGTTCCTTGACGAAATCACTCGCGCCAACAAGAAAAAGGACCGCCTCGAGGTGGTAAGAATCTTCAAGGAGACTTCGGTTTATTATGTGCGTTTCCACGACACCGACAAGGAAATGGTAATGAGCTACTACGACAACCCCAAGTTCATCACTCAGTTCTCGCTCGACACCGACTGGGAGAAAGCCCTGGCCGAAGTGAAAAGGGTGATGACACTCGTAAAGAGCCACAACCACAAAGACTATCGCTAAGCCTTTTGTTTGCTTCCGCGGCAAACGTCGGATGATCTGGCTGTTTTCCGCTGAAAACAATCGCCAATAATAACGGGCGGCACCTTACCAATATGTGTAAAGTGCCGCCCGTTGTTTTTTAAGCTGTTTCTACCTGGCTATCTGTATAGGTAATAATACCAATAGGTGTTTCTGAAATTATCGTGTACGGCATTCTTCCGGGCACGCTTGTCCGTGTTCTCACGCTCAAGTTTCAGAAGGTCGGCAAAGTCGGTTTCCATTACTGAGTTGCGATAGTCCACCACACGATGCGAACGCTGGCGTGTGTAGAGCGTCAGTGCCTCGCGATAGTGCTTGGGCAGATGCACAGAGTCGTTGAGCGGATAATACTTAATGAGCGCTTGCGCAAACTTATCAATCTGTTTGTCGGCCAGAAAGCCGCAAAGCTCATAGTCTTTCTTGTTGCGCAGATACTGTTTGCGCAGCTCTTGCTGAGGAATCATCACGCTGGCAGCCACCGAGCTTGTATCGCCTTTGGGCGGAATGATGGCAGCCGAACCTCCGCTGACATTATACTCAAACAGATGTTCGCCCAGTTGGCCTTTCTTCGACAAAGCGTAGGCGCGCAGCCGTGTGATGGCTTCGTTGCTCACTTCTGTGTCCTTTCCAACGGCCAACGCTCCGTCGAGGTCGTTGCCCAGCAGACGGCTCTCAATGTTCAACCGGTAGTGGAACGCCTCGTCGTGGTTGCTGAACGCGGCCACCATGAAAAACATCACCACCATGATGAGCATGTTCACCCACATGAGCCGCGAGAACACGCCTGTGCCCCCCGACTCGGAAATGATATCCTCCAACTGACGAAACACCCACACCACTCCGCAATAGAGCAACACCACCAGCGGACCAGCCCATAGCCAAGCGCCCAGCGAGGCATCTTGGAAGAAATGATTGCCGGGGCTGGTGAGGAAAGTCAGCACCAGGAGCGAAGGGAAATAAGTGAGCGCGTGGGCGCGCCACTCCAGCTTGGTCAGGGCATAGACACCCATTTGCAGCAAATAGAGCACCAGCGTGATGAGTACTGCTCCCACGGTGCGGTTGTAGTGGGTTTTGCCGTGCGAGAGCACGTGCTGGGCCATGGCGAGGATGTCTGCCTGGAAATAGTACAGGTAGAAAAACGTGAACAGCAAAAAAACAATAGCACACGCCGTCTTGACGACAGCGGTGCTATGTTTGGTGGTATTATCCATAATGGTTTCAGTTCTTTCTGAGTACTACGGCCGAGCGGGCGGGAATGTAGAGTTTGAGCCATTCCTTGCGGTCGTTCACGTAGAGCGGATCGTAGTTGGTGAGATGGGTCACACTGTCGTCGGCCAGTCCGTTGCCGCCAAACTCCTTGGCGTCGGTGTTGAGCACCACATCGTAGCTGCCCGTGGGAACCAGGAACCCATAGTCGGTAAACGAGCGGTTGGGCGAGAAATTGAACACAAAGATGAGGTCGCCACGCATGAAGGCCAGCACCTGGTCGCCGTCGTTGTGCCAGATTTCCTGCACAGGTGTGCGGTTGAAGTTTTTCTGGCTCTTGATGACGCTGAGCATCTCGCGGTCGAAGTCGCCAAGCCAATGGTAGCAGAGTTCTTTGTTATCCACCAGGTTCCATTGGCGGCGGGCATACTTGTAGCTCCATCCGTTGCCCTCGCGGGGGAAGTCAATCCACTCGGGATGACCGAACTCGTTGCCCATGAAGTTGAGGTATCCGCCGTTGATGGCAGCGGCCGTCACCAGTCTGATCATCTTGTGCAGGGCTATGCCTCGGCGTGCGGTTTCGTTTTCGTCGCCTTTCTTGAAGTGCCAGTACATGTCGGCATCAATGAGTCGGAAGATGATGGTCTTGTCGCCCACCAAGGCCTGGTCGTGACTTTCGCAATACGAAATGGTCTTCTCGTCGGGGCGGCGGTTCTTCACCTCCCAGAAAATGCTGCTGGGCTTCCAGTTCTCGTCGCTCACCTCTTTGATGGTCTTAATCCAGTAATCGGGAATGTTCATGGCCATGCGGTAGTCGAATCCGTAGCCGCCGTCCTCAAATTTTGCGGCCAGACCGGGCATACCGCTCACTTCCTCGGCAATGGTGATGGCATTGGGGTTTACCTCGTGAATGAGTTTGTTGGCTAACGTCAGGTAGCAGATGGCGTTGTCGTCCTCGTGACCGTTGAAATAGTCGCCGTAGCCGCCAAAGGCCTCACCCAAGCCGTGGCTGTAATAAAGCATCGATGTGACGCCGTCGAAACGGAAACCGTCGAAGTGGAACTCCTCGAGCCAGTACTTGCAGTTAGAGAGCAGGAAGTGCATCACGTCGTCCTTGCCATAGTCGAAGCAGAGCGAGTCCCAAGCGGGATGCTCGTGGCGGTCGCCGGGATAGAAGAACTGGTTGGGGTCACCACAGAGGTTGCCAAGGCCTTCCACCTCGTTTTTCACGGCATGCGAGTGGACGATGTCCATGATGACGGCAATGCCGTTCTGATGGGCCGCGTCGATGAGCGATTTTAGTTCCTCGGGAGTGCCAAAACGGCTGCTGGCAGCAAAGAACGAGCTCACGTGATAGCCGAAAGAGCCATAGTAGGGATGCTCCTGAATGGCCATAATCTGAATGCAGTTGTAGCCGTCGTTGATGACGCGCGGCAGAACGTTCTCCTTGAACTCGGTGTAGGTGCCCACCTTCTCGGCATCCTCGCCCATGCCGATGTGGCACTCGTAGATAAGCAGCGGCGAAGTGTTGGGCTTGAATTTCTTTTTCTTCCACTCGTAAGGAGTCTCAGGGTTCCACACCTGTGCAGAGAAGATTTTCGTCTGGTCGTCCTGCACCACGCGGCGGCACCAGGCGGGAATACGCTCGCCCTCGCCACCATTCCAATGAACGTGCATTTTGTAGAGGTCGCCATGCTTGATGGCTTTCTCCGAGAGTTTCAGTTCCCAGTTGCCGGTGCCTTCAATACGCTTGGCCTTGTATTTGGGCAGTTCCTGCCAGTCGTTGAAGTCGCCAACCAGATAAATCTCGGTGGCGTTGGGAGCCCACTCGCGGAACACCCATCCGCGGGCAGTCTTGTGCAGTCCAAAATATTCGTGACCGTTGGCAAAGTCGCTCAGAGTCTTCTTGCCGTTGCGGGTCAGCTGGTTGAGTTTCCAGAGGGCGTGGTCGTGCCTGCCCTGAATGGCACCCTCGAAAGGCTCCAGCCAAGGGTCGTTTTTTACTAGCCCGATGTGCTTGGGCTGAGCAGCCTTTTTCTTAGGCGCAGAAGTTTTTTTTGCGGCGGTTTTCTTAGTCGCCTTTTCTGTTGTAGCCATATTCTTTATATTATCTGTCGTTCGGTTTGTTCGGTTTGGTTGTTTGTTTTGTCGCAGCGTGTTTGCTGTTTTGTTTCTCTTTTCTTCAGGCTTTCACCTTGAAGATGGCTTTGCGTATGCTGGGCTCGGTAGAAATGCAGGGAGCATGGCCGTCCTGAGGAAAAAAGATGGCAAACATACCTGGCTGGCAGTTCACATAGCTTTGTCCCATCACGCCGGGCATTTTCGAGATGTCCTTTTCTGCGTTGTATTCGGCCTCGGGCAAATCGCAGAGCGGAGTGTAGCCATAGGTTTCGCTTGTAGAGAGCGGTATCTGAATGTCAATCATCTTCCGGTGGGTTTCCATGACGGCCTCGTCGGGAGCTTTTCCTTTGGCCGACGTGAGGTTCAGGAAGAGATCGTCGCCCTCGATGGGATACTTGCCCTCTTCCATGGTGTTGAGGTCGTGCTGGCTGAGAAAATCCACCACCTTGCTGAAAAGAGGGTTGAGCGATACGTAGTCGCCCAGATGGTCTAATGTGTCGATAACCATAGAACGATTGTTTTTTAAGAGTTGATGTTTTTTATGTGTGTGATAGTCATAGCCGTAAAAACGTGCATCTGTAGCGTTTTGTCGGCAGCAGCTGACGCAGGCTTTAGCGGCTGGTCATTTTCTTGCCGTGCTCGTAAATGCCGCTCTCCTTCACGTTGCCGTTGCGGTCCTTGATGACGTATTTTCCGTCGCGTTTGTCGTCGCGGTACGAGCCTTCAAAGCGCGTGCCGTTCTTGTCTTCTTCAATGGCCTTGCCGTTGCGCTTGCCTTTCTTGTAGATGCCTTTAAACTTGCTGCCGTCGGCCAGGTGGATGATGACTTCGCCGTCGGCCGCTCCGTCGATGAACGAGCCTTCGATCACGTCGCCGTTTTTCTTCACCAGCTTGCCGTGGCCGTACTGGCGGTCGTCTTTCCAACCGCCGCTATAGGTATCGCCGTTCTTCCATACCAGGGTGCCCGTGCCGTCTTTCTCGCCATTCAGAAAGTGGCCGGTGTAGCGGTCGCCGTTGGCATAGGTGAAAATGCCCTGCCCTGTGCGCTGTCCGTCCACATAGCCGCCCTCATACACGTCGCCGTTGGAGAACTTGTAGATGCCTTTGCCGTTTTGTACGTCGGCTTTCCAGTCGCCCGTATAAACGTCGCCGTCAGAATAGCGGTTGGTTCCTTTGCCCGAGCGTTCGTTGTTCACCCACATGCCGTTGTATGAGCTGCCGTCGGCCCAGTCGAAGAATCCACGGCCCCACTTCTTGTCGTTTTTCCATTCGCCGTCGTAGTAGGCGCCTGTTGAATAGGTGTATTTTCCTTTGCCATTGCGCTTGTCTTGATACCAGTTGCCTTCGTAACGGTCGCCGTTGTAGTAGTACATGATGCCATGGCCCTGCTGATAGTCGCGGTACCATAGGCCCACGTACTTATTGTTGTTCATAAAGTAGAATGTTCCTTGACCGTGCTGCTGGTCCTGAAACCACTGGCCCTCGTATTTTTCGCCATCGGAGAAGGTATAGACCCCGTAGCCATGACGCTTGCCCTTGATGTATTCGCCTTCGAATGTGTCGCCGTTCTTAAACAATGTGTTGCCTTTGCCGTGGGGTTTTCCCGAGAGCATTTCACCTTTATACTGACCGCCGTCGCGCGTGGTGCACGAACCGATGGAGATTTTTTGTGCCATGCCCGTGGCAGGCAAAAAGAACATAATGATTGCAAATATCTTATTTTTCACTTCTGTTTCGCTTTTTAATTTTACTTGTTTTGAAAACAATCTGCGTTTTCGACCAACAAAATTAAGAAATAAACGCCACACGACAAAACATTTTTTACTTAATTCATATTTACCAAATCATAATTCATAATTTTTAGTAACTGATTCGCAGCTTTCGCAGTGTTTTTCGTGCTTTCTCGACAATTCTGCCAAAGAATCTTCATGATGTTCGTTTCTCGCTCGGTAGAAAAACAACCATTCACAAAACCACAAAAATATCTCACGGCATTTCATCAAAATTCTCTAGAAAATTTGACGATAATGCCGTGAGATATATTTGTAATGCCGTGAGTTGTTCTCGTAAAGCCATGAGTTGTTCTCGTAAAGTCAGGAGTTATTCTTGTATTTCTATTCTTTAGCGAATCATTTGCAAAGTTCTTTGTTTTTATTGGTATGATATGTTTTTCTTGGTTTTTGAAAGGCGCGTAGCGTAAGGCAATACGGGCTTGCTAAAACTCTGTTACCCGATAATCTTGAAGCGGGCGAATTTCAGCAGGAGTTGCTTGGTGCCCGCATTACGAAACTCTACGGTGGCCTTGGTGTTCTCGCCGCTGCCCTCAACGCGGAGTACGGTGCCCAATCCGAAACGCTCGTGCTCTATGACATTGCCCTCGCGCAGACTACCGTCTGCCGGCGAAGCAGAACTTTGAGCAGGTGTTGTGGGAGAGGCGGATGATGAAGGGATTGTCGAAGGCCGAGTTGCCGAAGACACACGTTTCAGATGACCGCCATGCTGTTGCAGTTGCCGCTTGAACTGTTCGGAGAACGGGTCAACGGGTGCTTCCTCGCGATGGTTCACCTCACGGTATTTTGGGTCGGCACGAAACTGGCTTCCCACGGGGCGGCTGTTCTGAAGACGTTCGCCGCTGCCCTGAAAACGGTTACCTCCGCCCTGATAGCGGTTAGTTCCACCTTGATAGCGCGAGCCTCCGCTACCAAAGGGTAACTCGTCGTCGCTGAAGGCGAATTTTCCCAGCCTGCCTGCCGACTCGCGCCCGAAATAGCGGCCAGAACGGTCGTCCATGTCGGTCTCCGACTCAATCACAAGCAGCGCGGGGTCGATGTCGTTGATGAAACGGCTGGGCGTGTCAAACTCCATCTTGCCATAACGAAAGCGGTTTTTGGCACATGTCAGGATACAATGTTTCTCGGCACGGGTAATGGCCACGTAAAGCAGGCGTCGCTCCTCTTCAAGCTCGCGCTTGGAGTTGCACGACATGGGACTGGGGAAAATGTTCTCTTCCAAACCCACCACAAACACGGTGGGGAACTCCAGTCCCTTGGCACTATGGATAGTCATCAACGACACGCGGTTGGTATCGTCGCCGTTGTCGCTGTCGAGGTCGGTCAGCAGCGACACTTCTTGCAGGAAATCGGCTATCGACACTTCGTTTTCCAGGCCTTCTTCTCGCCGGCTCTCCACGAAATCCTGCATGCCGCAGAGAAACTCTTCAAGGTTCTCCTGACGCGAGATGCTTTCGGGCGAGGTGTCGCCGTAAAGGTCGGCACTAATGCCACTCAGCTTGATAATATCACTACCCAGCGTGTAGGCATCGTCGGTGGCGAAGCGGGCAATAAACGAAGCGATGAGCTGGCGGAAAGCGTTGAGCTTGCCCATGGTGCCCTGATTCACTTTCAGTCCGTACTGCAGGGGCTCTGAAATCACCGTCCAGAGACTCACTCCGAAGCGTCCGGCAGCGTCGATCACCTTGCCGAGGGTGGTATCGCCGATGCCACGTGCGGGATAGTTGATGATGCGCTTGAAAGCCTCTTCGTCGTCGGGATTGGCCACGAGACGGAAGTAGGCAATCATGTCTTTGATTTCCTTGCGCTGATAGAAGCTCAGCCCACCATAGATGCGGTAGGGAATGTTCTGCTTTCTGAGCGTTTCCTCAAACGAGCGGCTCTGCGCATTGGTGCGGTATAGAATGGCGAAATCGCTGTATTGGCAATTGTCTTTCTTACGGATTTTCTTGATGTCGTTGCAAACAATGAGCGCTTCCTCCTTGTCGCTGTACGCATTCTTGAAGATGATTTTCTCACCCTCTTCGTTGCGGCTGTAAACATCCTTCTGAATCTGGCGTTCGTTTTTGCGGATAAGTGTGTTGGCGGCCTGCACAATGCGTTGCGTGCTGCGGTAGTTCTGTTCCAGCTTAAAGAGTTTCGCACGCTCAAACAGCTGCTGAAAATCCAGAATATTATCGATGTTGGCCCCGCGAAACCCGTAGATACTCTGCGCGTCGTCGCCCACCACGCACACGCGCTGATGATCGCGCGTAAGCTGTACTACAATGCGCTGCTGCACCGAGTTGGTGTCCTGATACTCATCTACGAGCACGTAGCGGAAACGGTCGGCATATTGTGCGAGTATGTCCTTGTGGTCGCGGAAAAGCATGAACGTATAGACCAGCAGGTCGTCGAAATCCATGGCGTTGGCCTTGCGGCATCGCTCACAATAAACGGTATATAGCTGATGCAACTGCGGCATGCGCGACTCTACATCGCGCTGAAGGGCCGAGCGGTCGTTGGCGTAGTCGGCGGGCAGAATCAGATGGTTTTTGGCCATGCTAATGCGGCTGTGTACGGCGGCCGGCTTGTAGATTTTGTCGTCGAGCTTCAGTTCCTTAATAATGCTCTTAACCAATGAGCGTGAGTCGCTTTCGTCGTAGATGGTAAAGTTTGAGTTGAACCCAATGTGCGCGGCCTCGCGTCTGAGTATACGCGAGAACACCGAGTGGAACGTGCCCATGTTCAGGCTCCGTGCTGTCTCCATGCCCACCAACTGGCCTATGCGGGCTTTCATCTCGTTGGCCGCCTTGTTGGTGAAGGTCAGGGCCAAAATGTTCCACGGCCGCATGCCCTGTTGCAGCAAGTAAGCAATTTTGTAAGTCAGCACACGCGTCTTGCCCGACCCTGCACCGGCAATCACCAGCTGAGGGCCGTCAACATATTCCACCGCAGCTCGTTGGCTGTCGTTGAGTTGGTCAAGAATGTTCATTGGGGTAGTTTTTTCAGTTCTTATACACGCCGCCTTTCACGGTATTGGGGTCGATGTCCTCGCCCTCTTTAGGAAATTTGGGAATGAATTTCATTTCGTGCTCTATGCGTCGCTGCCGCTTCAGCATATATTTGCTGGGCGATTTGGATGAATAGACTCGCGGATTGGGCAGCGTGGCGGCCACCAGGGCACACTCTGAGCGAGTGAGGTCAGCGGCTTCCTTGTCGAAATGATATTCTGCCACCGCTGAAACGCCATAAATACCGTCGCCCATTTCGATGGAGTTGAGATAAACCTCCATGATGCGCTGCTTGCTCCACATCAGCTCGATGAGGGCGGTGAAGTAGGCTTCCAATCCTTTGCGCACCCATGTGCGGCCCGGCCAAAGAAAAACGTTTTTGGCCGTCTGTTGCGAAATGGTGCTCGCTCCCAGCTTGCGCGTTCTCGTCTTGTTGCGCTTGGCGGCGTCTTCAATGGCTTCGTAGTCGAAACCATGGTGAAGCAGAAACTGCGAGTCCTCGCTGGCCATGACGGCAACGGGCATGTGGGGCGATATTTTGTTGAGCGACACCCACGAGTGGTGCCACCTAATCGTCTTGTGCTCCTTTATCTGCTCGGCTGTCCTGATGAACATGAGCGGAGTGACATAAACAGGAAAAAAGCGATACGCCACAACAGCGAGGATGGTGGAGCCAAAGAAGGCTATCAAAATCCATCGGATGATGTGGCGTATCGTCTTAATGATAAAACTCAATTGCTAATTCTAAATTTAAATTGCCAATTATCGATTGTCAATTATCAATTCTCAATTATCAAAAGAAACTTACTGCAGCGTTCCGGCGTTGGCGGCGTCGATCATAGCCTGGCTGGCATACAGATAAACCTCCACGCGGCGGTTCAGAGCCTTACCGGCAGCTGTTGAGTTGTCAGCAACGGGGTTGGCCTCGCCAAAACCTTCAACCGACTTGATCTGTGCGGGGCTTACACCAAGCGAAAGCAGATAGCTGCTCACCGACTGGGCGCGCTGCTGCGACAGAGTGAGGTTCTTCTGATAGCTCTGCTCGGCGGTAGAGTTTCTCCAAGGAGCATTGTCGGTGTAACCCTGAATGGCAACGTCGGCATCGGTGTTGGTCTTCAGCACATTGGCAAACTGGAACAGAGAGTTCTTGGCAGACTGCTGCAGAGTGGCACTGCTGGTGGTGAAAAGAATACCAGAGTCGAAAGAAACCTTCACAGCAGAAAGGCCATTGGCGTCGGTAACAGCCTCTACCTGAGCGTTCTCAACGGCCTGAGCCTGAGCCTTCACCTTGTCCATGTGCTTGCCGATAAGGGCACCAGCACCAGCACCTACAGCACCACCAACGGCAGCACCAACGGCTGTGTTACCAGCAATCTTACCTACAATAGCACCAAGCAGAGCACCGCCGCCAGTACCAATTAATGCACCATTCTTTGTAGCTGAACCACAGCTGACAATCATTGCAAGACACATTCCGAGTGTCATCAGTTTCATTTTCTTCATAATTACTATAAATTTAAAGTTGATTGATATGAATTTTCGTTTTCAACAGTGCAAAGATAATTCTTTTTTTCTTATATTGCACGTGTTCTCAACATTATTTTGTAATTTTGCGGCAAATTTACAGAATAATGGCTTTCTGGCCAAGGGGAATTTGCCTAAAAAGCAGTATGGATTTCCCTATTAACGCCAAAATTGTTGAATAATAATCACAAATTAAGATAAAAATCAAATCATGGCAAAAGAATTGAAAGAACTCACCAAGCGTGCTGACAACTATAGTCAGTGGTTTAACGACTTGGTTGTAAAAGCCGATCTCGCCGAACAGTCGGCCGTGCGCGGCTGCATGGTTATCAAACCTTATGGCTACGCCATCTGGGAGAAAATGCAGCACCAGCTCGACCTGATGTTCAAGGAAACCGGCGCACAAAACGCTTATTTCCCTCTGCTCATTCCCAAATCATTCCTTTCGCGCGAAGCCGAACATGTGGAAGGCTTCGCCAAAGAGTGCGCCGTGGTCACTCACTATCGTCTGCGCGCCAAAGAGGACAAGAGCGGTGTAGAGGTTGATCCCGCCGCCCGTTTGGAAGAAGAACTCATCGTCCGCCCCACCAGCGAAACCATTATCTGGAACACTTATAAGAACTGGATTCACTCTTGGCGCGACCTGCCTCTGATGTGCAACCAATGGTGCAACGTCATGCGATGGGAAATGCGCACACGCCCGTTCCTGCGCACTAGCGAGTTCCTTTGGCAAGAGGGTCACACGGCCCACGCCACGCGCGAGGAAGCCGAGGAGGAAGCACAGAAGATGCTGAAAGTTTATGCCAAGTTTGCCGAAGAGTGGATGGCGGTTCCCGTGGTACAGGGCGTGAAGAGCGAGACCGAACGTTTTGCCGGAGCACTCGACACCTACACCATCGAGGCCATGATGCAGGACGGCAAGGCCCTGCAGAGCGGCACCAGCCACTTCCTCGGGCAGAACTTCGCCAAGGCTTTCGATGTCACCTATCTTAATAAAGAGAATAAGCCCGAATATGTGTGGGCCACTTCGTGGGGCGTCAGCACCCGACTCATCGGAGCTCTCATCATGACTCACTCCGATGACAATGGACTTGTATTGCCGCCGCGCCTGGCTCCCATTCAGGTGGTCATCGTGCCCATCACCAAAGGTGCCGACCAACTGGCCGCCATCAGCGAGCGGCTGCAGCCGGTTATCGACCAGTTGCGCAAGGCTGGCATCAGCGTGAAGTACGACGACGCCGACAACAAACGTCCAGGCTTCAAATTTGCCGACTACGAACTGAAGGGTGTGCCCGTTCGCCTCGTCATGGGCGGACGCGACCTGGAGAACGGCACCATCGAGGTGATGCGCCGCGACACGTTGGAGAAAGAAACCCGCAGCATCGACGGCATCGTTGAATACGTGGAGCAGCTGCTGGAAGACATTCAGCAGAACATCTTCCAGAAGGCCAAAACTTATCGTGACGCCCACATCTTCGAGTGCGACAACTACGAGGAGTTCAAGGAGCGCGTCAAGGACGGAGGCTTCTTCCTCTGCCACTGGGACGGCACAGCCGAGACAGAAGCCCGCATCAAGGAAGAAACGCAGGCCACCATCCGCTGTGTGCCCTTCGGCGTAGAGCAGACTCCTGGCGTGGATATGGTAACGGGCAAGCCCTCCAAGGCTCGCGTCATTATTGCCCGCAGTTATTAAGAGGTTTTTCTCAATAACACTCAGTTGATTCTACAACAACGGCCAGCATCGCGAAAAATGCTGGCCGTTGTTGCGTTTATTTGCTGTTGATTGGGGATTCTTCTCGTGTTGGTCATGTGGTATGCCCTACTCCACTGTGACTGATTTAGCCAAGTTGCGGGGCTGGTCAACGTCTTTGCCCTTGCAGACGGCGACGTGGTAGGCCAGAAGCTGCAGGGGAATGGTGGCAATGAGCGGTTCGAGACACTCTAGTGTGTCGGGAAGCTCAATAACCTCGTCGGCAATGCGGGCAATGGTGTCGTCGCCTTTCGAAACGAGGGCGATGACCTTGCCTTTGCGGGCTTTGATTTCCTGGATGTTGGAGAGCACTTTCTCGTACATGGCGTTGTGGGTGGCCACTACGACAACGGGCATATCGGAGTCGATGAGGGCAATGGGGCCGTGCTTCATCTCTGCGGCGGGATAGCCCTCGGCATGGATATAACTTATTTCCTTGAGCTTGAGTGCACCTTCAAGAGCAACGGGATAACTGAAACCGCGCCCAAGGTAGAGAAAATTGCTGGCATAGGTGAACATGCGGCTCAGGTCGGCAATGCGGTCGTTGAGTTTCAGCACCTCGCGCATTTTGTTCGGAATATCGTTCAGCTCTTTCACAATGCTTACATATTCGTCGTGTGCAATGGTACCTTTAGCCTGTGCCAGGGCGAGGGCCAGCATGGTGAGCACCGTCACCTGGCCGGTGAAGGCCTTGGTGGAAGCCACACCAATCTCCGGGCCTACGTGAATGTAAGAGCCAGTGTGAGTGGCGCGCGGAATGCTTGAGCCGATGGCGTTGCAGATGCCGTAGATGAAAGCTCCGCGCTGCTTGGCCAATTCAACGGCGGCCAGCGTGTCGGCCGTCTCGCCACTCTGTGAAATGGCAATAACCACATCGTTGCTGTTGACCACAGGATTGCGGTAACGGAACTCCGAGGCGTACTCTACCTCAACGGGTATGCGACAGAGGTTCTCAATGATTTGCTTGCCAATGAGTCCGGCGTGCCACGACGTGCCGCAGGCCACGATGATGATGCGCTTGGCGGCCAACAACTGACGACGGTAGTCGATAACGGCACTTAGTGTGACGTTGTCGGCCTCTACATTGATGCGGCCCCGCATGCAGTTGGTGATGCACTCAGGCTGCTCAAAAATTTCCTTGAGCATGAAGTGGGCGTAGCCGCCTTTCTCTATCTGCCCCAGATTGATGTCAACGGTCTTGACTTCGGGAATCAGCTCATGGTTGTCGATGCTGACAATGTGTAAATCGTCGTCGCGACGGATAACGGCAATGTTGCCGTCTTCAAGATAGACCACTTTGTCGGTGTATTCCACGATGGGACTGGCATCGGAACCAAGGAAAAACTCGTTCTCGCCAATGCCCACGACGAGCGGACTCTGCTTTCGGGCAGCGATTATCTGATTGGGATTGGATTTGTCGAGCAGAGCGATGGCGTAAGCCCCGATAACCTGATGGAGCGCCACCTGAACAGCTTGAAGCAACTCGAGATTGTTTGAACGCTGGATATACTCTACCAACTGAACGAGCACCTCAGTGTCGGTTTGCGAGCGGAAATGAATGCCTTTTTCTTCGAGATTCTTTTTCAGTTCTGCATAGTTCTCAATGATGCCGTTGTGAATGATGGCCAGGTTTTTCGACTCAGAATAATGAGGATGAGCATTCACAGACGACGGTTCGCCGTGCGTTGCCCAGCGCGTGTGGGCAATGCCCACGGTTCCGCTGATGTTCTTGTCAGCACAAAACTCTTCAAGGCCGGCCACTTTGCCTTTGGCCTTATAAACGCTAAGTTCCCCATTCTCGTTAAGGAGTGCTACGCCGGCTGAATCGTAACCACGATACTCCAGCCGCTTGAGACCCTTAATCAGAATGGGGAACGCGTTTTGATTACCTAAATATCCTACTATACCACACATTTTCCTTTAGTTTTAATACAAAAAACAGAGGAACAGAGAAGAATGTATGATCTTTGCTCTGTACCTCTGTATGAATAATTCGATTATTTAACGTAAAATATTAACGAGGAGGGATGCAACCGACGTCGCAATACTGATAAACGAGAACCAGATGGTGGTGGAAGAACCGATGTCAGAGTTCTTTGCCTTCACGGTATTCGGCTCCACATACACGATGTCGTTCTGCTGCAGGTAGTAGAGCGGCGAGTTGATGAGATTGGCGTCGTTCAGATTGATGCGGTACTGGTGTTTCTGTCCCATCTCATCCTCGCGCAGCAGGAGCACATTGTCGCGCTTACCATAGATGGTGAGGTCGCCGGCCTGAGCAAGAGCTTCGAGGATGTTGACTTTCTCTTGTGCAACAGAGATGGAACCTGAATGGCCTACTTCGCCAAGCACAGTAACCTTGAAGCTCGACATGCGCACAACTACCAGGGGATTCTCCGTCTTTGCCATATAAGGAATAATACGCTCGCGAATCATATCCTCACACTGACGCTTGGTAAGGCCCTGAACATGAATTTTACCCAAGACGGGGAAATCGATATCACCATTGTTGTCCACAAGATATCCCATCAAACTACCGCCACTGTTTGAAACCGAGTTGTTGGCACCGAGTCCGTGGCGCACCGTGAGGTTAAACGGCTGAGCGGCAGCGGGGTCGGTTGTGTGAACAGTAATGGTCAGCTGGTCTTTCGGCATGATTTTAGCATCGTAAAGTCCACGCGAGGCAGCCAGACTGATTTCGTCGATGTTTTGGAAATAAGCAACTTTTTTACTGCTTCCGCAACTGTTGAGGAGCAGAGCCATTGCAATGATAACAACGGAGAACAAAACTTTCTTCATATCTTAAAAATGTTATGTATTTTCAACAATCAGAAAAAGAATTTTATAAAATTTTGTGCAAAGATACGCCTATTTTTGCATACTGACAAATAAATCGGTGTTTTTATTTTAAATTAGGGTAATAAAAATAGCGACAGAAACACGAAAATGCTTCTGTCGCCTCTTTTAAATGTTGTGAAAGCCGAAATCTGACTAGAATCTGTAGCCTGCGGTGAAGAGCAGCTGATGGCGTTTGAAATTTACTTTCACCTCGTTGCAGATGTTGTCGGCCTCGGGATATTTGTTATCATAATAGCTAGCAAAGGGCGAGAAATTGCCGCTGGTGGACGAATACTGATAGGCCAGGTCGAGACTCAGTTGGCCGATATTATAACCAAAACCACAGGTGATGCGATTAGTGGCATTCCAGTTGGTATAGTCGGTAGCCGAACTGTAGTAAGAGCCGTCGGTGTCGAGAGTGCCGTCCTTAAAACCATCCTTCTGATACATAGGGCTGACATAGTTGTATCCCAGTCGGATAGCAAAGTCTTTGTCGGGCTTCAGTTCAGCTCCTACTTTCAGCGTGCTCACGCCTTTCAGGGTCTGCTTGGTGTGGTCGTTCATCACGTTGTCGCTGGAACTGCTGCTGTAATAGCTGTCGTACCAATAGTCATAGTAGTCGCCAGTGTTGTAGCGCGTGTCAAGATGAGCATAGTCGGCAAACTCATAACTGGCGCCTATGGCCAACATGTTGCCAACCGTGTGGCCCATGCTCACACCGAATTTCCAGGGAGTGTAGAGTTTAAAGTCGTATTTCTCGCTATTCCACACTGTGGTTGAGCCGTCGCTCACAGAGGTCAGGTTCTCCGTTTTCAAATCATAGAAGATAGGCGTTGCCACAGAGAAACCGATGCGGAAAGGAGAAGCCTCCACCGGGCGGAAAATCACGCCAGCCTTCACGTCGTAGCCGTAGCCGTCGATGTTGCGCTCGTCGGAAACCGTCAGGCTCAAATCCTCCAGTTGCTCTTTGTATTCGCTGTAATGGCGATACTTAACGTCGTGCAGGCCCACAGTAAGTCCGAGATAAACGCGGTCGTTGATGTTGCCGCTGATGTTGAAGTCGTATTCACCCACATAACCCTTGTGTCCACGGTCGAAGGTGTAGCTGTTAGCATCGTTGTAGTACCAAGTGTTGTCGGTGGTGTCGAAATTCAAGTTGCGTGCATAGATGTCGTCAAGCTGATTGCAGGTGATATATGCACGGTCGAAGTCGGGCACATAATTGCCGTCGGAAGCCTGATGGGTGGGATAAAGCAGTCCGTTCATGGCCTTGACGTATGTGAGCTTGTTCTGCGAGGCATTGCCCAGCCGGTCGGCAGCCGAGAGAATCATGTCGAAGTTACGGCTCTTATGGTAGTTGACACCAATGTTCAGAAATCCGTTTCGGCCTGAGCGGCTTGCCCACACAAAACCAGCCTGGTCGAAGCTCATATTGGTTTTGTTAGCGCTGGCAAAGTTGCTGGCGTCTTGCTGAGAGACACCTCCGAACGACACACTGGCTGATGACGAGCGGAAAAGTCCGATGCCGGCAGGGTTGGTTGAGATGGTTGAGATGTCGGCACCCAGAGCATCCATGGCGCCACCCATACCCACATAGCGGGCTGTGCCGTTCAGATCCTCGGCAGCAATTTTGGCGTTCTCGTAAGTTTCCTGTGCCGCTGCTGGCACAACGGCCAGCAGTATAGCGGTTATTATAAGCTGAATCTTTTTCATATCGTTCGAAATAATAAAGGTATGTTTGGTTTACAAATAAATAAGGTAATTCAATTAGTGTCTGCGACCGCCAAAACTGCCGCCACGCGAACCACCGCCACCACCAGAGCGACTGCCACCGAAGCTGCTGCCGCCGCCAAAGCTGCTCGAACTGCGGCTGCTGCTTCCGGAGCCGAAACTGCCACTAGAGCTGCGAGTGCTACCCGAATTGTAGCTGCCCGAACTACGGCTGCCACCCCATGAGCCCGAAGAACTGCTTGACGAAGAAGAGCGTGTGGAGCCATAGCTGCGGCTACCGCCGAAGGTACCATTGGTGTTGCGAGTGACGCCGTATGTTGACGATGAGCGGGTGCCAGAGGCGTTGCGCGAAGAGTTGGCCATAGCACCAATGCTTCTGGAACCGCCGAAGGTTCCATTCGAGAAGGTATGAGTGCGGCCGTTGTAGTGGCCTCTGTCAACAGTCTTGTTGGCTATGTAGCCGTGATTCTGCGTACCCGTAATTCCATAAGAAGAATATCTGGGAGCATAGTACGTCCTGATGCCGCTGTAATACCATGTTGGATACAAGCTTCCATAGTACCAGGGCGAGTACCAGCTGTAATACCAAGGCGAATACCATCCGTAGTAGCCACCCCACCCATAGTAACCGTAATACCACGGGTCGTACCAGGGATCGTACCAAGGATCATACCACAAACTGTACCAGCCGTAGCGGCTATACCACCAAGGGCTGTGCCAGGAATAACCATAGAGCCAGGGATCGTAGAAACCGTCCCAACGACTCATCATCCGGCTATAACGGTAATCGTAGATGTCGTCTTCAACAATGAGTGGCGGACCTGCAAAGATGGTGTCAGCAGGGCTGTTCTCGTCAGCGTGAAATTCTATGATGTCGTTGCCGACAGAGTCTTTGCCCACCGTCTCGAAATAGCTGCGCAATCCGCGGCGGTTGTATTCGTCCACATCACGGTTGCTGCCCGAATGAGTAGCAGCACTCGTCATGGTACCTGTACGCTTGATGGCAGTGTCGCCCGCTTTGTCAGCTGTGATGCTTTCCACACGGCTGGCAGTAGTTTTTTCCACTTTTTTAGGAGTGAAATAAACATCGTCCTGAGCAATCAGGGACAAAGGAAGCAGACCCACCAGTAATGATAATAGGATTCTCTTTTTCATGTTATTTTCTCCTTACTAAATAGTTGTTTTTTAAGTTCACGATGCAAAAGTATCATCAATTTGCATACAAAATTACGGAAAAACCCTAAACCGTGATAGGTTTTTCCCTATTTTTATTAAATTTGCAGAAATTTTTAACATAATTGCCATGAAATATCTGATAGCAAGATTTCATTTGAGCCCCAACACCGAGGTTGTTCGCGACTTATTGGCCGACACAGCTGGCGAGGCAGGATTTGAGTCGTTCGAAGAAACCTCCGCCGGACTGGACGGTTACGTTCAGGAACAGCTTTTCGACCGGCAAGCACTTGACGAGGGCATCGCAGCATTTCCCATTCCCGACACCAAAATCGATTATTCCCTCGAGGAAGCCGAGGACAAGGACTGGAACCAAGCCTGGGAAGACGAAGGATTCGACCCCATCGTGGTCAAAAACAAGTGCATCATTTACGATGCCAAGCGTCCCCTACCCGATTTCACGAGTTTGTCGCCCGGTGCTCTTAGTATTGCCATCGACGCGCGTCAGGCTTTCGGCACAGGCACCCACGAAACCACACGCATGATAGTAGAAACCCTGCTCAGCATCGACCTGCACGACAAGCGAGTGCTCGACTGCGGATGCGGAACGGGCATTCTGGGCATTGCCGCCTCGAAAATGGGGGCCAGCAGCATTGTTGCATACGACATTGACGAATGGAGCGTAGAGAACACCAGCCACAACGCTGCCATTAATCAGGCTGAGAACATTGAAGTGCTGCTTGGCGACGCTCATGTGCTGTCGCATGTGTCGGGAGTGTTCGACATTGTTATGGCCAACATCAACCGCAACACGCTGCTGGCCGACATGCACGCCTTCAAAGATGTGATGGCTTCGGGGGCATACCTCATTCTTAGTGGCTTTTACGAGGACGACATACCCATGCTCGTGAACAAAGCATCAGAACTCGGCCTTGAATACCATTCTAAACGATCTTCTGGCGAATGGCGCTGTCTGGTGTTCAGATAGTTTCAGCTAAGCAAAACGATCACTCAAAAGAAACACACAAAAACGCAAGAAACCATACACTTATGAAAGAGAAACTGATAATGATTACAGGCGCTTCGTCGGGCATCGGCGAGGCTTGTGCTAAGAAATTCGCAGCCAACGGCTGCCGTCTGATACTAAACGCGCGCAGCACCGACAAACTGGAGGCTCTGAAGGCTGAGCTGCAAGAACAATACGCCACCGACGTGCTGTTGTTGCCCTTCGATGTGCGCGACTATGCCGAGGCGCGACGGCTGATTGAGGGTCTGCCTGAAGAATACCGCGACATTGACGTGCTTGTGAACAACGCCGGACTGGCCTTGGGCACCGATAAAGAACACGAAGGCGACATGGACGAGTTTTTCACCATGATTGACACCAACGTAAAGGCACTGCTCAACATCACTCGCACGGTGGTGCCAGGAATGGTGAGCCGTGGCCGAGGCCACATCATCAACATTGGCTCGGTAGCGGGCGACATGGCCTACCCCGGAGGAAGTGTTTATTGCGCCACCAAGGCTGCGGTGAAGACGCTGAGCGACGGTCTGCGCATGGATCTTTACGACACGCCCATACGCGTCACCAATGTGAAGCCCGGCCTCGTGGAAACCAACTTCTCGAACACGCGTTTGCACGGCGACACCGTTGCGGCCAAAAAACTCTACACTGGCATAGAGCCCCTGCACGGCGACGACATTGCCGAGGTGGTTTTCTTCGCAGCATCGGCTCCCGCCCATGTGCAAATAGCCGAAGTGCTGGTGCTGGCCACCCATCAGGCCAGCGCACAACGAGTGTGGAGAGAGCCATAATATGATATTGACATTTCAACGCTGGTCTATCAGCGCATGGAACAAATAAAAGGGAACGTTTCTACCGCGTTCCCTTTTATTTTTGCTTCAAAATGATGCTACACTCGTTTGCGGCTGAAGTGGCCACCAATCTTACGGGGCTTGCATTCGGCCACGCAGGCATTGTATTTCATGCGCGCCTCACGGTCGAGCTCAAACATGGCCTTTGTTTCCTCAGCATCCTCGGTGAAAGTTAGGTGGTCGTCGATGCTCATCGCGGCCGCCATGCCCTCAACGTCCAGGTTGTCGGTGCCAATGAGCGTGAAGGTCCATCCCTGGCCTTTCAGCTTTTCTATAAGGTTGCGCACCATGGTCATGTTCCATTCGCGCGAACAGTTCTCCTCGCCGTCGGTGATGATGGTAACCAGCACGTTGTCGCCCACGTTGGTCTGTGCGTTCAGTTTCGACACGGCCATGCCAATGGCATCATAGAGTGGTGTGGCTCCGCCCGGACAGTACTCGTTCCATTTCAGCTGGCGCACGTCCTTGCCTTTCACGTCGTCATACAGAAACCGCTTATGGTCGGAGTCGAATGTGAGCAGCGTCACGTGTTGTTCTATGTTAGTGTTCTGCGTCTGCAGTTTGCTGACGGTTTCAAGCGTTTCGTTGAGTCCTGCAAAGGCCTGCTTGCGGATAATCTCCATGCTGCCGCTCTCATCAACGATGAGCAGGTTATAGACTCTCTTCATCTCACTGTTCTGGTTTTCATTTACGTTTTTCATTGTTGCTTTGTTTTTGTTTGGATTACTAATTCTGTTACGGTTCTCAAGCATGCTTCTATATATTTAAAGGAATGAGCCAACCAAAAATTAAGCTGACGAGAAAAAAATCGCAGAAAAACTCAAATAAAGGTCGCTTCGACAGTTATTTTTTGCCATCTGTAGTCAGTGTTGCCATGCTTTAACAGCCGTTAACCCGTGCTTCAGGGCACTATTTTTTGACATGAGGAAAACAAAGCATATCTTTGCGATGAAATTTACTAGTGAATGCTGCCGTAAAGCAATGGTTTAAAACCGTAGTGTGCGGAAATAACAGAATAACTGGTGATTTTATGCAGAGAAAACACGATAATAAAAGTGAGAAACAAGATACAAAGAAAAGGAGAACAGACAATGAAATACAGAATGATGAAAGAAAACAGACCAACGCTGAAAAACTTCGGCCGTTGGAAGGCAGTGGCAGTACACGAGCAGACGGTGGAAACGCGCCAGGTGGTGCAGGAAGTATGCCGGCGCACAGGAGCATCACGAGGCTCGGTGGTGGCAGTGCTGATTGAGTGGGCGGGCGTGGTAAGCGAGCACCTGCGCCGTGGCGACCGCGTGCGGATTGACGATTTCGGACTGCTGAAACTCGAGATAGAAAGCGACAAAGTAGATGATGCCGAGGATTTCAAGGCCGATAAGCATATTCGCGGGGTGCGCCTGCATGTGCTGGCAGAGAGCCGCCACGGACGGCAGCCGCTCTACAGCGGAATAAAATTCAGCAACGCATCAAAAAAAACGGCCTCAAAAGCAACAGACTCAATAAAAATGAGTAACTTTGCAAAAGAATGCCGCACTGAAGCCAACAATGACGAAGGCTTGCTCTGTGAAGGCAACATTCTTTCATACCATGACGAAGAACAGCGACATACTCAGCGACGAACAGATAGTGGAAGGCTTGCGCCAACAGGACACCGCCATCACCCGGCAGTACTTTTACGGGTATTGCCGCATGGCTTATTGCATCTGCGACCGTCGCTACCAGCTGCAAGGCAAGCCGGGCATGGACTTCTATGCGCTGGCTCACGAATACTACCTGAAACTGGCGCTCGGCAACTGGAAACAGCTGGACGACCGCAAGCCAGGCCTCAGTCTGCGCAACTGGATGATAAACGGATTCCGCTATATCGTGCTCGACCGTCTGAAAGCCCTGCAGACAGAGTTCCGCACGGTGAGTCTGGAAGAACGCCTTTCCAATACGGCCATCGCATTCGACGTAGCCGACAACCATTTCAAAGAAGATTTCCACCGCACCATCGACGAGATTTGCGAGCACTATTACTACAGCGACCGCAAGGCGCAGGCCATTTTGCGCATGATGCTCATCGACGGCATGAAAGGCAAGGAGGTGGCTCAGATGCTGGGCATCACGCCCTCGGCCGTCACCCAGCGCTACCGTCAGATGATGGATAGCGTGGTTTCGCCCTACTTCAACCACTACTACAACAGCGGCGAGGCCCTGGGCACCGTACAGTATTCGGGAGTTACAGCCGAAGCGGCCTTCGAAACGTGCGAAGCTGCTCCCTGCCCCATGGAAGAGCGCCGTGCAGAAAAACGTATTTTCAGTTTCAACCGACAGAAAAAACAGATTATGGAAAAAGAATTCACCCAACGCACAACTCCCGACTTCATCAGCAGTCTCAAGCCGGGCGAGATATTCGTTTTCGGCAGCAACCTGCGGGGTATGCACGCCGGCGGCGCGGCTTATGCGGCCTATCGTCAGTTTGGCGCCGTCATGGGCCAAGGTGTGGGACTGCAAGGCCAGTCGTACGCCATCCCCACCATGCAGGGCGGTCCTGAAACCATTCAGCCCTACGTCAGCGAGTTCATCGGTTTTGCCCGCGAACATCCTGAGATGACTTTCCTCGTCACCCGCATAGGCTGTGGCATAGCCGGTTTCGATGCCACCGACATTGCCCCTCTCTTTGCCGAAGCCAAAACCGTGCAGAACATCCATCTGCCACAAGACTTCTGGGAGCTGTTGAAATAATAAGTGAAAAAGATTTGGAAATAACAATATAAAAATGTATATTTGCCACATCAATTATAATTATACGCAAGAGTAAGAAATGGGAAAATACGAATTGTTTACAGTTGGGCATTCTAACCAGACGCAAGAGCAGTTTCTTGGTCTGCTCCGCAAGCACAGTATTAATTGCATTGTTGATGTAAGGAGTGTACCGGCCAGCAAGTATTCACCACAGTTCAATCAGGATGAGCTGAAATGGTTTCTGAAACTCAACGGAGTGCAATATCTTCATTTTGGCGACGAATTTGGTGCCCGCCGCAACGACAGTCTGAATAGTGAAGGACAGGTGGATTTTGAGATGGCAATGAAGACCACGCTTTTTCAAAGTGGAGTGGAAAGACTGATGAAAGGTCTTGAACGTGGCTTCCGCATTTCACTCATGTGTTCTGAGGCCAATCCTTTGGAATGCCACCGTTTCTCATTGGTTTCACGCTATTTTCACGAACATGGTATTAAGGTTAAACATATTCTTAAAGATGGCAATCTGGCCCTTCATGAGGAACTTGAGATTAATATGGTAAACGAATATCTGCATTCGAAGAAACCAAAGATTCCAGAAGTGGATTTGCTCTTTGGCACCTACACCAAAGAGCAACAACTTTCAGACGCATATCGTATAAAAAACAAAGAAATAGGATATAAACCTCAACTTCAACTAGAAGATAACTATTATTAAAAATGATAACACTTTATACCATTGGCTTCACAAAGAAAAATGCCGATTATTTTTTCGGTCTCTTAAAGAAAAACAATGTTAGGCAACTTGTTGATGTACGAATTAGCAATTCAAGTCAATTGGCAGGTTTTGCTAAAGGCAAAGACTTGGAATTCTTTGTAAAAGAAATTTGCCACATCCCCTACAAGCATATAACTGACTTTGCACCTTCTAAGGAACTGCTTGACAAATGGCACAAAAAAGAAGTAAACTGGAATGAGTATGAGATAATTTATTTGTCATTGCTAAAAGAACGGAGTATCATCAAAAACTATGGTATCAAATCGTTCGACCATGCTTGTTTCCTATGTAGTGAAGATACTCCGGAAATGTGCCACCGAAGGTTGCTGGCAGAATATATGAAAGCACATTGCAAAGAAGAAGTTGAGATTATTCACCTGATTTGAACGGTATTTGCCATGGAACACTATTTCATTTGTCTTGCTAATTCTTATAAGCGAGGTGGAAGATGCATCGCGGGTATAGAAATAGCACAAAACGAAAGCGGAGATTGGACTATTATCAGGAATCAAGACGGAACTCCCCACTGGATTCGTCCAGTCTCGTATGCTACTTATGGAGAAATATTCAATTATGAGGCTAAAAACATCGGTTTGTTTTCTGTTGTCAGGGTTACAGACATGTCACCATGCCCTATCAATGCTCATTCCGAGAATGTGCACTATAAAAAGATGGAATGTTTGGGAATGATGCCATTGACAACAGATTTTCTCAACGAACTGACAGACAAAATCCATCAGACTATTTTTTACAACTACGACCGTACCATTTCTCTTGAAACATATAACAAGGGCAATTATTCCCTTATGTTCATTCGTCCTGAGAAAGCTTATGTTTATGTTGATAACAGATGGGAAAGACCCAAATTCAGAATGAGAATCCTGTATCATGGCATTCATTATGACATGCCGATTACTGACCCTGCTTATCTTCAGTATCTAGAACATAATCCTCAAAAAACAGGAGAGCTGGCAAAGGTGATATTAACTCTATCCTTAGGTCTTGAATACCAATATCAACATCACAAACTAATTGCAGCCGTTGTTTTCGAAGACCAAATTTCTTCTCTACAGTCGGGTGTAAAGAAAGTAGAGAGAGATGTCATATTAAAATGTTCGAAAGCCCCCCATAGCAAACCGTATCCTTCGCCCCTAGAGAATAAGGATATTCTGGGGACTGAGGAACCTGAAATGCTGAAAGAAAGCACTTATTCTAGTTATGATAATGAATGTGAAGTAAAAGAACACAAACAAGTTATGTCGATTAAAGAACGTCTGAAAGCATTTTTCAGAAAAATAAAAAGTTAATAAATTATACAAAACGCCATCATGCAACTAAACACAACAACATCAATAACATGAACAAGACATTAGCACTATTATTGGGAGTGCTGGGACTGAACGCCGCAAGTGCGTGCAGCCAGCAGAAGTACGAAAACGCAGACGTAACCGCGTTTGCAGAGTTGACGAATCAGGCCGACGTGCAGCTTGTTGACGTGCGCACGGCAGAAGAGTTTGCCGAAGGCCACCTGGCAGGAGCACTCAACCTCGACATGAAGCAGGCCAACTTTATAGAGTCGGCCAAGGCACAGCTCGACACCAGCCGCCACGTGGCCGTGTATTGCCGCAGCGGCCGACGCTCTGCCGAAGCTGCCAACCTGCTGGCTGCCGAAGGCTACAAAGTGACCAATCTGGCGGGCGGCATCCTGGCATGGAAATCGCTCAACAAGGAGGTGACCACCGACAATTACGAGGTGGACGCTTTTAAGACAAAAAACGGGAAAACCGTGAAGTTCTATGCACTGGTGCATGCCAGCATTCGCCTAGTGTACGACGGTAAGGAAATAGAAATTGACCCTGTGGCCAAGTTAGGCAACAAGGTGATCAACTACGGTGGCATGCCCAAGGCCGACTATCTGCTGGTTACGCATGAGCATGGCGACCATTTCGATAAAAATGCCATCGCCACGCTCACGGGCGAAAAGACACAGTTCATCACCAACAAGCGTTGCGCCGACATGATGGGGAGCGGACAAATCATGGCCAACGGCGACAAGAAAGAACTTGAGCAGGGCATCAGCCTGGAGGCCGTTCCCGCCTACAACTACACGGAAGGCCGCACCCAGTTCCATCCCAAAGGACGCGACAACGGCTATATTCTCACCATCGACGGACTGCGCATCTACATTGCCGGCGACACCGAGGATATTCCCGAAATGGCCAGCATCAAAGACATCGATATTGCTTTCCTGCCTTGCAACCAGCCTTACACCATGACCTGCGATCAGCTGGTCAAGGCGGCGCGAATGATAAAGCCACGGGTGTTGTTCCCCTATCACTACGGTCAGACTGACGTGAGCGGCATTCCCGCGCAACTGGCCGCCGAAGGCATTGACGTGAGAATAAGGCATTACGAATAAAAACAAGGCCCACCCCCAACCCCTCCCCAAGGGAGGGGAGCTTGATTACCTTCTCTATTGATTAATACTGTAGAGTGAGTAATTAAACTCCCCTCCCTTGGGGAGGGGTTGGGGGTGGGTTTTTATTTCCGCCAGCTTTTCTTATTTCTCCGCGTCTAACCAACAGAGCATACTCACCAGCGAAGCGTTCCAGTTGATGGCAATCTCGTTGGAGGCATACGAGTTCATGTCGTCGATGTACGACTCGTCAGGATAGTTCGACGGATAAGCCAGGTTCGGTCCTTTGTCCTGCTGTCCTGGGTTGGGACCACCTACGAGCATGCCTGGGAAAGGCTCCACTATTCCGTCGGCCTCAGAGATACGGTGGTGCGGGTGCATGGGACTTTTTGTGCCGAAACCCGTCACGAAGCAGTAGCCCGTGGCGTTGCGTCCGAGCAGATAGTCGGCATTCTGAAGCGCATAGCGCCTGTACTGTCCCGGAGCAACATAACGGTCGGCATAGAGCATGGCCAGCGCACTGCAGCAGCAGCCCTCGGCCAGACAACCCCAACCAAAATCCTGCGCCTTGTTGCCGAAGGGCGACTGGAAACACGACGTGGCGGCCAGCGCAGCGGTGTCATCGCAATAAGTTTTCAGCTGCTCGAGCATGGTCTGACGCACATCGCTGTCGGCAGCGTTGAGCCATGCAAAGGCACCCAGGCCGTACACGTTTCCCCACGTGGGAACGGTGAATTTCTGTGGCATATTGGCGCGTACGTCAGCCATGTAGGCGTCGTTGCCCGTGAGCCGGTAGAGTTCGGTGGCAGCCCAGAAAAATTCGTCGCTGGCATTGAAGTCGCCATAAGTGCCGGTATTGACGGCGGGCTTGAAATCGCGGCTAATAATATGCTGCATATAGAGTGCTTTTGGATGGGCTTTGGCCCACTCGTAAGCACGCTCGGCAGCACCAGCAGCCTGAGCGACAAAGTCGCTGTAGTCGCGGTTCCCCTTGAGCAGACGTGCCATCTGGGCCATCACGGCAGCAAAGTCGAGCGTGGCGGTCACACTTTTGGCCACCACGTAGCGCGGCTGATGACAGTCGGTGGGCATGACAAACCCTTCGAAGTTGGGCGTGGTGAGCTTGTGATACACTCCGCCGTCGTTGGGGTCTTGCATGGTGAGCAGCCACTTCATGTTG
Organism: uncultured Prevotellaceae bacterium; assembly: GCA_900315565.1. GTDB lineage: Bacteria > Bacteroidota > Bacteroidia > Bacteroidales > Bacteroidaceae > Prevotella. Next base: position 35,604 of record OMZS01000013.1, on the reverse strand, counting down.
AACATGATTTCGTCGAGCAGATCGGCGGTGCTGTTTTTGCTTTCGGGAATATTGGTGTCGAGTTTGTCGAAATACTCTTTGTTGTTTTCGTAGGCACCCAGCATCAGACCGATGGAAAACGCCGAATTCACCACATATTTATTATAGTCGCCCGCGTCGTACCAGCCCAAGGGCGAACTGATGACGCTCTCGGCTGGACGCTGCTCGGTGGCAGCCGACGGATGAATGAGCACGTGGGTGTCGGCGTGGCCCAGAGGTCGGGCATACGATGTTCCGCTATAGACTTCGTCAATGGGCACTCCCGAGCGGATGAGGTAGAACAGCTTGAGCGATGCCACCGACACATTGTGAAGGGCACGTGGGGTGACTTGGAAATCGACTTTCAGATTTTTTCCTTTCAGAGTGTAGGTGCCAGGCTCGATTACCTGGCTCACATCCACAATCGAGCGTTTTTTCTTCGACCAAGGCGAGATGGCCGAGCGCGAGGGCTTGGTGGTAAACAACACCTTGCCGCTGGCATCGGTCACCTGAAGTTTCTCTTTGTCGCCTACTCCTTCAAGGACAATTACTTTCTCCTCGTTGGGGTAATAACCCACCTGATTGAGGAAGGCACGTGGCTCGCTCGCTGCCTGTGCCGAAACACCCGTCAACAGCGCGGCAGCAGCCAAAAACAGTTTTTTCTTGTTCATGATTGTTTTTTTTGTTTGCTTGCTATTTATGTTTTGCAGATTTCTAGTTGCTAATCATGCTATTCTACCGGGCCATTTTGTAGATGGCCTCCATGTCGGCAGCCTTCAGCACCTTGAAGCAGCCCGTCGTAGCCGTGTAGTCGCGACTGCACTTGCGCACCATCTCCGTAATCTCGTCGTCGGTGATTTCGCGGCCAATGAGCTGACGTATGTTGATGGGCATGCCGATGGCCAAATAGAACTGCTCCACGGCCTCGATGCCCCTCATGGCGGTTCCCTCGGGGTCGCTGAAATCGTTGGTCACGCCCATCACGTTGACGGCAAAGCGTACAAACCGGCTCATGCGCTCATGCATCACATAGCGCGCCCAGCTAGGCCAAATGGCAGCGAGGCCGGCTCCGTGGGTCACGTCGAACATGCCGCTCAACTCGTGCTCCAGCTGGTGAGTGGCCCAGTCGTCGCTGAAACCACAGCCTGTCAGCCCATTGTGAGCCACACTGCCGCCCCACATGATTTGCGCACGTACGCGATAGTCCTCGGGATTTTTCATCACCTCGTAGGCACAGTCTTTCATGGTGCGCAGCACAGCCTCTGCCAGCTCGGTGGTCAGTGTCATGTCGTCGTCGTGAGTGAAGTAGCGCTCCATGGTGTGCATCATCATGTCGGTAATGCCTGCAGCTGTCTGATAGGGAGGCAATGTGAAGGTGCGTTCTGGATTCATTATGGCAAACTTGGGGCGTGAGATGTCGTTGGAGTATCCCAACTTCACCCACCCTTCTTCGTTGGTGATGACGCTGGCCTCGCTCATCTCGCTGCCTGCAGCGGGAATGGTGAGCACCGAGGCCACGGGCAAACATGCTGTGGCCTGATTCTTGCCCAGATAGAAGTCCCAAACGTCGCCCTCGTAGCAAACACCGTAGGCAATGGCCTTGGCCGAATCAATGACGCTGCCGCCGCCCACGGCCAGAAGGAAATCAATGCTTTGCTCACGACAAAGCTCAATGCCTTTTCTGACAAGTGACAAACGCGGATTGGGCACTACACCGCCCAACTCTGTTACCATCAGGCCGCCTTCGCGCAACAGACCGCAGACTTTGTCGAGCAAACCAGAGCGACGCGCACTCTGTCCGCCATAATGAACCAGCACACGGCTACCACCGTATTTTTTTACCATAGCAGCCACCTGCTCTTCTGATTGCTTACCAAACACCACCTCGGTAGGGGCGTAATAAACGAAATCTTTCATAATTACTTTCTGTTTTTCAAAGATAATTTGTAAATGAATGTTTTTGTGTCAGTTTTAACTGCCCCGATGAGCAGTTGCGCCGACAAAATTAACAAAAAAAACACACACAATGGCACAAAAAATCACAAAACTATGGCTGACATCCGAAAAAAAGGCAAAAAAAGTGGCACGATGTTTGTTTAATAAAATAATTGTGTAACTTTGCATAGGGAAAAATAGAGTATTAACGAACGAAGTAAAAAGAAAGGATAAGGATTATTCATTTATGAGCAGTCAGTTTTCACCAAAAGTTTCGCAGGTCTTAGCCTTCAGTCGCGAAGAAGCAGCGCGCCTGGCCAGCCGTTCGGTAGGGCCAGAGCACTTGTTGCTGGGACTCTTGCGCGAGAAAGACGGACCGGTGAGAGACTTGTTCCTGAAATTTGATTTAAATTTACAAAGCGTCAAGTGGCTCCTGGAGGAGAAGGTACGCGAGGACGACATCACGCGCCCCATCAACACGCAAGAACTCGTGCTCAACGAGAAAGCCAGCAACATTCTCAAGCTGGCCGTGCTCGAGGCCCGCATCCAGCACAAACAAACCGTGGATGTGCAGCACCTGCTGTTGGCCATTCTCCACGACCAAGTGAACAACGGCGCAAAAGAAGTATTGGAAACAAACAACATGAATTACGAAGACACATTAGATTACTTACAGAAAACCGCCAGCCCCACCCGTAACGGACTGGGACTGCCCGACGAAGACGAGGACGAAGAGGAGGAGAATATGGCCCATGGCGGTTCTGCCGGCAATGCTCAGCGTCAGCGTGCCACTGCCACTCAAACGGCCCGCAACGGTTCTAAAACGCCTGTTCTTGACAATTTTGGCACCGACCTTACCAAGGCTGCCGCCGAAGGAAAACTCGACCTCTGTGTGGGTCGTGAACGCGAAATACAGCGCGTCAGTGAAATTCTCTGTCGCCGCAAAAAGAACAACCCCATCCTCATCGGTGAGCCTGGTGTGGGCAAAAGTGCTATTGTTGAAGGACTAGCCCAACTCATTGTAAAACACCGCACCAGCCCTATTCTGTTCAACAAACGCGTCATCACACTCGACCTGACAGGCGTGGTGGCCGGAACAAAGTATCGCGGACAGTTTGAAGAGCGCATCAAGGCACTTGTCAAGGAGATTGAGCAAAACCCCGATGTCATCATCTTTATTGACGAAATCCACACCCTTGTGGGTGCCGGTTCAACGCCAGGAAGCATGGACGCGGCCAACATTCTCAAGCCCTCGCTGGCCCGTGGCACCATCCAGTGCATCGGAGCCACCACGCTCGACGAGTATCGTAATTCTATCGAGAAAGATGGTGCGTTGGAGCGCCGCTTCCAGAAAGTGATTGTTGACCCCACCACCACCGAAGAAACCATACAGATTCTGCAGAACGTGAAAGACCGCTACGAGGCTCACCACCACGTTCACTACACCGACGATGCCATTATGGCATGTGTCAAATTGACAGAACGGTATGTCAACGACCGTTTCTTCCCCGACAAGGCCATTGATGCCATGGACGAGGTGGGAGCCAAAGTACATCTGCAGCACGCTGAAGTGCCTGCCGAAATCACCGACAAAGAGAAGGAAATCGCGCTCATCAAAGAGAAAAAGCAGACAGCCGTTAAGAACCAGAACTTTGAGCTGGCTGCCGGATATCGCGACCGTCAGGCCGCACTCGAGCAGGAGCTAAGTGAGCTGCAGCGTAAATGGGAACAGGGCGATACAGAGCATTGCGAAACCGTTACCGAGGCCGAAGTGGCCGAAGTGGTGTCGATGATGACCGGAGTGCCTGTGCAGCGCATGGCCGAGGCCGAGGGCATCAGGCTCCGCAACATGGCCTCCGAGCTCAAAGCGGCTGTTATTGGCCAGGACAAAGCCATCGACAAGGTGGTAAAGTCTATCCAGCGCAACCGTGTGGGTCTGAAAGACCCCAACCACCCTATTGGTGTGTTTATGTTCCTTGGGCCTACTGGTGTAGGTAAAACCTGGCTCGCCAAGAAACTCGCCGAGAACATGTTTGGCAGCGAAGATGCGCTCATCCGCATCGACATGAGCGAATTTACTGAGAGTTTCAATGTCTCGAGGCTTGTAGGTGCCCCTCCGGGCTACGTGGGTTACGAGGAGGGCGGACAGCTCACCGAAAAAGTGCGCCGCAAGCCCTATAGCATCGTGCTGCTCGACGAGATCGAAAAAGCTCACAACAATGTTTTCAACCTGTTGCTACAGGTGCTCGACGAGGGCCGCCTTACCGACGGCAACGGACGACTCGTGGATTTCCGCAACACCGTTGTCATCATGACCTCTAATGCTGGCACGCGTCAGCTCAAGGAGTTCGGACGCGGCGTGGGATTCAATGCCGGAGGCATGGGCATTAGTGCCGACGAGAAAGACAAGGAGTATGCGCGCTCTATTATTCAGAAGAGTCTGAGCCGGCAGTTCTCGCCCGAGTTTCTCAACCGTCTCGACGAGATTGTCACCTTCGACCAGCTCGACCTCAATGCCATCAAGCAAATTATCGACATTGAGTTGCGACAGCTCTTCAAGCGCTTCGAGGCCATGGGTTACACCATGCAAATTAGCGACACGGCCAAGGAGTTTGTGGCCACCAAGGGCTACGACGTGCAGTTTGGCGCCCGTCCCCTGAAGCGCGCCATTCAAAGCTACATCGAAGACGGCATCTGCGAACTGCTGCTCGATGGCGGACTCAACTCTGGTGACACCATCATGGTGGACAAACGCGAAGATGTCGACGAGCTCACCTTCACCGTCAAAGCTCATCAAGAGGAGGAGCAGATGGCCAAAACCGTCTGACATAATAATATTGGCAATCGTGCCTCTAGGCTCCGAAGGGTCAACAGAGACAGCAGTTTTATTCCCCTGCGCGTCTTTTTCTGACAACCCTTCGGAGCCTTTTTATATAAATTGGTTACTGTGTTTTGAGTCTAAAGACCATCAAATAAAAGAAACGCCCCAGAGATTGGGACGTTTCTTTATATGAATTGGTTTGAAAAACCTCAAGACTGATTACAAGGCCGGTGGATAAGTTTGCAAAAACTGATGAGAGTATGCGCTTGTGGTTTTTAGTTGAGGAGGAAAATCTTGGTCTGCCCCTTGTAGGTGCAGGTGACGGTGGCACGGCCCTCTACCACAGGACTCACCTTGATGTCAACACCGGGCACATCAGATGTGGCCTGCAACTTGGTGGCGTTGCCCAGTGGTCCATACACCTGATAGCGGATGGCGTCGGTCAGTCCGTTGGCATTAGAACAGCGGATGGGCGCAGCGGGCACGTTGAGTTTCTTGCCGTCGGCGGTGATGGTGATCTGAGGCACAGGCTCGGGCTTGCAGACCTCGGCACCACGGCTGAAACCAATGCCGTGGAGGTCGAAGAGGCCCTCTGGACGACGTGGCTGCTGCATGCGGCCCCACTGCGGACGGTTGTTGGTGGGCTGCTGTACGTCAGCTCCCTCGGCAACGAGGTAAATGGCATGCTTGCCTTTGAGTCCTTCTACAGCAGGTACAGGCACCTGCCACACCTTTGCGGTGCGCGGCGCATCGGCGGGCACTTCTACAACGGCAATCTCGCGGCCTTTCCAAGTGCTGTTGGCGTATGGGCCGTCGAGCATCACATGAATTTTGAAAGCACCGTGTCCGCCGGGGGTCAGGTTGAGGTTCAATGTGGCTCCGTCGCCCTTCCTGATACCAGCGAAAGCATTAATACCCTTCTGCTGCTTGGCCAATCCGCCAAAGCCGAAGTACTTGAATCCCACAATGCCGCGGTTGTTGATGCCGGCAAGGTCCATGGAGTTGTTCCACACGTCGTGGTTGTCCTGCATCCACTCGTTGCTGTTCGGACCTGCCATATAGCAGGCCAAGCCTGCGGAATAGTAGGCGTAGGGAGGAAGTCCGAAAATCTGGAAGCCCTCGCTGGTGACCTCGGCACCCGTGTAAGTGTTGCCGTCGGCGGCAGCAGCTACCCACTCGTTGTTCTTAGTATAGGGGTCGTAGGCGGTGATACGCACCATTCCGCCGTCGGCCACTTTCTTTTTGTCCCACGTAATTTTCACAGGAGCCACCATGGCCTGGCGGGCATTGCCAAAGCCGCGCGGCGGGCGGTGATAGAACACATACCACTGACCGTTGATTTCCTGAATGGAGCCGTGGGTGTTATGGGCAGCGTTGGTGGTGATAAGTTTCGAACCATCTTCGTTGAGCACTACGCCTCGCGAATCGACCAGCACACCACCCGACCGCCAGGGTCCGAGGGGCGAGTCGCCAAAAGCGTAGCGAAGAGCAGAATTGGTGGCATCTAGACCGTACTCCTTGCCGCTGTAGCCCGAGAACACCATCACATATTTGTTGCCCACCTGACGGATGCTGCTGGCCTCAAAGAAATTGAAGTCGAGCGGGTTCTGACCTTTATAGAGTGCTTTGTACTCGCTGCCTTCCTTGTCGAGTAGTTTTCCGTCGCGGCTGCTGGCAGGGATAAACGGGTCGATGAGCTGGGTGCCGGGGCGTTGTGAGTACATGGTGTTGGGATCGAGCTCGCAGGCTGTTGAGTGCTGGAATCCATAGAACACGTAAGCACGGAAGCCACGGTCGTAGTCGGGGTCGTTTTTGTCGGTGATATTCTCGATGAACACCGAGGGGTCGAAGTCGATGAGCGAACCAGGCAGACAACGCCGTCCGTCTTCAGTCATATTGACGGGGGTGAAGGGCCCGTCGGGGCGGTCGCTCTTGCACACCATGGGCACGCGCTGCCATCCACGCGAATGGGGATAGAGCCAGTAAGTCTTTTTACCCGTGGTGCGGTCTTTGACCTCCACAAGGTCGGGGGCAAACATGGTGTCCCATTGTCCGTCAACGAAATACGAGAAGATGGGACCCTCGTCGCGCCATTGGGTGAGATTCTCCACGGGTGCCGACCACATGCGTATGTCGTTGCCGCAATAGGCTGAATAGGTGATGTCGTGCGAGCCGATGATGTAGGCACGATACTTGCCGGGGTTGTCGGGGTCTTCAAACACGCGGGGCTCACCGTCGGGCAAGTGCTCCCACAAAGGCAGATAAGGGTTCTGAGCGTTGGCCGACAGAAGAAAGGCAAAAAGCATCAGAACGCTTGCAAATACTTTTTTCTTCATTTTTTCAGGATAGAAAGTGTTTAACATCTGTTATTATTAATTTTCTTTATAATTACAGTTTTTATTTCGCCTCTTACTTTTATTTTGCAAAGTTACATATTCAGCGCAGAACGGCCTTTTCGAGATGTTTCTAATACTTTCAAAAATGTTACGCTCGCATAGAGAATCCACAACTGAACCTACCATTCGTTTCGAAAAGCAGCAGAAAAAGTGTTTTCTGTTCCATAATGACACCATTTTGCAGAAAAACACACCCTGAGAAACGAAAATACGCCTTTTTTCACGTGCGCAATCGATTTTTTGTATTATCTTTGCACCATAAAACTGGATTTTTACTATGAGAAGAAAATTCATTCGCTTTCTGTGGATTGCTTTGGCTTCCATTGTAGGCATCGCACTGCTGGCATTTATTGCCATCTGGTTCGGGTGGATTGGATATATGCCCCCTATCGAAGATTTGCAAAACCCCATCAGCCGTTCAGCCTCGCAGGTTTATTCGGCCGACGGCAAGGTGATGGGCACTTGGAACTTCAACCGTGAGAACCGCATCATGGTGAATTACAATAGTCTTTCGCCCCATCTGGTACAAGCATTGGTGGCCACCGAGGACGAACGCTTCTACGAGCATTCGGGCATCGACTTCATTGCCCTGGGACGCGCCATCGTGAAGCGAGGCATCATGGGAAAAGCCAGTGCGGGCGGTGGCTCCACCATTACGCAGCAGCTGGCCAAGCAGCTCTACTCCGAGAAAGCGCACAGCACGCTGGAGCGACTGTTGCAGAAACCCATTGAATGGGTGATTGCCATCAAACTGGAGCGCAACTACACCAAAGAGGAAATCATTACCATGTATCTGAACTATTTCGATTTCCTGCACAATGCGGTTGGCATCAAGACAGCTTCAAACACCTATTATAATAAGGAACCCAAAGACCTGAACCTGAATGAGTCGGCCACGCTCATCGGACTCTGCAAGAACCCCAGCTACTTTAACCCTGTGCGCCACCCCGACCGCAGTAAGGACCGGCGCGATGTGGTGCTTAAGCAGATGTATAAACACGGAAAAATAACGCGGGGACAGTATCTTTTGTGCAAGGACGAGCCCATCACGCTCAACTTCCGCCAAACCGACCACAAGGACGGCACGGCCACCTATCTGCGCGAGTTTCTCAGAAAATACATGATGGCCAAAAAGCCCTCCCCCAGCGACTACCCATCGTGGAACAAGGGACAATACTCTGTTGATTCCACCGCCTGGGTGAACGACCCGCTTTACGGATGGTGCAACAAAAACAAGAAGAAAAACGGTGAGCACTACAACATCTACACCGACGGACTGAAAATCTACACCACCATCGACACGCGCATGCAAAAGTATGCCGAAGAGGCTGTCTATCAGCATGTGGCACGCTATCTGCAACCCGAGTTTTTCAAGGAGAACCGCCGTAAGCCAAATGCTCCTTTCACCGATGCACTGACCAAAGAGCAGGTGCGACAAATCATGAACCGCTCAATGCTGCAAAGCGAACGCTATCGCGCCATGAAGGCCGCAGGTAAATCGGACGAGCAAATCAGGGAAGCCTTCCAGAAACCCATAGAAATGACCGTCTTCACTTACCACGGCGACTTAGACACCGTCATGTCGCCCATGGACTCCATACGCTACTACAAGTCGTTCCTGCGTTCGGGACTGATGAGCATGGATCCCAAGACGGGTGCCGTGAAAGCTTACGTGGGCGGCTTGGATTACACCCACTTTATGTACGACATGGCCATGCTTGGTCGCAGACAAGTGGGGTCAACCATCAAGCCGTTCCTCTACTCACTGGCTATGGAAAACGGCATGTCGCCCTGTGATTATGCGCCTAACGTGCAACGCACCTATAGAGTGGCAGGTAAACCGTGGACACCGCGCAATGGCAGCCGGAGCCGCTACGGACAGAATGTGACGCTGAAATGGGGACTGGCCCAGTCGAACAACTGGATTTCGGCCTACCTCATGAGCAAACTTAACACACAGGACTTTGTAAGAATTCTGCGTGAGTATGGAATCACCTCGCCCGACATTCATGCCTCCATGGCTCTCTGTCTCGGTCCGTGCGACGTGTCGGTGGGCGAAATGGTGAGCGCTTACACCACCTTTGCCAACCATGGCATCCATTGCGCTCCCATGTTCGTCTCGCGCATCGAGGACAACGAAGGCAATGTCATTGTGAACTTCCAGCCACGAATGAACGAGGTGATTAGCGAAGAGAGTGCCCTAAAGATGCTCGATATGCTCAAGGGCGTGGTAGAACATGGAACGGCTCAGCGCATGCGCTCAAAATATAATGTCACCTGCGAAATGGGCGCTAAGACCGGAACTACCAACCGCAACAGCGACGCATGGTTCATGGGATTCACCCCCGAGCTCGTCACCGGTTGCTGGGTGGGTGGCGAAGACCGCGACATACACTTCGACTCCACACGTATGGGACAGGGTGCCACCATGGCACTACCCATCTGGGCCTACTACATGCAGAAGGTTTTTGCCGACAAACTGCTCAACTACGATCCCGAGGCCAAGTTTGACGTTCCAGAAGACTTCAACCCTTGCGCCGCAGAAAAGTACGACAGCGAATTTGGCATTGAAGAAGTTTACGAATAACATACAAAGAGGTTCTAACGTGATAGCAATTATCCGTTAGAACCTCTAAAGTTTTTATTTCCATCTTATTTCACCTCTATTACCTATATTCTTGCGCCTGCGTATGGGCGGGATGACAAAATGTGTGCATAGGCCATCAAACCAGAGTGTGGCTGTCGAGATAGGCATTCACGTCGTCCTTATAACTGTCTGAAATAGGAAGATAGGTGGTGTCGAAAACAATGCGCTGATGGTCAACCATATTCACCTTTGTCATGTGCACAATGTAAGAACGGTGAATGCGCATGAACTCTGGTTTGGGAAGGCATTCTTCCAGTTTTCTCATACTCATCAGCGACATAATAGGCCGGATGCCATTGTCGAAATACACTTTTACATAGTCTTTTACTCCTTCTATATAAGAAACGTCAGCCAAATTGACGCGAATCAGTTTGTAGTCGCTCTTCAGGAAGAGAAAACCGTCTTGTTGAATGGGTGATTCCGCAGTAGAGGCAACCGACGAAGACGCGGCCTCGGAGAAGAGCTGCAAGGCTTTGTTGCAAGCTGTCTGAAACTCCTCGAAAGCAATGGGCTTGAGCATGTAACCAATGGCGTTTACTTTATAGCCGTCGATGGCATACTGACTGAATGCTGTCGTAAAAATCACTTTCGTACGGGCAGGAAGAATCTTGGCAAACTCGAGTCCGCTGAGTTCGGGCATCTGAATGTCAAGGAAAATCAAATCGACGGGTTTCTCACGTAATTGTCTCATGGCAGTAATGGCGCTGTTGAAAGTGCCGCAAGGTTCCAGATAGGATACTTTTTGAGCATAGCTTTCGAGCAAAGCAGCAGCCAAAGGCTCGTCGTCGATGATGGCACAGGTTATACGCATAAGCTTATGGTGGTTAGTTGATGATTTCTATTTTCGATTGATAGGTTTTACCGTCCGTTTTCAGTCCTTTGGTCCAATGATACCGTTGCGGATAAATAAGATCCAGCCGTCTGGCCACTTGTTTCAGCCCAATGCCGTGCCCGCTGCGGTCTTTTTCTGACTTGGGGAAATTAGTATTTTCAATGCAACACACGATACGCTCAGCATCTGCCTTGATATCGATGTCAATGGAGCTGGGTGCCGTGGGACTGACTCCGTGTTTGAAAGCATTCTCGACCAGCGAGATAAATATGAGCGGAGCCACCTTCATGTTGGGATCGTCTATTCTGGAATTAAAACTAACTTCCACGTTTGTCGGCAAGCGCAACTTCATCAGATTCACATAATTTTCCAAGAACTGCACCTCATTGGTCAGATTGACCATTTGCTCTTGGTTGTCGTAGAGCATGTGGCGCAACATCTTGCTCAACTCCTGAATGGCGTTCTGTGCTTTTTCTTTGTCAAAGGCGGTCAGGGCGTAAATATTGTTTAAGGTGTTGAGCAGAAAATGCGGATTGATTTGCGACCGAAGGTTTTTCAGTTCAGCTTCTTTACGCTCTGCCTCGGCCTTCAGCCGGGCGTCTTCTGATTGGTGCCATCGTTTTGAAAGTACAATTGTAGTGGCAATAGCTGCAGAGACGCCCAGATAGAAAATATTTCGTAAAACAAGGAACACATGAGACACAGGCATGGGCTTGGGGTGGCGAAAAGGAACATTGTCCATCAGGTCGTGAACATAGTTTAGCCAGAAGTGCTGAGTTATGCCAAAGCCAATGACCAGCACGATGTTGACCAGCCAAAAAACGCGACGGTTTCCCTTTACATAGCATTTCGGGGTGAGCCAGAAATAGTTCAGATAAAACACCGTCATCAGCATGAGCGTCACCACTCCGTATGCCACGATGCGAAGCATACTGACAGTCTCGTCGTGGTGAACCATCATGAGCGGCATCAGAAAGAGTCCCAGCCAGACACCTACATGCAAGAGAATAGTGACATGCTTATTCATGGCGGATGGCTTCGATGGGATCCATGTTAGCGGCCTTCTGAGCAGGTATATAACCAAACAATATGCCTATGCAGACACATACAAGGAACGAAACGTTGATGGCCCACAACGGAACACTCGAAGGCATTCCGAACAACGGCACCACAAACTCGCTCACACTACAGCCCACAAGGATTCCTAACAGGCCACCCGTGAGACTAATGAGCACCGACTCAATGAGAAACTGCAACGAAATGACCAGCCCCGTGGCTCCAACAGCCATGCGCAGACCAATTTCCTTGGTGCGCTCGGTGACGCTCACCAGCATAATGTTCATAATGCCGATGCCGGCCACAAGCAGCGAGAAAGCGGCTGCCACCACCAGAATAATGGTTACGGTGTCCATGGTGCTCGACATGGTTTCCATCATTTCGGCCTGCGAGCGGATGGTGAAGTCATCGTCGGCATCGCCTTTCAGCTTGTGATTCTCGCGCAACACCTGGGTGAGTTCTTCTATGGCCGCGTCGCTCAGTTCCTCGGTCACAGCCGAACACACAATGCTCGAAAAGTAGGTCTGTGCGGCAATGCGTTTCATCACCGTGGTGTAGGGTGCAATCATCACGTTGTCCTGGTCCATGCCCCACGAGTTGTAACCCTTTGACTTCAGCACACCCACAATGCGCATGGGAATGCTCTTGAAACGAACAGTTTTGCCAATGGGGTCAACACCCTGACCAAAAAGCTCGTTAACGATAGTCTTTCCCACCACAACCACTTTGGCCGCTTTCTTGATGTCTTCTTCGGTAAAACATTCGCCGTCTTCCACCTCCCATTGCTTAATGTCAAGATAGTCGGTACTCTCGCCGTAAACCGACGTGTTTGTGTTGTTATTGCCATAAATCACTTGTCCGCTGGCGGTCACTTCGGGCGAAACCTTAGTAACGAACTTCTTGTTGGCCACAATGGCTTGGTAGTCGGCCATTTTCAGCGTTTGCATGCTCGACGGGTCTTGTCGCACACCGCCTCGCATGTCGGCACCAGGACGAATGGTCAGCAGGTTGGTGCCCATGGTGGAAAGCTCCTGACGGATGCTCTCCTTGGAGCCTTGGCCAATCGACATCATGATGATGACGGCAGCCACACCAATGATAATGCCCAGCATGCTGAGAAACGAGCGCATCTTATTGTTGGCTACTGCCCGCAGGCTAACTTTGAAAAGATTCAGTATGTTCACCTTGATAATTAAGAATTTACAAATTTACAATTTACTATTTCTTTAGGCATTCCTCAGTCGTCCTGAGGCAACGGCAGGGCAGCCAGTGCCTCGGCAGCCGACTTGATGTTTGTATTGATGGTATCCTCGCGAATCTTACCGTCGCGCAGGTTGATGTTACGACTGCTATACTCGGCTATTTCTGGATTGTGGGTCACAAATATAATGGTGTGCCCCTGATGATAAAGCTGCTGAAAAAGCACCAGCATCTCAAACGACGTGCGTGTATCAAGGTTTCCCGTGGCCTCGTCGGCCAACAGCACAGCAGGATTGTTTACCAATGCGCGGGCAATAGCCACACGCTGCATCTGACCGCCCGACATCTGGTTGCTCTTGTGATAGAGCCGGTCGCCCAGTCCTACGGCTTGCAGGGCCTTAATAGCTGCCTCACGACGCTCCTTGGCGTTGAACTCGCTGTTATACATCAGCGGAAGCTCCACATTCTCAACAGCCGTTGTCTTGGCCAGCAGGTTGTAGTTCTGAAACACAAACCCAATTTTTCGGTTGCGCAGATGAGCGCGCTGGTTTTTCGACATCGAGCGCACAGGAATGCCGTCAAGAATATATTCGCCGCTGGTAGGCGTATCAAGACAGCCCAACTGGTTAAGCAACGTCGATTTGCCGGAGCCAGAGGTGCCTTGAATAGTGACAAACTCGCCCTCGTAAATCTTAAAACTTACACCGCGCAAAGCTTTCACCGTCTCGCTGCCCACCTGAAAATAGCGTTTCACGTTTTGCAGCTCAATGACGCATTTTCTGTTTTCCATTTCCTGTTCTTGCTTTGTTCATTATCTGTTGGGACCGCCACTGCCAGCAGCATTGCCACCGCCAGCACCTGAACCACTGCTGCCTGCACCTCCGCCATTGCCGCCAGAGCCGCTGTTACCCCCTGCACGGCTTCCGGCACCAGAGCCATTGGCTCCCGAGCCACTTCTGTTTCTGTTATTGTTTCCCGGCCTACGCGGCATAAATGGGTTGTTGGCCTGGCTGGCTTGCTCTGTTGCGTCGCCACCGCTGATTTTAAAGTCAACCAGCACCTCTGTTCCTTCTTTCACGCCGGCCAGAATTTCGGTCTGCATACCATTCGAGGTGCCTGTCTCCACTTTGTGCGCCCTGAAAGTGTTTCCCTCCAGCGTCCACACCTTGTGGTCGCCACGGCAGTCCTCTATTTTCTGCTCTTTGTTCAACAGCGCCTCGTTGGGCGTAAACCGCAATGCCTTGGCCGGAACAGCCAGCACGTTGTTCTTCTCCATTGTAAAGATGGTGACGTTGGCCGTAAGGCCCGGCTTCAGCTTCAAATCGTTATTGCGAGCCGAAATCACCACCTCGTAGGTCACCACATTACTCTCGGTAGTAGCTTGTTGGCGCACCTGCGTAACACGTCCCTCAAACGAGTCGTCGGGGAAGGCATCAACGGTGAACGACACGCGCTGCCCCTCTTTCACTCCGCCAATATCAGCTTCGTCGATGTTGGCAATCACGCGCATGTCGGTCAGGTCTTTGGCAATAACAAACAACTCAGGCGTGTTGAAGCTGGCGGCAACGGTCTGCCCTTCTTCCACCGATTTCGAGAGCACCACACCGTCGATGGGCGAAGTAATGGTAGCGTAACCCAAATTGGTCTGAGCCCGCTTCACATTCTCACGCGACTGTGCCACCTGCTCTCTCGACTGCTGGTAACTAAGCCGCGCACTCTCGTACTCGTCTGCGCTCACCAGTCCTTTGTCGTGGAGTGTCTTATACCTATTATAATTAGCCAGCTGATAGTTCATCGCGCTTTGCGCGCTCGACAGATTGGCCTTTGCGGTATTCAGCTCGCTCACCAGATTGGTCTTGTCCAGTTCGGCAATCACCTGACCACGTTTCACCACGCTGTTGTAGTCAACATACAGGCGGCTCACGATGCCCGACACCTGCGTACCCACGGTGACGCTGGTCACAGGCTCAATGGTTCCCGTGGCAGTGATGCTGTTGTGAATGTCGGTGACTGATACCGTAGCAGTCTCGAAACTCACCTCTTCTTTCTTCTTTTTGCCCGATAGCAGATAAACGCACAAGGCGATGGCCGCCAGCGCAACTGCCACTGCTATCCATACTTTCTTATTTTTCTTCATAAAAATTTAATTTTTCTGTTATTTCGTCAGTGTCATTCCGATGCTATTGTTTCAGAGGCTCATTTCTTCGCCCTGATAGAATTTCAGCATCTGCAGGTTGAGTATGGTGAGATACTTGCTCTGCAGTTCATTCTGCTGCGCCGTTAGCAGTTTGTCTTTGCCCGTCATCAGTTCGATGATGTTTTTCAGTCCCAGACGGAACTGCTCGCTCAGCAAGTAGTAGCTCTGCTGCTCACTTTCCACACTTACCCGCGCCGCCTTGAATTTGTTCTGATTGTTTACCGCTTGCAGCCAATAGTTTTCAATGTTGCTGTACATGGTGGTCTGTTTGTCTTTCAGGTCGAGCAGGGCCGATTCTCTCTGCAGGGCAGCCTTGTTGATAGCTGTTTTTGTTTTACGCCCGTCGATGAGCGGAATGCTCACAGTTACACCACCGCCCATATCGAAATTGGTTTTCAGTTGTGTGCCCCAAGCTGTGTTGCTCATACTGGTGGTGTTAGTGCCCGCAGAGGCATTCACACCGATAGTGGGCAGTTTGCCGGCCTTGGCCATCTTCATGCTCAGCTCGCTGTTTTCTACTGCCAAACGCGAGCTGCGTATTTCCGGCCGCTGTGCCAACGCTGCGTTATAGACTTCGGCCATTGATGGAATATCAGCCAATGCTTGCTCATCGGTGGTTTCAGGAATAGCAATGTCAAAATCCACATTGTCAGTTATTTGCAGCAACTGTTTCAACTGTCGCTTATAGTTGCGCTCGTTGCTTTCTGCTGCCACAATATTGTATTCGTCCTGTGCGCGCTGCGCTGTCAGTTGCGCCAAGTCGGCTTTCGACATCTTGCCCACCTTCACCATTTCTGCGCCACGCTCCTCGTTTTTCTTGCTGGTGGCATAGCTCTCCTTGCTCACTTTGATGGCATCGTGGCTGTAAAGAATCTGTACATACAGTTGGGCTATCTGCTCCTGAATATTGTTAGCCGTAATGGCAGAGTCGAGTTCGGCCTGTTGAGCTGCCAACTGGTTTTGTTTAATGGCGTTTCGGTTTTGGTTGCCGTTCCAAACAGTCCAGTTCATGTTCAGTCCGTAACTGCCATTGTAATATACCTTGTCCACACTCGACTGCACGTAGCCATTGGCCACGGTGCTCATGCCGCTCTCCACCCAGGGTCTGTAGGCCAGATTCTGGCTGGTGCTCGCATTCAGTGTAGGCAGCAGCGCAGCCTCACTCTGTAGCACGTCCTCTTCTGCCGACTGACGGCTGATGCGCGTCTTCTGCAGCTGAATGTTGTTTTTCAGCGCGTAGTCGATACAGTCTCTCAGTGTCCATACCGATTCGCTCTGCTGGGCACCTGCGGTTCCAAGCCCCAGCAGCAACATCATCAAAACGATTCCTGTTTTCTTCATTCTTATCATCTTTATTTCAATCATTTCATCGGTGCAAAAGTAAAAAAAAGATACCACATGGCGAAATGAAATCTATTTCTCCATGCGTTTAGTAGAAAAAAGCGATTGTTTTGACGACAATCGCTTTACTTGTTAACATTTATTTGGCACCTATCACCCTTCACACAGCACCTGTCGTCCTAAAAATCCTGCAATCGGGCGATATATTTGCCCAATATGTCGAATTCCAGGTTCACTACCGTACCCACGCGTATATCGCAGAAGTTGGTGTGCTCCATGGTGTAGGGAATAATGGCCACCTGAAAAGTGTTTTCCGTCGGATTGCATACAGTCAGCGACACACCGTTCACCGTCACGCTGCCCTTATCCACCGTAAAATAGCCGCGCCGCGCCATTTCGCGGTCTAGTTCGTACTCAAAGGTGAAGTAGGTGCTCCCGTCGGCATCTTCCATTTTCGTGCAGCGGGCCGTCATATCCACATGCCCTTGCACAATGTGGCCGTCTAGCCGGCCGTTCATCAGCATCGAACGTTCCACGT
Organism: uncultured Prevotellaceae bacterium; assembly: GCA_900315565.1. GTDB lineage: Bacteria > Bacteroidota > Bacteroidia > Bacteroidales > Bacteroidaceae > Prevotella. The sequence goes on along the minus strand of OMZS01000013.1, from coordinate 18,623 downwards.
TCACCTTGTCGCCAACCTTGAGCAGGCCGAGGTTCGACCGCAGCAGCGTTTCTTTCATGGCCGTCACAACATAATTGTCACCGTCGATGCTCACCACAGTCAGACACACACCGTTGTGCGCCACACTTTGGTCAATCTTCAACTCGTTCGTAAACGAGCAGGTCAACGTAAAATCAATATTCTCCTGATATTTCTTGATTGCAACAACGGTTGCAAATTCTTCAATGATGCCTGAAAACATGATAGTTTGCTATTTACATATTTATAATTATATCACACCAATAACACTGACGACACCGATTCCATGTCCCTCTGTGTTTATCCGATGCCCAATTATCAATTGTCAATTATCAATTAAAAGAAATTGGGTCGTACCGTGATTGTGATGAAAACTCCGAGTAGAATATGAGTTGAGCGCTCTCCGTCGTTGTAATCCACCGGCATTACTGCTATCCTCCTTGCGGAAGACGTGGCCCGCCATTGGCAAGAGAAGCCATCCCGGTTTTTCTGATTATTTGATGAGTATCCCGATCTAACCGATACGACCCTTTTTCTTTTGCAAAGATAACACTTTATTCGTTACCTTCCAAATTTTTCACCACTTTTCTTTCTCGTTGTTTTGCAGCAGCCACCTGCAAATATTTTTATCTTCATTTTGTCCCTGATGGATGGCACGATAGAGAAACAGTGTTCATCCGCATTTCTGAAAGAAAACAGTAACACCAGTCAAATCAGTACTATCAGTGTCTGAAACAAAAAGTTTTATCTGTGTGAGAAACAAAAAGCATGTGAAATCCGTGTGAGACACTGATGGAACTGATTCAACAGATGAGACTGATGCTCGCAAGGAGCATGGGGATGAACACTGACACGGCATTGCAGAGTAACAGTGCTCTGTTCGCCCGCATGTTCGGCGGATTTGCAATCCGCCGCATATTGTACTTTCTCTTTTCGGATTACAAATCCTAATACTCTTTATGCGGCGGATTGCAAATCCGCCGAACAACCGAGGCAACGGAGTCTGAAACAAAAAGATTTATCTGTGTGAGATACAAAAAGCATGTGAAATCGTGTGAGACACTGATGGAACTGATTCAACAGATGAGACTGATGCTCCCAAGGAGCATGGGGATGAACACTGACACGGCATTGCAAAAAGGATGTTCAGAAAGGAAAAAACAACTCCCGACGATGCGATGAAATTCTCTAGAGAATTGTTGCGTAGCGTCGGGAGATAATTATGTGATGCCGTGAAATAATTTCGCAACGTCGGGAGATAATTATGTAACTCACGACGTGGGAAAGATAACGTCGGGAGATACGTCTGTGTGAGATACTGTCTGTGTGACAACAAGCCGGAAGAGTTCCGTGTGCAAAACTGTGCACAATATGTGCACAAAACTGACGAAGCGTCCGATAGGTTAGTTTTCTGCCGCTGCGAGCAGCACTTCGCTGAGTGTGGGATGGATATGCACCATGTTGCGCAGTTGGCTTACAGTAGTGCGCTGGCAGATGAGTACGCTGGCTTCTTGTACCAGGTCGGCGGCGTGAGCACCAAAGACGTGGCAGCCAATGATGCAGTCGTCGGCATCAGCAAGCAATTTAAGCATTCCTTCGCTCTCGTTCATGGCCAGGGCCTTACCGTTGGCACGAAAGAAACTCTTGTGGCAGGTGTAGCTGATGCACTGCTCCTTGCACTGGTCCTCTGACAGGCCAACACAGGCGGCTTCGGGCAGCGTGAAGATGGCAGCGGGCATCACGTCGAGACGCGGGGCGACGTTGGCACCCTCAGACTCGGGACGCAGCTGGGCCAAAATCTGCCCTACGGCATGCAAGCCCTGCATCTCGGCAGCATGGGCGAGCATCTGGCGGCCATTCACGTCGCCGATGGCATAAATATGAGAAACGGTGGACTGCATATGCTCGTCAACAAGAATGCCCGAGCGCTCGTCGTACTGGAATCCGGCCTTTGCGAAGTCGGCACTCACGCGCGGCTTGCGCCCTACGGCCATGAGAACCAGGTCGGCTTCGATGTTCTCGTCCTTACCCTTGCGCGTGTAACAAACGTTCTTTGAACTTTGAACTTTGAGCTTTGAACTTTCCTCTCTACTCTCTCCACTCTCCTCTTTAAACGTAATGGCTTTTACGCCAGCCTGCATCACAAACTTTACGCCACGCTTTTCGAGTGTCTTGCGCAGCCGCTTGGCTATGTCGCTGTCGAGGGTGGGCAGGCATTCCTTGAGAAATTCCACCACGGTGACCTCTACGCCAAACGAGTTGAAAATGCTGGCGAACTCCATGCCGATGACTCCAGCACCTACAATGCACAAGCGGGCGGGCAACGACTCCATGCGCAGCAGATACTCCGAATCGCAGGCGGCACCATCGTCGTAAGCTTCCAGCCGCAGCTGTTTGGGCTCCGAACCAGTGGCAACGATGATGAAAGGAGCACAGTATTCGTCGCCGGCCTCGGTCACCACCGTGTGGGCATCTTGAAATGCTGCCTTTTGTCGCACCAGCGTGATGTTAGGATGCGAAAGGAGCGTCTCGATACCACTACGCAGGGCGGTGAGCACCTGGTTTTTGCGTTCCACCACACGGTCGAAATGAAAGTCGTACTCCAGATTGTCGAGGCCAAACGTGGCCGCCTCTTTCAGCGTCTGCACAATCTCGGCATTGCGAGCGAACGACTTGGTAGGAATGCACCCCTCGTTCAGACAAGTGCCGCCCACCTGAGCCGCCTCGAACACCACCACCTTCAGGCCATTGGCAGCTGCAAACGCAGCGGCGCGGTAGCCTCCAGGCCCCGCGCCGATGATTATCAGGTCAGTATTATTCATTGTTCATCTGCTTAAAGGTTACTACCGGATGGCGTGCAGCCAGCACATCGTCAACGCGTCCGATGGGGGTGTTGTGAGGAGCCTGCTTCACCACATCGGGCGTCTCGCGGGCTTCGCGGGCGATGGTGCGCATCACGCTGATGAAGCCGTCGATGGTTTCCTTGCTCTCGTTTTCGGTTGGCTCAATCATGAGGCTCTCGTGGAACAGCAGCGGGAAATAGATGGTCGGCGCATGATAGCCGTAGTCCAACAGGCGCTTGGCCACGTCCATGGTGGTGACACCAGTGGATTTGTCGGCCAGTCCGTCGAAAACAAACTCATGCTTGCACAGAGAGCCGATGGGCAGCTTATAGTCGTCCTTGAGCTGTTCCTTAATGTAGTTGGCATTGAGCGTGGCCAGCGGCCCCACCAGCTTGATGTTTTCACGTCCGAGCGAAAGGATATAGGTGTAAGCACGCAGCACCACGGCAAAGTTGCCGAAGAACTGTCCGATGCTACCCAGCGCCTGCTCGTACTCGCCCGTCTCGACATGAAGCATGGTGTTGTTGACATCGGCCACCACACGCGGTGTGGGCAAGAACGGTTCCAAGCCCTGTCGCACACCAACGGGTCCCGAACCGGGACCGCCACCGCCATGAGGCGTGGCAAAGGTCTTGTGCAGATTGATGTGCATCACGTCGAAGCCCATGTCGCCGGGACGACACGCGCCCAGCATGGGATTGAGGTTGGCACCGTCGTAGTACATCAGACCGCCACAGCCGTGAATCAGCTGGGCAATGGCAGGAATGTCTTTCTCAAAGAGTCCGAGCGTGTTGGGGTTGGTCATCATCATGCCAGCCACCTGCGTGCCTTCGGCTTCGACAATGCGCTTGAGGTCGGCCAAATCTACCAAGCCGTCGGCCGTGCTTTTCACCTCGAGCACCTCGAGTCCGCAAACCGCTGCCGAAGCAGGGTTGGTGCCGTGGGCCGAATCGGGAATGATGACTTTGGTGCGCGCGTTGTCGCCGCGGCTGTTGTGGTATGCACGGATGACCATCAGGCCCGTGAGTTCTCCGTGAGCACCGGCGCAGGGGTTGAGCGTAAACTCGCTCAGGCCGGTAAGCTCGGCCAACAGCGTCTGCATGGAGTAATACACCTCGAGCGCACCCTGGCAGGTTTCGGCGGGCTGCATGGGATGCAGTGCGCTGAACTCCTGCATGGCAGCTATCTCCTCGTCGATGACGGGGTTGTACTTCATGGTGCAGCTGCCTAGGGGATAGAAACCGTTGTTCACACCGAAGTTGTTGGCGCTGTGGTTGGTGTAATGGCGCACCACAGTGAGTTCGTCGCACTCGGGCAGTTGTGCGTCGTCGGCACGTCGCAACGATGCGGGCAGCTGATGGGTGGAATAGCCTTCGAACGAGTTGCGGGGCAGCGAGTAACCGCGTCTTCCTGGGTGTGACAACTCGAAAATCAATGATCCATAGAGTCTGTTATTCATGACTTGTTTCCTTCTTTGTTAAGATTTCCACCAGTTCGTCAATATCTTCCTTGCTGCGCTTCTCGGTGACCGCCAGCATCAGTGTGTGATCGTCGATTTTCACACCAGCCAGGAAGCCATACTCTGCCGCGCGCCGGATGAGTTCATCGACCGACGCGTCGGTGCTGACACAGAACTCATTGAAGAACGGCTGATTGTAAGTCAGACGGAATTTGCCCGAGGCCACCAGCTGGTCGCACATGTAGTGGGCTCCGGCATACGAGAGTTCGGCAGCCTCTTTCACACCCTGACGGCCCATGAGGGCGAGATAGATGGTGGCATAGAGGGCCATGAGACTTTGGTTGGAACAAATGTTCGATGTGGCCTTTTGCCGGCGAATGTGCTGTTCGCGTGCCTGCAGGGTGAGCACAAAGGCGCGGTTGCCCCGGTTGTCGCGCGTCATGCCGACAATGCGTCCCGGCATTTTGCGGATGAGTTTCTCGGTACAGCACATGTAGCCTACACCAGGACCGCCGAAACTCATGGGCATGCCAAGGCTCTGGCCGTCGCCCACTGCGATGTCGGCTCCCCACTCTTTCGGAGTTTTGAGCACAGCCAGGTCGGCTGCCACGCTGTTGACGATGAAGAGACCTTTGGCAGCATGGATGTCGTCGGCAAAGCCTTCGTAGTCCTCAACAATGCCAAAGTAGTTGGGCATCTGCACCACTACGCCGGCCACCCCACCCTCGCCTATGAGCTGCTGCATGTGCGAGCGGTCGGTGATGCCGTCATTCTGGCGGATGGTCAGTATCTCTATACCCTGATAGCGTGCGTAGGTATCAACCACGCGGCGTATTTTCGGGTCAACCGTTTCGCTCACCAGCACCTTGTTGGCTTTCTTACCAGCTGCCACAGCCATCAGAGCAGCCTCGGCGGTGGCTGTAGCCCCGTCGTACATCGAGGCATTGCTGACATCCATGCCCGTGAGTTCGGCCATCATGCTTTGAAACTCGAAAATGTAGTGCAGCGTGCCTTGCGATATCTCTGCCTGATAGGGCGTGTAGCTTGTCAGAAACTCTGAGCGCTGTACCAGATTCTGCACCACCGATGGCGAATAATGGTCATAGATTCCAGCTCCGGCAAAGCAGGTGAGCTGGTCGTTGAGTTGGCCGAGGGTCTGCATGAGCTGGCGAATTTCCAGTTCGCTGAGCGCCTCGGGAATGTCGTAGTCGCCACGGAAGCGTACACTTTCGGGAATGTCGGCGTAGAGAGCGTCGAGCGAATCGACACCCGCCACGCTGAGCATCTGGCGAATCTCCTCATCGGTATGAGGAAAATACTTGTAGTTCATCATCGCTGGGTTTTAGCCTTCTTTCTCACAGAATGCGGCGTAGTCGGCTGCATTCATCAGCGCATCGAGCTCAGCGGTGTCGCTGAGTTGCACTTTGATAATCCAGTTTTCGAAAGCGTCGTTGTTCACCAGCTCGGGCTCATCCTCCAACGCCTCGTTCACCTCAACAACGGTGCCGCTGACAGGCGAAATGAGGTCGCTGGCGGCCTTCACGCTCTCCACGGCTCCAAAATCCTCACCGGCCACCACCTCGTCATCCACTTCGGGCATGTCCACATAAACAATGTTGCCCAAAGCATGCTGAGCATAGTCGGTGATACCAATAAATCCAAATTCGCCTTCAATGCGAACAAACTCGTGCGACTCGCTGTAATAGAGTCCGTCAATAACTTTTGCCATAATAATGTTTTTACTTTTTATAATGTTTATCGTAGAATCGTTTTTTCACCACCACACCCGGGAAGGTCTTGCGGCGTATCTGTATCTCAAGTTCGGTGCCCAGCTTGGCATAGGCCACATCTACCAGTGCCATGCACACACTCTTGTCGGTGCTGATGGTGTGATAGCCTGTGGTTACCTCGCCCACCTGTCGTCCGTCCTTCAGCACGGCATAGCCGTGGCGGGGGATGGCCTTGCCCGACAGTTCTATGCCCACGACGCGCCGGCTTACGCCTTCCTGTTTCTGACGCATCAGGGCCTCCTTGCCAATAAACTCAGGTTTGTCGAACTTGCAGAACATGCTCAGCCCCGACATGACAGGCGAAATCTCGTCGCTCAGTTCGTCGCCGTAAAGCGGTAGCCCCACCTCGAAGCGAAGGGTGTCGCGGCAGCCGAGTCCGCAGGGTTTGCAACGGCCGCTGGCCATCAGCTTGTCCCACAATTCGCGAATAAAGTCGGCCGAGCCGTAAATCTCAAAGCCGTCTTCGCCCGTATAGCCCGTCCGGCTGATGATGGTCTCAACAGCGTCTGGTGCATCAGCACGTTCGGAGAGCCGCTTGCCCGTGTAGAACTGCAGGTCGGCGCAGGGCAGTCCCAGCACCTCTTCAACCACGGCTTCTGCCTCGGGACCTTGCACAGCCAGCTGGGCGTAGAAATCAGAGCGGTTTTGCATGTCGATGTCAAAGCCTTCGGCCTGTTGTTGCATCCAAGCCCAGTCTTTGTCGATGTTGGCGGCGTTGATGACAAGGAAGAAGTCGGCCTCGCCCATCTTGTAAACCAGGAGGTCATCTACGGTGCCGCCATTCTCATAGCACATCATGCCGTAGAAAATCTGCCCGTCGGGGGCATTGGTCACATCATTGGTAAAAATGTGATTCACATAACGCTCAGCATCGTTGCCTCGCACTGTAACCTCGCCCATGTGGCTCACGTCGAACACACCGCAAGCCTGGCGCACAGCCTGGTGCTCGTCGATGATGGTTGAATACTGAATGGGCATGTCAAAGCCCCCGAACGGCGAAATCAGCGCGCCCAGGGCCACATGTTTGTCGTAAAGACAAGTTCGTTTGTTTTCCATATATATTTAAGGTGTTAATAGTTTTATCAGGTCGTCGCGCTGCAAGTGGCGCACCACGTTGTCAACTCTTACGGGCAGTGCTTTGGCTATGGCCTCGCGCTCCCATGCCACACCGTGCAGACAGGCGAGCAGTCCGCTCAGGTCGCCCACGACAAAGAAGTCGCCCAGCAGATTCACCTCACCAATGATTTTCTGCCTCCCCTTGTTCTTCAGTGCCATGCGCAATTCCAGCTCGCCCACTCCTTCTATGCGGCAGCGGCGCGTCAGCGACGCACGCGGATTCTTGCCGTAGATGAAGCTGTCGCTCAGATACTCATCGCGCATGATTTGCTCTATCTGCTCAACATCGGCAGGCGAGAGGGTCAGCTCGCGGTCGCACAACTGCTGACGGGCAAAACGCTTGAGCTCGTCGAGCGAAATATCCACATAGTCTTTCAGCAGCGCAATGTGCTGTCGCACACTCTGCACGCCCTTGCTCACCAGTTTCTCGTCGCTCGGGGTGATGCTGCCCACCATGTGGCGCATGTTGGTGTCGTAGAGCAACGTGCCATGCACAATGCTACGCTCCGGAAGGTGATAAAAGGCACAGCCCGACACTTTGCGGCCATCGATGAGAATGTCGTTGCGGCCTGTCACCTTGGCATCGACACCAAGCTTACATAGCACCAGTGCCACCATGTTGACGTAGCGGTTGAAGGCAAAATTCACATTCTCTTCTTTGGTAACGTATGAGAACATCACGTTGCTCATGTCCGAATAAACGCATCCTCCTCCGCTTTTCCGCCGATACATGCGAATGGCGTGCTGCCGGCAATAGTCCTGGTTCACCTCGTTCTCGATGAGTTGGTTGCGCCCGAAGATGACCGAGGGCTGCGTCTGCCACATAAAGAAGCAGTCCTCCTCGTCAACATGGCGGGCCACATATTCCTCCATGGCCAGATAGAACGCCAGCAGGCGCTCTTTTTCGTCGGGCAGCGAAATGTAAACCATCAGACGGTGTGTTTTATTCTGCAAAAATAACAAATTATTATAGAACGGCCCCATAAAATTGGAAAAATTTTCGCGCGGGTACAAAGATATTTTCAGCCATTTGTCAGAATGCAAGCAAACAGACTGTTACACTTTCTTTTTCCTGTTTTTACCGTAAGAAAACTGACACTTTCTTGTAGCCAGCCAATAGCGAAAACATACAAAAAAGGAATCATCATACGCATTTCATGTCCTTAACAGAAAAGAAAAACACATGATCTAATTCGATAACACACAAAAAATATTGACCGAAAGCACATCAATTCGAATATTTTCAATTATCTTTGCAGCTGAAACAGAACATAATATTTATCAACATAAAAAAAAACGTTATGGAAACAAACGCTAGACTTTACACCCTCGACTACAGTCAGGCGCGCACCTATCTCATGGCAGCCATCTTCGTGGGCTGCAACATTGTGCTGCCTCAGTTGTTCCACCTTATTCCACAGGGAGGTTTCATTTTTGCCCCGCTGTCGCTGGTCATTCTGGCCGGAGCTTATAAGTTCGGATGGCGCGCTGCACTTTTGGCAGCCGCTCTCTCACCTCTGGTCAACCATTTGCTGTTCGGCCAGCCCTCTTGGGCCGTTTTGCCCGTCATGACACTCAAGCTGGTGGTAATCGCCCTGGTAGCCGGACTAGTAGCAGAGCGCACCAAGTCGGTCAGCCTGCTGCTGCTCGCTGGAGTGGTGCTTGCTGCTGAGTGCATCGGTGGCTTGGGCGAACTGTTGCTCACAGGAGGCGTTGACGCCACTGTTGCCGATTTCACTATTGGCTGGCCCGGACTGCTGCTGCAAGTGTTCGGAACCTACCTGCTGCTGAAGAAATTGCCTGTTTAATTGAGTTGCGATTTGCTTGCAGCGACTACACTGCTAAAAGCATGAAGTCCGCTTCCCCACAGCCGGGAAAGCGGACTTCATCTTTTTATTATAGTGATTGTTTTCAATGCTAAAAATTGCGGAAAAATGGGCACAAAAAAAATTGATTGTCTCACGACAACCAATCTTTATTAACCTTAATAATCTAATACCATGAAAAACACGATGCAAAGGTAGTCATTATTTTTTTATATGCAAGTGTTTATGGCAAAAATTAGTGTAATTTTAACATTCTATAAACTTTTCGCCGTTCCATTTAAACTTTCTTCGCTTAATAAGCTGATTTAAAGCCGATGAAAGCGATGATGGCACAGGCAAAGCCTGCTCTACCTGCATCCAGAGTTCGTTGCCACTCACAGGCATCTCAATGGAGACGAGCCGAGGCTCAAATTGAAGCTTTAACTCTTCAAAGCGCTCAATACTCATCGAGTCGGGACGCAACAGAAAACTGTCAACTGCCTGCTCAAGCGGGTGATGGCCTTCGGCGAACATGCTTGCCGCTACGGGCACCCACTGCGGGGTGTAGAAACCAATGGAACTGTCGGCAGATGGGCCCCAAATGGTTTTCACCACACATAGCAGCGTGTCAGCCTCACGAGGCAACAACTTCATTTGCAGACGGGCGGACTTATTGAGACTAACCGAAATGAAATCGGCTGTCAGCGTATCTACCAGCGTGCTGCCGTTGAGCAGATTGCGCACGTCGAGTTTCAGCCCCATGTCGCGGTAGTCCATCGCCTCGATACGCTTGCTCTTGTTCAGATAGCCCACGAGCGAGTCGGGCATGGAGAGCCAAACCTCACGCATTTGCTGCGCACCGGCAGAATGCAACAGCAAAAAGGTTATGAAAACAATGATGAATGACCGTCTCAATACAATGAATTATCAATTATCAATTATCAATTATCAATTGTCAATTGTCAATTGTCAATTATCAATTATCAATTATCCCCTGCCTACGCGCAGGTCTTTCACACGCACAGCCTTGCCTTCGCTCACAGGCAGCGAGCCTTTCTTCACGAGGCGCACGTGCGGAGTGAGCAGAATCTCGTCTTTCAATGCGCGTTGAATATCTTTCGTCATGCGCTGCAGCTCGGGATATACATCGGTATTCATATCGTCGAGTTCCACCTCAACGGTCATAATGTCATTGTCATCGACGGTGTCGAGCGTGATGAGATAGTTGCTGCCCAGGCCCGGGTACTGCACCAGAATCTTCTCCACCTGCATGGGGAACACGTTGACACCCTTGATGATAAACATGTCATCGGTACGGCCCTTGATGCGGTCGATGCGGCGGTGGGTGCGGCCGCACTTACACTCACCGGGAATGATGCGGGTGAGGTCGCGCGTGCGATACCTTAATATAGGCATCATGGTGCGGTCGAGCGTAGTGAGAATCATTTCGCCAATCTCGCCATCGGACACAGGCTCAAGGGTGTCGGGGTCAACAATCTCGATGATGTAGTTGTCTTCCCACAGGTGCATGCCGTTTTGCTCCTTGCACTCGAAAGCCACGCCGGGACCGTTCATCTCGGTCATGCCAAACGAGTTGTAGGCCTTCACACCCAGCATGCGCTCGATGCGCTGGCGCTGCTCCTCGGTGTGAGGCTCAGCTCCAATGAACAGGGTGTGCAGCTTGGTGGTGCGCGGGTCAACACCTTCCTCTCTGAACACTTCTGCCAGACGAATGGCGTAGCTCGGAATGGCGTGCAGACAGGTAGTTCCGAAGTCGCGAATAAACTTTATCTGGCGCTTCGAGTTACCGGCAGCAGCGGGAACGGTGGTAGCACCCAGCGCCTCAGCTCCATACTGGAATCCCAGACCGCCCGTAAACATGCCGTAGCCGCTGGAGTTCTGGAACACGTCGCTCTTGCGACATCCCACCATATACATATTGCGGGCAATCATGTTGGCCCACGATTCTATATCATGACGGCTATAGACCACCACACAGGGGTTGCCGGTGGTGCCGCTGGTGGAGTGGATGCGAATGGCATCGTCCATATTTCCGCCAACGAGACCGAAGGGATAGTTGTCACGAAGGTCCTGCTTCGTGGTGAAAGGTATCTTTCGGAGGTCTGCGATGCTGTTGATGCTTTCGGGCGTAATGCCAAGTTCACCCAAACGTTTGCCATAGAAAGGTGACTTGAGACAAATCTCAATCGTTTTCCTGAGTTTCTTTACTTGCAATTGCTCCAATTGCTCTCTGGGCATGGTTTCGAGTTCCGGCTGCCAGTATTCTTGCGTGGCTTGTAGGCTATCGCTATTCATATTGTTAAGTGTTAATAATAAGATTTGTTTAATTTTTGACCTGCAATATTACACAATATTTCGCAGATGAGCAAACAGAAGGCCAAAAATTGTTCGAAAAACCGACTTTTTGACACTGAAAAGCTATTTTTCAGCTAGTTTTTGTTCAATGTTTCACTTGTTTTACGTATTTTTGTCACACAAATTACACAGATTTCACAAATCATGCAGATACTTTCTGTAAACTTAAAACCTTAAACTCATATTTAATTTTTAATATTTAATCTTTAATCTTTCATCTTCATGTCGTACACCTACAAATACCCCCACCCTGCCGTTGCCACCGACTGTGTCATCTTCGCCTTGGACGACAACCAGCTCAAAGTGCTGCTCATTGAGCGTGGATTCGAACCATACAAAGGCCATTGGGCTTTTCCAGGCGGATATCTCGAAATAGACGAGAGTGCCGAGACTGGTGCCCTGCGCGAGCTGCGAGAGGAAACGGGAATGACCAAAGCCTCCGTCCACCAGTTTTACACTTTCAGCACGCCCGGCCGCGACCCGCGCGAGCGCGTCATCAGTGTGGCCTTTTTCGCCCTGGTAAGGATGCAAGACGTATGCGGCGCCGACGATGCCGCCCTAGCACGCTGGTTCAACCTCAGCGACCTGTGCGAGAACATTGCCAGCCGTGCCACTCCCCCACTCGCCTTCGACCACGAAGAGATGCTTGCTCGTGCCTGCCAGTCATTGCTCGACCTACTCCGGCTTCGCCCCGAAACGCTCACCAGCCAAAAAGAGCATTTTACCCTTGACGAGCTGAAACAAGTCACGCACCAACTAACCACGGCAACGCAAAAGGTTCAGCCACCACTGCAATAGATGATTACAAGAAACCATCGGCATTTTGTTTTTTTTAACAACCAAAACAGCACATGCTCGATAATTATTGTTATATTTGCAAAACAAATACAACCATTTGTTAAATCGAATCAATCCTTTTATATTAACCTTTAAAAAACAATGAGTATGAAAAAGATTTCTACTATTTTCGTTACTGCCCTTTTGGCAGTGTTGCCCACCTGCGCTTTTGCGCAAGCATGGGGTGAGCCGCTTTATGTGGCTGGTCATCAAGTAACTGGCCAGAAAAACATTGTCTCCGTTACTGGAGAAGGCATCGAAGGCACTGTTACCTACAACTACACTACGAAAGAACTGACGCTCGACAATGCCACGATCACCGTTAATGGCAACGGCGTTAAAGGTATTGAAAATGGAGACACTTGGGAAGATGCCATCGAAGGTCTTAGGATAATCGTTAAAGGCGTATGCAAAATCAAAGCGGAAGGAGGTGACGACATTTACAAAAACTACGGTCTCATGTCACGTTCCAGCTTAATCATTGACATTGACTATGAGTCGAATTTAGATATAGAAAGTGACGGTTATGGTATTTCTATTCTTGGAGAGGACTCGGAGATTACAGGAAAACAGTTTTCCTATCTCTCCGTGAGTTCACAATCCATTGGAATCTCAATCTATGGCGATATCACTGCAAACTGCATGATTCTTGTTGACACTCCTACAGGACATAAAGCTATGAGTTGTTTTGGAGCATTCAACTGCGCAGACAATTATGGCGACATTACTGGAGCAAGCGAATTCAATACAGATAAATTCACTTTTATCAACACTTCTGATGGAGAAATTGCAAATACACTCAATCTTGGCAAAAATTATGAAATAAGCATTGCAGGCAATCCATTAAACGAATACATCTTAGCATTAATGCATTATATTGGATCAGATGTTGTCACTTACGATGATGACGCCAAATTATTGACCATCGACACCGACGATGCTTCCACAAGCGGAGACAATGTACCTTTAATCGAAAACAGAGGTGTGGATGGGCTGACCATTAAATTCACTTCAGCTGATTGTAAACTGTCTTACAACTACTCTGTTTTCCGCATCCATGCAAACACCACCATCGAAGGAGAATTTAATTATCTCACTCTTGATGCACCCGGCTTTGAATGTTTTTATGTCCTTGACGGTGCCACCCTTACACTCCGCAACCTGAATGTCATTGGTACAGGCGATTGGGGCATTGGCGGACCAAATGGTCCAAGCAATGAATCACTTATCATCAGAAACTGTTATTTGGATTTCGATTGCGTCTATGCAGGCATCTGCGACTTTAAGAAAATAGACCTTGGTAACTGCAAGATTACCGAACCGTCGGATGGAAGAATTGACATTGCTGGCAATTATGAAAATTATGCCATTGTCGGCGGAGACGGCAAATGGGCCAAGCATGTGGTCATCGACATCGACGACGAGTCGGGTGTAAAAGCTCCCGTCAGCAACAATGCCAAGGTGAGCAAGGTTTACAATGTCAGCGGTGTTCAGCAGCAGAAACTCACACGCGGTCTCAACATCCTCCGCATGGACAACGGCACCGTGCGCAAGGTCTTGAAGAAGTAACCTCATAGTTGGAGCAACCAAGCCATTTTGTTTGCCCCGTCCTTAAAACCTTTAACGGCCAGGAAATCTCTGTGAATGATCTTCCTGGCCGTTGTCATATATGACTTACAGCACCAATTCAGAGATGAAACATCCCCAGAGCGAAAGTGCGATGGTCAAGGTTAGCGACCTCTGGATGGAACTGGTACGCAACCGCCCGCTCCGCGTGTTGTCGTTCTTTTTTGTCATTGCCTTCACCACCATGAGTATCAGCAATGCTGCGGATTCTTATTTCATGACCTTCAACATGCATGCCACGCCTCTGATGACAACGGTGTTCATGTGGCTTGGCACCATTCCGGCGTTTATCTTCATGCCGATGGTGCCTGCCATCAAGCGAAGGATCGGCAAGAACGGAATGTTCAGGTTGTTCCTCGGCATCGCCATCGTGGCCATGGTGTTGATGTACCTGATGATGTCGATAGAGCGTCTCAAATCTATCACCGCGCTGATATTCGCTGTGCAGTTTGTGAAGAGTACAGGTGTGGTGGTGGCTACCGGCTATATGTGGGCGCTAGTGCCCGAGGTGGTGACTTTCAGCGAGTATGTATCAGGCCATCGTGTAGCAGGTATTGTGAATGCGCTTATCTGCATCTTCATGAAGGCCGGCATGGCGCTGGGCGGCGTCGTTCCCGGACTGGTGTTGGTCTGGGTAGGCTTCAAGGCTGGAGAGGCGGTGCAGGAGCCGATGGCCGAACAAGGCATTCTCTGGCTCGTCACCCTGATTCCTGCCGCCCTGTTTGTATTGGCCATCTTCGTAATTGGCAAGTACGAACTATCCGACGAGAAGATGGATAAACTCAACGCAGCAGTAACAAACAATTTGAAAATAGATAATTGAAAATTATGCAACTGACATCAAATTCGGACAAGATTACGAGAGACTTTTTTGACTCTCTTTTGATAGAGACCCGCTATCTGGACGCCGTCCTCCCTTCGACTGAGATGGAGCTGTTCGGAGAAACTTTCCGCACACCCATCATGACAGCCGCCCTGTCGCATCTGCATAACACGGCACAGAACGGCATGACTGTCTATGCCCAGGCAGCAGCCATGAGTGGAGCCGTTCACTGGGTGGGCATGGGCAGCGAAGAAGAACTGGAGGAGATTGTGGCAACAGGTGCCCGAACCATCAAGATTATCAAGCCCCATGCCGACAATAGCGAGGTGCTGCGCAAGATTGAGCATGCCGTCAAGGTGGGCTGCATCGCTGTGGGAATGGACATCGACCATGCCTTCAATTCACAGGGTGGCTACGATGATGTGTTCGGACTGCCCATGAAGGCCAAGACGACCGACGAACTGGCGGATTTCGTAAAGGCTGCCGGCGTGCCTTTTATTGTAAAAGGCGTGCTCAGTCCGTGTGATGCCGAGAAATGTCTGAAAGCCGGATGCGCAGGGTTGGTGGTGTCTCACCATCATGGCATGGTTCAGTATGCCGTGCCGCCTCTGATGGCTCTGCCCGATATTCTTTCCGCCACAGGCAGAAGCGTACCGGTATTCGTAGATTGCGGCATCGAGAGCGGTATGGATGTCTACAAGTGTCTGGCCCTTGGCGCCAAGGCCGTATCGGTGGGGCGTCACCTCATGCAGCAACTCAAGAACGGGGCCGATGCCGTAGCAGGACGCATCAACGAGATGACGGCTGAGCTGGCTGGCGTGATGGCACGTACTGGCGTCAGCAGGTTGGACAAAATGGATTCTACAATCATTCATAGGAGGGCGTTCTGATGTATTTAGGCATTTCGTCCGCATTGAAGCACAGCTCGCCCAAGGAGTGGGCCGCCAAACACAAGGCCCTCGGACTGCAGGCTGTCAACTTCCCCGTCACCTGTGACGAGGATGCGGAAACCATCATGGCCTATAAGCAGGCTGCCGAAGAGGCCGGACTCACCATCGCCGAAGTGGGCGTGTGGCGCAACACGCTGGCTGCCGACCCCACCGAGCGACAGCATTGGATAGATTACGCCGTCCGTCAACTCCGCATGGCCGACGCCATTGGTGCCGCATGTTGTGTGAATGTGGTGGGCACGCCCTACGGCCCCCGCTGGGACGGCGGCTACCGCAACAACTTCAGTCGCGAGCTGTGGGATATGGCGGTAGCGATGATTCGTCAGGTCATCGACACCGCCCGTCCTCAGCATACGAAATTCTGCATCGAGTCGATGCCTTGGATGATACCCAGCGGTCCCGATGAGTATCTGCGCCTCATAGAGGCTGTCGATCGTGCGGAGTTCGGCACCCACCTCGATGTGGTGAACATGATTACCTCACCCCGCAGATATTTCTTCAACGATGAGTTCCTCCGCGAGTGTTTCGAGAAACTCCACGGCACTATCGTGAGCTGTCACCTGAAGGACATCCTACTGAAGCCCGAGTACACCTTCCAACTGCAGGAGTGTGCCTGTGGCGAGGGCACGCTCGACATCAATCTCTATGCCCAACTGGCCACTGCCGAGAACCCCCGAATGCCCATGATCATCGAGCACCTGACCACCGACGAGGAGTATGTAGCGAGTGTGCAGTACGTATTGAACAGGCTGTCGAAGCAGTAATGATTTATAATTTCTCTGGTCTCTCTGTAGTCCATGGAGTTCAAGGAGTTCAAGGAGTTACAAGACAATTGTCATGTCACACAGTTTACAATTTACGGGGATAGGAAAGAAATTAGAATAATTAGAATAATTACTCCAGAAAAATAGCTGAAATAATTTGACGGAAACGAATGAGAATAATGAGAATTATTAACTCACGAATGCGAATAATAATATTTTCATTCGTGGCCAGAATTATTCTAATTATTCTCATTCGTTTCTTAATATTTGTACC
>OMZS01000013.1:0-1881 GCA_900315565.1 uncultured Prevotellaceae bacterium | reverse complement strand
ATTCGTGGCCAGAATTATTCTAATTATTCTCATTCGTTTCTTAATATTTGTACCAAGGTGTTATTTTACCATATCGTAAGAAAGAAATTAGAATAATTATTATAATTATCCAAGAATTATATTATTATTCATGGTGAAATTATTCTAATTATTCTAATTTCTTTCCTATCACCTAACACCTAACACCTAACTCCTAACTTCTGTTACTGCATCGAAGCCTTGAAGAAACCCTCAATCTTGTCGTAGGGAATGACACCTGCCACATCGTCGTAGAGGTCAACGTGCGAAGCACCGGGGATGATGAGCAGTTCCTTGTTGCCTTCCTTGTAACTGCCAGCATATTTGCCGGTAGGTATCTCGTTGGCAATGGCACATTCGCTGACAGACGAGGCGAACGCCTTCTTGCCCGTCATCTTTTCGAAAGCATACTCAGAGAAGTAGCGCGAGTGGGCCTTCTCGCCGTGAATAAGTAGTACGGGAGTCTCTATCTCGTTGGCATAGTCGAGAATGGGCTGGTTGAGGAACGACTGGCAACCCGTTGCATTCCAGCCGTCGTTGGAATTGCCGCTGCGTTCGTGGTAGCCACGCTCGGTCTTATAGTAAGAGTGATAGTCCTTCACAAACCAGGGGGCATCCTCAGGCAACGGGTCGATAACACCGCCAGCGCGCTTATACTCACCCGCCTTGAAATCCTCAGTACGCTGGGCAGCCATCGCCCTGCGTGCCTCCATACGCTGCTCCTTAGAGTCGCTGCTCATGAAGTAGCCCTCGCGGTTCACTTTCGTCATGTCGTACATCGTCGAGGCAACGGTAGCCTTGATGCGCGGGTCGAGGGCGGCAGCGTTCACAGCCATACCACCGAAACCGCAGATGCCGATGATGCCGATGCGCTCAGCATCTACATTGTCCTGTACCGAGAGAAAATCAACGGCTGCGAGAAAGTCCTCAGTGTTGATGTCGGGAGAGGCCATGCGGCGAGGCTTGCCACCGCTCTCACCAGTGAACGACGGGTCGAAGGCGATGGCCAGAAAACCACGCTCCGCCATGTGCTGGGCATAGAGTCCGCTCGACTGCTCTTTCACGGCACCAAACGGACCACTCACGGCGATAGCCGCGAGTTTGCCAGCAGCATCCTTGGGCGTGTACATATCGGCAGCGAGTTCGATGCCGTAGCGGTTCGTGAACGTGACCTTCTTGTGGTCCACCTTGTCACTCTTGGGGAACGTCTTGTCCCACACTTGAGTTAATTGTAATGTCGTTTGTTCCATATTCTCATTTGTAGTTTGTTTATTCTCGTTACAAGCCGTGAGCATGAAGCCCATCAGCACTGCGGTTAATACTTTCTTCATAACAGCACCTTTTTACCTTTCTTTATATATATACCATGTGTTGGATTCGCAATGCGCTGGCCGCTTAGAGAATAGTAGTCGTCATCTTCTTCAGCATCTACGCTACGGATGCTGCTGATGGCCGTCGCGTCCGATGACAGCGATAGCTTCACCGTGATGTTCCCCTGCCCGGCCTTGAGGAAGGATTCCAGCTCAGCCTGCGACGAGTACTCCATACGCCCCAGGCGGGTGTAACTCCACGAGTTCGAGCCGTAGAAAAGCACGATTTGGTTGCCGCTGTAGAGGATGACGTCGCCTGCCTGTGTTGTGGTCTGCGTGTCGCTCGTGGGCAGCGAGCGTCCCAGTGCACCCACCTTCTCGAAACCGCCGTAGTCATGGGCCTCATAGGTGATGTCACCCTCCTGCAGGGCCGCCACCAATGCCTGCGTGGCGGCATTATCGACCAGCTCAACGGAGAGCGTCTTACCATCGATGGTGATATACAATTTTTGTGTCATAGTCTGTGCCGTCACTTCGCTGTCTTTCGAGCAAC
>OMZS01000005.1 GCA_900315565.1 uncultured Prevotellaceae bacterium | reverse complement strand
TTCAGAGGCGTGGGGGATATCAGGTTCTTCATGTACAGACTAGCAACACTTTACTCTTGATTAGCCTACACCCACCAACCTGGAAAATCCGCTGACCCAAACTTTCCATCGCTTATCCCGCCGTAGGGCTCTCGCATTGCCTTGTCCAGGATAAGCAACTCGAGATGACCCACGTCGTGATATATTGTAGCAGATTTCCCTATTTACAAAAAAATAGAGAAAAGATTACAATACACACTAAGTGGACGTTCGGTTGCGTTTCTTCTGGACTTGAATTTGCGAGATTCTACGGCCGAAGATAACGTTTAGAAAACGTCCTTTTGTGCTCCTTTTTTGGCGAAGTAGGCTGCGCGAGCCTAATGTCGCGACTGCAGAAGCACGTTCCATCGGAAATACGACCCGCCCGCCACCGAAGGGGCTGGCTTGTCGGTTGCAAATATATACAAAAAAGTTGAAAGTTGTTGCGGTTGAGCCAAACTTTTTTAGAACAGAGGCAAAAAAAGACAACAGGGACAACAAAGACAACAGTATAAATGAAGAATAGTCAAAAAGGAGCTAACGGGAGCTAAGAGGTCTTTGACCCCTGGAGGAATGCCTTGAGCGAAACAAAAAACGGATAAAATTCTGCTAAATTCCGCTAACTAACACTAATTCCCTTCAACTTCAAATAGCGCTGTCATGGTAGTAGTTTTTTGAGGAGAGTAGTATTA
Source organism: uncultured Prevotellaceae bacterium (assembly GCA_900315565.1). GTDB lineage: Bacteria > Bacteroidota > Bacteroidia > Bacteroidales > Bacteroidaceae > Prevotella. Next base: position 119,771 of record OMZS01000005.1, on the reverse strand, counting down.
GATCCTTGATAAACATTATTTCAGCATGTCGATAAACTCGTCGAGTGTAAGAATGCTGAGACGGGGGAATCGAATTTGCTTAAGGTGATTAAAATGACTATCTTCTGTAACGATATAATCTGCTCCGGCAGTAATGGCACAATCAACAAATTTGTCGTCATCCTTGTCTATATTAGATAGCAGGTGAAAACGGTAGTATGATTCACGATAGCGGGTCTGCGGGTGTCGGGCAATGGCCTCAACAACATTATGCGCCACTTCGGGAGATGTGTGCACGGCAAGAATCTCCTCGTACTCAGTCAGTATCTCATTGCTTACGCACAAATGGTACTTACCCGCGAGAAAATCAGTCCAAATCTTGTGGTACTGGCTTCGCGTGGGCAAAGATTGAATAAGAGCGTTGGTATCAAGAACAATGTATAGCATCATTAGTGACTCTTGTAAGGTGTGCGAAGATGCTGTCCGCGCAACTCGTCAAGTTTGCGCTGGTCGAGAGTCCCCTCATCCCACATTCTGTCTATCGCCTTCTGAGCCCGCTCTGCAAAGAAGAGCGAGAGTGTCAGGCGCAGGGCATCAAGGTCTTCTTTCGAGGTGATGTTAACTGCCGCATTCATCAGCTCCAATTGTGCCATTTCTGTGTAGCTCATAATCTTGTCAATTTGATTGTTATGGTGCAAATATATAGAAAAAAAATGAAAGTTGTTGCGGCTTTCCTCATTTTTTTACATTAGTTGCGCAAAAGTGAGAAAAAAGTGCAACCAAAATAACAGGGGAATGCTCTTTTTTGCGTTGCAAGCCTTGCGAAAAGTTGCGAGTGTTGCAAAATATATGTACTTTTGCATCATTAAACACTAATCACTCATCACGAAAAACTCAACACTAATCACTCAATAAGGATGAACCATCAGCTGGAAGATATAGAAAGACTGGAAATAGCCAACATCAACGTGGAAGACGAGATGCAGGACATCATCAAGGTGGTGGGCGTTGGAGGCGGAGGATGCAATGCCGTGCGCAACATGTATAACGAAGGCATTCAGGGCGTCTCGTTCGCCGTGGCCAATACCGACTCGGCATCGCTCTCACAGTCGCCCGTGCCCGTGAAAATCAAGTTAGGAGAAGGACTGGGAGCAGGAGGCAAACCCGAAGTGGGGCGCGCAGAGGCCGAAAGCAGCATAGAGAGCCTGGAATGGCTTTTTAACGACAACACCAAGATGGTGTTCGTCACCGCCACCATGGGCGGCGGAACGGGCACCGGAGCGGCACCTGTGGTGGCACGCGTAGCCAAGGAACGGGGACTGCTCACCATCGGCGTGGTCACCATTCCCTTCTTCTTTGAGCACCGCCGCAAAATCATCAAGGCTCTGAAGGGTGTCGATGAGTTGCGAAAGCATGTTGACGCCATGCTCATTGTGAACAACGAGCGCCTGTGCGACATCTACTCCGACACCAACATCTCGCTCAAGGAAGCCCTGGCCGACGCCGACAACGTGCTGAAAAACGCCGTGAAGGGCATCTCGGAACTCATCACCATCAGTTCGGAAGGCAACATCAACCTCGACTTCCGCGACGTGGAAACAACCATGCGCAACGGCGGCGGAGCCATCATGGCCATCGGAAGGGCTTCGGGAAAACACCGAGTGGAGAAAGCCATCAAGGACGCGCTCGACTCTCCCCTGCTCCACGGCAACGACATCAGCCGGGCAAAGCGAATACTGTTCAACATCTACTCGAGCGACGAACGGCCCATCATGGTACCCGAGATGCAGGAGATTGACGATTTCTTCGACCAGCTCGACCCCAACATCGACGTGATATGGGGAACTTCCACCGACGACACCCTCGGCGAAGATGCCAAAGTCATCATCCTGGCCACCGACATGGAGGAGCCCGACCAGCAAGAGTCGCAACGTAAAAGCAACCCGACGGCTGACAAAAACGACGAATACTACGAGGAACTTATCAGAAAACTCTACAAACCCCTGAAGATTGACCCAAAAGAGGAGGAGAAAGACGCAAACGGAGGGCACACCGACGACAACAACCACAGTAACACGACGGAACCCGAAATACCGTTCGAAGTGGAAACACCCCAAGAGCCCGAACCGGCCACCCAACCCGAAAAGGACGAACCAAGCGGGACACAGCAAACTCGGCCTTCGACACAGGGATGGGTAAAATGGCTGACAGACAAGTTGAACGATCTTATCCACGAGCCGGAAGAATAATCATGAGCGAAAACGCCAACGGCAATACCAACATCAACGACAGCACCAGCGGCACCTTGGAACAGGCGGCCGGCCAACTACAACAGCTGGTAAAAAAGCTTCATCAGGCGCAACGTAACGACCTGATACTGAAAGCCGTGGGCATCCCACTGATAGAAGAACTGCTGCTCGAAGCCACCAAAGCCAAACTCAGCCGCCTGCTCATCACTCGCGACTACCGATTCGTACTCATTGACTACGGCCAACGCGAAGTGGAACTGCAACCCGTCCACAAGGCGGTGTATTTGCTCTTCCTCGCCCACCCCGAAGGCATCGAGTTTAAGCACCTGCACGACTACCGCGACGAGCTCACCCGTCTCTACATGGCCACCGCCAAAACCATGGACAAAGAGAAAATCCTTCAGAGCGTAGGCCACCTGACTGATCCCCTGGATAATGCCATCAATGAAAAATGCTCGCGCATCAAGAATGTGTTCCGCTCGATGATGGACGACTACTCCGCCAGCTACTACATCATCAGCAGCCACAACCGCCGCCACTTCAGCCATTCGGAGCGCATCTGGTACGAACGACTCAAAATCATCAACCTGCCCCGCCACCTCGTCATCAACCAGACAGACGCTGTGCTCTGAACAGTACTCACGTGCTTTCTGTGCTCACACATAATCGCTGCATACCCTCATCCCCAATAACGAAACTACACACCACACGAACAAATAGCAAGAGGGCTGGCATTCTCCAAACGAATGCCAGCCCTCTTTATCTTAATAGACAAAGGCCAGAAACCTTTGCAGAAAGATGCTACTCCTTGTCGAGCAGAATGTTCATCATCTCGCAGGCAGCCTTGGCCACGCTGGTGCCAGGGCCGAAGATGGCGGCAACACCAGCCTTGTAGAGGAAGTCGTAATCCTGAGCGGGAATCACACCACCGGCAATAACCATGATGTCCTCGCGGCCCAGCTTCTTCAGTTCCTCAATGAGTTGCGGGATGAGGGTCTTGTGGCCTGCGGCCAGCGACGAAGCACCCACGATGTGAACGTCGTTCTCCACGGCCTCGCGGGCGGCCTCCTCGGGAGTCTGGAACAGCGGGCCCATGTCCACGTCGAAACCACAGTCGGCATAACCCGTGGCCACCACCTTGGCTCCGCGGTCGTGTCCGTCCTGACCCATTTTTGCCACGAAGATGCGCGGACGACGGCCTTCCTTCTTGGCAAACTCTTCTGTCAACGCACAGGCTTTCTCAAAGTCTGAGTCGTTTTTGCTTTCTGATGAATACACGCCTGAAATTGTTCTGATTACTGCTTTATAACGGCCAACGATTTCCTCGCAGGCATCACTGATTTCACCGAGAGTACAACGCAGCTGAGCGGCCTTGACGGCCAGATCGAGCAGGTTGTCCTGGCTCTTGCGGCCTTCCTTGAAGTCGCGCACGCACTCGGTAATCTTCTTGAGGGCTTCCTGACAGGCTGCCTCGTCGCGCGAGCCGCGCACCTGAGCCAGACTCTCCTCCTGCTGCTTGCGCACGGCGGTGTTATCTACCTCAAGGATGTCGATGGGATCCTCGTGCTCCAGACGGTACTTGTTGGTACCCACAATGGTCTGCACGCCCGAGTCGATACGGGCCTGGGTGCGGGCAGCAGCCTCCTCAATACGCATCTTGGGCAGACCGGTCTCGATGGCCTTGGCCATACCGCCGAGCTTCTCGATTTCCTGAATGTGCTCCCATGCCTTGTGTACGAGCTCGTTGGTGAGTGTCTCCACATAGTAGGAGCCAGCCCACGGGTCAATCTGCTTGCACACCTTGGTTTCGTTCTGAATGTAAATCTGGGTGTTACGGGCAATACGAGCCGAGAAATCTGTTGGCAGGGCGATAGCCTCATCGAGAGCGTTGGTGTGAAGACTCTGAGTGTGACCCAGCACGGCAGCCATGGCCTCGATGCAGGTACGGCCTACGTTGTTGAAGGGGTCTTGCTCGGTGAGGCTCCAGCCGGAAGTCTGCGAGTGGGTACGCAGAGCGAGCGACTTGGGGTTCTTGGCGCCGAAACTCTTCACAATCTTTGCCCAGAGCAGACGGCCAGCGCGCATCTTGGCAATCTCCATGAAGTGGTTCATGCCGATAGCCCAGAAGAACGACAGGCGGGGTGCGAAGGCATCTACATCGATGCCGGCGTTGACACCCGTGCGCAGGTAGTCCATACCGTCGGCCAGCGTATAAGCGAGCTCGATGTCGGCAGTGGCACCAGCCTCCTGCATGTGATAGCCAGAGATAGAGATGCTGTTGAACTTAGGCATCTTCTGCGAAGTATATTCGAAGATGTCGGCGATGATCTTCATCGAGAATGCAGGCGGATAGATGTAGGTGTTGCGCACCATGAACTCCTTCAGAATGTCGTTCTGAATGGTTCCGGCCATCTCCTCTAATTGAGCTCCCTGCTCCAGTCCGGCCACGATGTAGAAAGCCAGAATGGGCAGCACGGCACCGTTCATGGTCATCGAAACGGACATCTTGTTGAGGGGGATGCCCGAGAACAGCACCTTCATGTTCTCCTCGTTGCAGATGCTCACACCAGCCTTACCCACATCACCAACCACACGGGCATTGTCGGGGTCGTAACCGCGGTGGGTGGGCAGGTCGAAGGCCACCGAAAGACCTTTCTGACCACTGGCCAGATTGCGGCGATAGAAGGCGTTGGACTCCTCGGCAGTAGAGAATCCGGCATACTGGCGGATGGTCCACGGGCGGAAGGGGTACATCATTGAGTACGGGCCACGAAGATAGGGAGGAATACCAGCTGTAAAGTCGAGGTGCTCCATGCCTTCGAGGTCTTCTTTGGTATAAACGGGACGCACCTCGATGTGCTCGGGGGTCTTCCAGTTTTCTACAATACCATTGTCTTTTATCCACTTGGCACCGTCTTGGGCCTTGATGCCAGCGTAGATGTCAATATCTTTAAAATTTTTACGCATAATTCAAGTCCTCCTATGTTTTAGATACCAAGTTTCTGATTGTATTCTTTCAATGTCTCAAGCACGTTGCAACGCACGTGGACGAAGTTCTCAATGCCGGCAGCCTTCAGGTCGTCCATGCAAGCGGGAGCACCGGCCACCACGAACATAGCACGGCCATCGAGATACTTGAAGGCGGGAATGGCATACTCGGCATACTCATCGTCGCTAGAGCAGAGCACCACAATGTCGGCCTTGGCCTCGAGAGCGGCGTCAACACCTTCCTCAACGGTCTTGAATCCGAGGTTGTCAATCACCTTGTAGCCGGCACATGCCAGGAAGTTGCACGAGAACTGGGCACGAGCCTGGCGCATGGCCAGGTTGCCGATGGTGAGCATGAAGGCTACAGGAACCTTCGTCTCCTCGGTGTGGATGCGCAGGTCTTCGAAGTCGGCGGCCAGACGGGTGGTCTTGATGGCCTTGAACGGAGTCTCGCAACCCTCGCCCTGTGTTGCACAACAACAAGCCGAATCCAAGGCACGCTTGCCCTCGCTCTTCTCGGTGAAGTTGGGGAACTGGTTGGTGCCCAGCAAGAACTCCTTGCGCTTGGCGGCATCGCCATGACGCTTCACGTTGGTGGCGTTGATGTCGTCCTGTATGGTTCCGGCCTTAGCGGCAGCAAGGAATCCGCCCTCGTCCTCCACTTTGAGGAAGATTTTCCAAGCCTCCTGAGCCAAGGCGTCGGTCAGATGCTCAATGTAGTAGGAACCGGCACCCGGGTCAACGATGCGGTCGAAATGACTCTCTTCCTTAATAAGCAACTGCTGGTTGCGGGCAATGCGCTCCGAGAAGTCGGTTGCCTCCTCGTAGGGAGCATCGAACGGTGTAACTACCATCGAGTGGACACTTCCCAGAGCGGCACTCATAGCCTCGGTCTGCGAGCGGAGCAGGTTGACGTAAGAATCGAACAATGTCTGATTGTAGGTTGACGTTGTGGCGTTTACAATCATCTTGCAGGCACAGTCGCACTTGGGCTCGTACTGCTTCACTATCTGCGCCCAGAGCAGGCGGGCTGCACGGAACTTGGCCAGTTCCATGAAGTAATTCTCGCTCACACCCATGTTGAATTTGATGCTCTTGGCAGCCAAATCAACATCTACGCCGGCATCAACCAACTGCTGCAAGTACTCATTGCCCCAAGCAAGGGCGTAGCCCAGTTCCTGAACGATGTAGGCACCAGCATTGTTGAGTGTATCGGTGTTGACACTGATGCAACGGAAGTTGGGATAGTCTTTCAGTGCCTCCACCAATTGGGGAGCCACCTCGAGCACCGGTGTCACGTCCTTGCCCTTCATGAGCAATTTCTCCATGGGGTCGAAGCAGATGCTGCCCACCACCTTCTCCTTGTCGTATCCCTTCTTCTCGAAGTAGGCTACAAGCAGCTGAGCCAGCTCGAGTGAGTGGCGCGGACAGGTGCAGAAGTTCACCTCCACGATGTCGCAATATATATTATTTAATAAGGTGTCGATAAACTCGGCGCTCACCTTATTACCACCAAACTTGAACCCCAACGAGTCGATGCCCTTGTTGAGAATGTCAAGTGCCTTAGCATTGGCCTCGGCGGGATTGTCAACCAGAATATTCTGGCGCACATACCATGTGTTGTCGCTCTTTTTGTTGCCGCGGACAAACGGGAATTCGCCCGGCAACGAGTCGGGTGTCTTCAGGTTTGCCAAGTCCTCACGGCGATAGAACGGCTGCACATTAAAACCTTCATTGGTTCTCCATACGAGTCTCTTTTGGAAATCGGCCCCTTTCAAATCGACTTGTATTTTGTCAAGCCATTCTTGTGTAGTAGGAGCCTGAAACTCACTGAAGAGTTTTGCTTTGTTGTTTGACATAGTTTGAATCTAAAATATTATTATATAAGTTATAAATGTGTGCTTAAGTACTTAAATAACGTGCAAATATAGTGTTTTTTTCTGATTCTATAAAATAATTATGCAGAAAATAATATTTAAACGTAAAAAATTCAAAAACTTAACTACTTTGGCCTATTTTTTTGCACAAAAATTATTTTTTGAGCACAATAATTGGTAACTTTGCACTCAATATTTCGATATGTTATGAACTGGATTGTCAATTTATTCACCAATACAGAGTCAGTAGCTCATATTGCATTGCTTTATGCCATAGTGATTGCAGTAGGTGTCTATTTGGGAAAAATCAAGGTTGGGGGCATCTCGCTGGGTGTCACATTCGTGCTTTTTGCTGGCATCGTGGCGGGGCATTTTGGTTTCACCGCACCTACCGACATTTTGACGTTTATTCAGGATTTCGGTCTCATTCTTTTTGTCTTTATGATAGGTCTGCAGGTGGGACCAGGTTTCTTTGAGAGTTTCGGCATGGCTGGTATCAAGCTCAATGGCCTTGCGGCCACGGGCATTTTGCTCAACATCCTCGTGATGTTTGCCTGCTACTTCATTTTCTTTGACACTTCCAATCCGGCAAACCTTCCCATGATGGTGGGTACGCTCTACGGTGCCGTCACAAACACCCCTGGTCTGGGTGCTGCCAACGAGGCTCTGAGTACCATCTTCACCGACGGCAACGCTCCCCAGATAGCCTCGGCCTACGCATGCGCCTATCCGCTGGGTGTACTGGGCATCATTGGCGGAACCATCCTGATACGCTACATTTGCCGCATCAAGATGGAAAACGAGGAGAAGCAGCTGGAAGAGGGCGAGGGGGTGAAAGCCAACCAGAAGCCCCATAAAATGCACATCGAGGTGACCAACTCCTACCTGGAGGGTAAGACGCTGCTTCAGGTACACGACTTCCTGAACCGCGACTTCGTTTGCTCGCGCATCCTTCACGAAGGGCATGTGAGCATTCCCAACCGTCACACCGTTTTCCATAAGGGTGACCAGCTCTACATCGTCTGTGCCGAGGCCGACGCCGAAGCCATTGTGGCTTTCATCGGCCCCGTGATACAGGTTGACTGGGCACAACAAGACCGTCCGCTCGTGTCGAAGCGCATTGTTATTACCAACCCGAAAATCAACGGCAAGACCCTTGGCGGCATGCACTTCTCCAGCGTCCACGGTGTCAACGTCACCCGCGTTACCCGTCATGGCATGGAACTTTTTGCCACCACTTCGCTCCCCCTTCAGGTGGGCGACCGCATCATGGTTGTAGGCCCAGAAGACGCTGTTGACCGCGTGACCAATCTCATGGGCAATTCCATCCGCCGCCTCGACGCACCCAACATTGCCACCATCTTTGTGGGCATTTGTATCGGCATCATCTTTGGCTCCATGCCATTCGCCTTGCCAGGTATGCCTGTGCCCATCAAACTGGGTATTGCCGGCGGTCCGCTCATCATAGCTATTCTCATTGGTCGCTACGGATACAAGATAAAGCTTGTCACCTATACCACCACCAGTGCCAACATGATGCTACGTGAAATAGGCTTGGTGCTCTTCCTTGCGTCGGTGGGCATCAAGGCCGGAGCCAACTTCTTCGAGACGGTGGTGCAAGGCGACGGGCTGCTCTACGTGCTCACAGGCTTCCTCATCACCATGATACCCATCCTCATCATCGGCCCTATTGCCCGCATGAGGTTCAAGTTCAATTACTTCACCATCATGGGTATGATAGCTGGCACCTACACCGACCCGCCCGCTTTGGCCTACGCCAACTCGGTGTGCTCAAAACAGGCACCTGCCGTGGGCTATTCTACGGTTTATCCGCTTTGCATGTTCTTGCGCATCTTCACCGCGCAAATCGTCGTGCTCTTCTTCTGTGGAACATAGCCGTAAGAACAAGGCTGTCTGGCGTACAGACGCCAGACAGCAGCCATAGTCTTTATGCCTGAAACACAATCTTTTGACAGCAAAAATCTAAATAACAACTTTACATATAAATACACGCATGAAAAAATTCGGTATTTTGCTTGCCGTCTTGTTGGCAGCCACCTCTCAGATGTTCGGCCAGGGAGCCAAGAACATCAAAATAAGCGAGGTGCTCATCAACAACACGGCCAGCCTGCAGGATGAGTTCGGCAGACACGAACCCTGGCTGGAATTGGCCAACACGGCCTTTTCTACCTACAATGTCCGTGGAATGTATATCACTACCGACCGTTCAGTCCTCAACCCCAAGCTCACGGCTCCCCAGCGCATCAGTCGCATGAGCATCATTCCCAATGGCGATGCCCGCACCATCATGTCGGCGCGCCAGCATCTGCTTTTCCATCTTAACAGCAACCCCAAGCAAGGCACGCTCTATTTGCCCGTGCCCGTCGATACCGCCGCATCCAACTGGGTGGCCATCTACGACGGCAACGGCATCGACCTCATCGACTCGGTCACGGTGCCCCTCATGCGAGCCAATGAATCGTATGCCCTGCACAAGGATGCCCAAGGACAATACGTGTGGCGCGTCATGCAACCCGACATGGTAACGCCCAACATCGACAACGACCAAAGCATGGTAGAGTCGAAGGCGGCACGCCTGAAGCGCGATGACCCTCACGGCTTTGGCATAACCGTTCTCTCCATGGGCATCGTGTTCTTCTGTCTGTTCCTTTTGTTCGTGTTCTTCAGCATCTTTGGCAAACTCATGGTCAAGCGCAATCGTAGCGAAAAGCCACGCAAACGCCAGCCCGGCCGTGTGTCGCCCGAGGTGGCCAAAGCCATGGCCGAGAGCGATGCCAAACGCCATCAACGCAACGATCAGGAAATCTATCTGGCCGTTATCGCCATGGCCCTGAAACAATATCAGGACGACATCCACGACGAGGAGAGCGGCATCATCACCATTCATCCGCACCATAGCAAGTGGACGAGAGTGTGAGGAAGAATTAAAGATTAAATATTAAAGATTAAAATCATATAAGCAATCTATTATAATGGCAAACAAATATCAATATAAAGTAAAAGGCGTCGATTACGACGTAGAGATAGAAGAAGTGGAAGGCAATGTTGCTCACGTCACCGTCAATGGCATTCCTTTCGAAGTGGAAATGAAAGAGCCCGTCAAGGCTACTCACCATGCGCCCAAGGTGCAGCACATTGAGCGCCCGGCAGCTCCTGCCGCCCAGGCAACCCCAGCCGCTGCTCCCAAAGCTGCAGCACAAGCCGGTTCGGGCCGTAAGGTGGTGGCACCTCTTCCTGGCACCATCACCGAGGTCCGTGTGAAGGTGGGCGACACCGTAAAGGAAGGCGAGACCGTCATCGTGCTCGAAGCCATGAAGATGCAGAACAACATCGAGGCCGAGGCATCGGGCACCATCACGTCTGTGCTCGTTGGCCAGGGCGAAACTGTCATGGAGGGTGCCACACTCGTCACAATTGAATAGATCTGAAAATAGTCAAATTGTGAAATTGTGAAATTGTAACATTTGTTTGATTGTAAAATTGTAAATAAACAAGATGTCATTTACAGAATTTCTTGTCAGCAACTTCAATGAGTTTCTCACCTATACTGGTTTTGCCAATGCCACGGCGGGAAACCTCATCATGATAGGAGTGGGAGCCATTTTCATTTGGCTCGCCATCAAAAAAGACTTCGAGCCCTTGCTGCTCGTCCCCATCGGTCTGGGCATCATTCTGGGCAACATCCCCTTCCGTGCCGACGCAGGACTCGAGATTGGCCTCTACGAGGATAACTCCGTGCTCAACATCTTCTACCAAGGAGTGCGCCAAGGGTGGTATCCCCCACTCGTCTTCCTGGGCATTGGAGCCATGACCGACTTCTCGGCCCTCATCGCCAACCCCAAGCTGGTGCTTATCGGAGCCGCTGCCCAGTTCGGTATTTTCGGAGCCTACATGACTGCTCTTGCCCTGGGCTTTGAGCCCAACCAGGCAGCAGGTATCGCCATCATTGGTGGTGCCGACGGCCCCACGGCCATCTTCCTCTCGTCGAAGACAGCTCCCAACCTCATGGGTGCCATCGCCGTTTGTGCCTATAGCTACATGGCCCTTGTGCCCGTCATCCAGCCTGTGCTCATGCGCCTGCTCACCACCAAGAAAGAGCGTGTCATCCGCATGAAGCCCGTGCGCCATGTCAGCCAGACCGAGCGCATCCTCTTCCCCATCATCGGACTGCTGCTCACCACCTTCATCGTTCCCTCGGGTCTGCCGCTGCTCGGCATGCTCTTCTTCGGTAACCTGCTGAAGGAGTCGGGCAAGACCACCCGTCTGGCCAAGACTGCTGGTGCCGCCCTCAACGACATTGTGGTGATGCTGCTCGGCCTCACCGTGGGCTGCTCCACCCAGGCCAGCGAGTTCCTCACCATGAACACCATCTTCATCTTCTTCATCGGTGCGTGCGCCTTCATCGTGGCCTCTGCCAGCGGTATCTTGTTTGTCAAGCTGATGAACCTGTTCTTGCCCAACAGCAAGAAAATCAATCCGCTCATCGGTAATGCTGGTGTGAGTGCCGTGCCCATGAGTGCCCGCATCTCCAACAACCTCGGTCTGGAGTACGACCGCCACAACTTCCTCCTCATGCACGCCATGGGACCCAACGTGGCTGGTGTCATCGGCTCAGCTGTGGCCGCCGGTGCTCTGCTGGGATTCCTCAGTTAGTCAATAACTATCCCTAATCTTCAATCATTGAAGACATTCCCCTTGGTACTCGCCACAGAGCTACCAAGGGGATAAAATTTATATCTTATTATGAAAAAAATTACGACCATCGCAATTGTTGCACTTGTCACCATCTTTTCATATTTGCATAGCAGCCAACAGAGAACCATAATCCAAGAATTGGAAAGACTCGACTCAATCAACCATGCAAATGCCATATTTCCAAACGGTGACTCCTTAACCTATCTGACAGACTACTTCGACAGTCATGGCAACAGCAACCAACAAATGAAAGCTCACTATCTTCGAGGGCTGGCCTACGCCCAGCAGGGCCAGACACCTCTGGCTGTAGAGTTTTTTATTAACGCCATACAAGCAGCAGACACTACAAAAACCAACTGTGACTACAGACAACTTAGTAAAGCATACGGGCAGTTGGCTGAAATCAATTATAATCAAAATCTCATCACTGACATGCTTTCTTACAATAACAAAGCATTGCATTACGCTAAACAATGCAATGATACACTTTTCACAATACTTTACCAGATCCAAAGAACGAAGGCATACGAACGAATCAACAACCCCGATTCGCTCATTTCGTTAGTCGAAAAGATTTACAATTTCTCTTATAATTCTAAATATCGAACTTATGGTGCAGGAGCTTTGGGAATAATCATTGTTGAACTAAGTAATAAAAAACAATTCGCAAAAGCAAGCAAATATATAAATGTATATGAGAAAGAATCTGGTTTTTTCAACTCAGACAACAACATTGAAGAAGGCAGAGAAATCTATTATTACAACAAAGGGACTTTCTTTCTATTACAAAACAAATTAGATTCTGCAGAATTCTATTTCCGAAAAGAACTAAATACAGGTAAAGATTTCAACAATCAGAATGCTGCATCGAAAGGATTAGCAGAAGTCTTCAAAACTAAACATATAGCCGACTCTGCTCTAAAATACTCTTTAAGAGCCTACTACTACAATGATTCTTCATACGCCAAAATGACTACGGAAGAAATCATTAAGAAAAGAGCAATGTTTGATTACTCAAGAAGTCTAAAAATAGCCCTTCGAAAAGAAAAAGAAGCTAAAATACATGCCACAATCTGGCATCTTCTCTTATTCATTATGCTATGCTTAAGCATATATGCATGGTACTATATCAAGACGGTAAAAGAAAAGAAACAAAGAGAAAGAAAGGCCTACGAACAAAGTCTTACTATTTTGAAAAAGACTCATAATGAAATTGATGCACTCAAAAAACACGAAAATGAGTATCAACAACTAATTATTGAAAAAGAAAGGCTGATAGAAGAACAACTACAGCTGATAAAAAAATACAAAAGAAAAGAATATCGTGGAACAAAATCCTCAGAAAAGATTCTGAATCAGTCAGAAGAATATCACAAATTACTTGTTTTGGCACAAATAGGCAAGCAACTGACCAACGAGGAATTGTTAATTATTGACAACCTAATATCATTACATTTTCCAGAATTCATGGACTTCCTGTTTTCTAAGGCCCATTTGCTCAATGCTAACGAACTAAAATTGCTGAAACTCACGCGTCTTCATATAAAGCCCGTCCCCATTAGCCACATGCTCGGTGTTTCACCCTCTTATGTGACAAAAATGAGAAAAATTGTCGCCCAAAAGCTCTTTGAAAACATCCCTGGCAGCTTTAATTTGGATAAGGAATTGTCAAAAATCGGATAAGCAATCACACTTTTTTTCTTGTATTGAATTAAAAATCAACCATTTAGGACTAGTAAAATTTGAGTAAAATCTCTTTCCTCAATTCCAAAAAATAATCCAAAAACATATTGTACTTTTGCCGACCATTATAATCAACAAAAAGTACAATCAAATGAAAAAGAAACTATTAACATTTTTGCTGTTATCGTTCTGCACTACCTTAAGTTTTGCAAATGGCGAACAAGAAAAAGTCAATTTGACGTTACAAATTATCAACCAGACCGGTTCTGTTCCTTACATTCCACACGCACCTGTGCGCATTCCGATTTTGTACCAAGATGGCCATACCTTGACATTCGAATCAAGTCATACCGAATACATCCTAACGTTGGTAAAAGACAACGAGCAAGAGTATTCAACCATCATTAGTTCAACGACCACACAGATTGTGTTGCCAGAGCACCTTGAAGGAGAATATGAAATACAACTCGTATCCAATAGAATTGTATTTATTGGAAATATCACATTATAGCTCTTAAAAGTAATTAAACAACACCCTTTATTCATTAATAAATCAAAATTAGGATTATGAAAAAAGCAATTATACTAATCACAACCGTTTCTATTATAACAGCATGCAATACTGATATAATAGAAGTAAAACATTCAGACTCATCTAACTATTGGCAACCACAAAAAAAGTATATAAGTTTGGACGAGGCAGAACAAAACCTTCAAAAAATCATCATGGACATAAAGTTAAATAACACACGAGCAAGCCAAAACCACGACTTCAACATTACAAGTAGATACAGCACAGGAATGGCTACGACCCGTTCTGGATGTGATAGCATACCAGAAATATACGTCTTTAATTTTGGTAAAAACGACGGATATGCCATAATGTCAAGCGACATTCGAGAACCAGACCTCTATGCACTTAGTTTAGAAGGAAGGCTAAACCCCGATTCAATTACAGACGAAACCGACACAAGAATTTTTTTGACAATACTAAAAAATCATCTCAAATTTATTTATGGAAATCAGACGGACACTACCAATAATACCATTACTAACAATACTAAAAAAAACACAAATAGTGTAATTGTTCGATATTCACCATTGGAAACAACGAACAAGATATATAAAGACGGGAGCATAGAGCTATGTAAAGTAAAATGGACTCAAGATTACAGTAGCCACATGTGGCTAGCCCATGGATTACAGATTAAATCAAGGAAAAAAACATTATGGAATCCCAAAAATCACGAACTTCTCCAAACCATTATTGAAAAACAATATTACATACTTTGTAATATGGGATATGGAGGAAATTATATGGATAAATACTATCTTAGCGGTGTCTTTGATGCCAGAGACTCATTATTGATAAGTATGAACACTAATTACGACAATTACAGGTATAACATCCGAACAATTACAGGCGTGAGAAAATAACTTAAAATGAAAAAATTATTATTTCACATTTTTTCTGCCATTTTACTGGCAGCCTGCGGACAATCAGAAGAAACAATAGATGGTGGCTTTGGAAGAATTACCATGTACGACTATCAACCATCAGAACTTGTATTTGGCCCAGATGAAAACACTGACTCTATCTGGTCACCCAAAGTGGCTTCTATTTTCCGCGATGACACATTGAGAACTGTTGGCAATTCGCTAAGTGAACTAAGCTCAGAGCCATTGCACGGAAACCTAATTATATACAAAACCGAATGGTATGAAATTGTAGCTTCTAACAGTGAGGATGGATTCATGATAATTCATGTATTTCCCAACAATGCT
The DNA here is from genome assembly GCA_900315565.1 of uncultured Prevotellaceae bacterium. Lineage (GTDB taxonomy): Bacteria > Bacteroidota > Bacteroidia > Bacteroidales > Bacteroidaceae > Prevotella. Next base: position 104,494 of record OMZS01000005.1, on the reverse strand, counting down.
CCCTACGAACGCCATGAAACAATTGTTACTTGGCTGTACAACAGAGAACTGAATCCGCCGAGAACTTACGGTGAAATCACAATTAGGCAAGAAGGAATTGAAAGGCCTTAGAAATAACATTGCATTTCAACCTTAGAATAAAGTGCAGCAAGTCAAGGAAACTCTATGTGGATAATAATAGAGCACACATTAGAGTCCTGATTCCGCAAAAAGAAGCCAAAGAAAAAGCTATATTTTGTTGATATCCACGTATCCGTGCATTACGGCATAGATGGTGAGTGCTGAGACAGACTTTACACCTAGTTTGTCCATGATGTTCTTGCGGTGGGTGATGACGGTAGAGAGGCCGATGTTCAGTTTGTCAGCAATCTCCTTGTTGATGAGTCCCTGCACAATGAGGCTCATCACCTCAATCTCGCGGTCGGTGAGAATTTTGCTTTGCAAGGCACGGGGCAGCTGGGGAAGATTCTTGCCCCCACGGTGGGCATGCTGTTCCATTATGAGAAGGTTTTTCACCAGCGTTTCTTCCGACACATTGATGCAAAGGCTATGGAACTCGGCCAACTGGCTCCCCCCGTCGAGCGACAACGTGAGTACAATGGTCTTGGCTCGCCGCTCGGAAAAGAACTGACGGTTTTCCAACACAATGTTTATGGCCACGAAATAATGGTAATACTCGTCCAGCTTCCCTGTCAGCAGTTCGGCAAACGAGCCATACACATCGACAGTGGCAATGGGCATCACATGAAGCAGAATGTTTTTCAGCCCTATCGCGGCAAGCGTGTTGGGGTCAACAATAGCTATTTTGGGGCGTCCTTGTGTCATAAGTTCCATTTATTATCGCTACAAAGGTACAAATTAGCGGGCGAAAAACAAAAGAAAAAGCCAAAATACCTATTTTTTATGATTGTAATTTTACCAAAAAATTCATAATTTTGCACCGAATAATTATAAATAGGTAGCGAAAAAAGATGAAAAACCAGAAAATGTACGAAGCCGACGATAAGATGATTTCGCTCATCGCCGACAATTACAACATACTGCAAAGCCTCGGCCGATTCGGCATTAACCTGGGTTTCGGCGACAAGACCGTGCGAGAAGTGTGCGAAGAACAGAATGTGGACACCTACACCTTCCTTGCGGTAGTGAATTTCTCCATCAACGGTCACAAGGACTTAGACGAGAACGAGCGCATCTCCATTCCCACACTCATTCACTATCTGAAGGCCAGCCACGAGTACTATCTGGACTTTCAGTTGCCCTTCATCCGCAAGGAACTGGTGGAGGCTCTTGACGAGAACGACAACCTGGCACGGCTCATTCTGCGCCTTTACGACGAGTATGCCCACGAGATTCGTGTACACATGAAATATGAGGAAAAAATGGTGTTCCCATACGTTGACGCTCTGCTCAACAATCAGGCAACCGACGATTACGACATTGAGACTTTCTCGAAACACCACGGACAAACCGACCATAAGGTGCGCGAGCTGAAAAACATTATCATCAAATACCTTCCCTCCGACGGCCTTCACAACAACCAACTCACTGCCACTCTCTACGACATTTACAACAACGAGGAGTGGCTCGCCCACCACGCATCGGTGGAGGAAGAAATATTCATTCCGGCCATCCGCCGGCTGGAAAGGAAAACGAAGCAGAACGACGTGTCGGTGAAAATCTCAAAGATGATCAGTCAGAGCAATAACAACGAAATGCTCAGCGACCGCGAGAAAGACGTCATCATCAGTTTGGTGCAGGGCATGTCGAACAAAGAGATAGCCGACCATCTCTGCATCAGCATCAACACCGTGATTACTCACCGGCGCAACATCGCCCGAAAACTGCAAATTCATTCCCCCGCTGGCCTCACCATCTATGCCATCGTCAACAACCTGGTAGATATTTCCAGTGTAAAGCTATAGCCTCCTCCCCCCTTTTCGATTTTCCACTTTCCGCTTTTCGCCCTTAGCCCTTTAGCCTTGGGCCTTGGTGATTGGTTATTGGCTATTGGTTATTGGCTATTTGGGCTTCCCGTAAGCTGCGGCGGTGCCGCAGCCTTTTTTTTCTCTTCCATTTTCTTCATCAACCGCAAAAAAGAGCCTCTGCTTCAAAAAAATCACTTTAATCATACACTGAAACCATTTTTTTTGCTACTTTTGCACAAGACAGCCAAGAACTAACCTTTCACCAACCCTAAAACTCACTTTCTGGCTATGAATGAAATCAGAAGAGACCTGTCAGTTTTGATGAACACCCTTTTTTTCTGCTCTCTATTGCTTGCACAAATGCAGGGATTGCCATATCTTTGCATCAACAAAACGTCAAAACAGACATGCATTCCTTCGTTGATGAAACGACAAAATATAAGGATACAATTGTTATTAAGAAAAAATACCAAAATAAAAATACACCACATAGATGATTCAACAAGACTAAATAGATTTAACAAATGCTCAGATTTACGAACATAAAATATAACACCTCAACCAACACAACAAGAATACCAACTAGGAATAATCAAAACAAGTAATAGTCATACCTGAGAAAAGTTTTAGTTTTTTGCGAAATCGCATTTTTAGTTTTATTTTTGGTTTATCGTCATCCCATCAGTAGTGATACTATATGGGGTGACGTTTTTTCATGCTAAAACAAAAACTGGGGGAACACGAAGCCCTAAGCGTCTCAACCAAACCAGGAAAAATAGAAAAGCAGGGGCAAAAAAGTAGGAGTTTATCTTCACAGACAAACTCCTCAGGAAAATGATAAATATAGATTAAAATTACTAGTTTGCTATTGCTCGCTGCAATAGCGAGAGCAAAGGTACAAACTTTTATTCATATCTTCCAAATAAAATCAGCATAATTTTTCAAAATTGTTGCAATTCAGCGTAAATTCGCTGTACGGGAAGTCCCATCACATTGAAATAACTGCCATTGAGAGCCGTTACACCAATGTAGCCTATCCACTCCTGAATGCCGTAGGCCCCGGCCTTGTCGAACGGCTGATAGGTGTCCACATAGTAACTGATTTCCTCGTCGGTGAATCGTTTGAACGTTACATCGGTAGTCACACCAAACACACGCTGCCGCTCGCAGGTGGTAAGACATACACCCGTAATCACTTGGTGGGTTTGTCCGCTCAGCTCGTGGAGCATGCTGATGGCCTCGTCGCGGTCGGCGGGCTTGCCCAGCACTTCACTGCCCAGCACCACCACGGTGTCGGCGGTAATCACCAGTTCGTCGGCAGCCATGGTGGGCAGATAAGCCTTGGCTTTGGCCTTGGCAATGTACTGCGGAATCTCCTGCACGCTGAGCGTAGGAGGATAACTCTCATCGATATCGTCGAGCACCCGCACTTCAAACGGAATGTCGAGCCCCGCCAACAGTTGTTTTCGGCGAGGCGAGTTGCTCGAAAGAATAATTTTACCTTTAAACATAATTACCAAGAACTTTTATCGAGTTGTTCGTCAGCACCATTTACCAGCCAAAGGCCTCGGCATCGCTGAGCCAAGTGCCCTGCACGCGCATCACCTGCTCGAGTACATCGCGGGCACACCCCATACCGCCTTTGCGATGGCTCACGTAGATGGAGATGGCTTTGATTTCGGGGCAGGCGTCGGCAGGGCAGCAGGGACAGCCGCACCGCTTCATCACCTCGTAGTCGGGAATGTCGTCGCCCATGTAGAGCACCTCATCGTCGCTCAGGCCGTACTTAGCCAGAAACTCGTCGTAGGTTTTTATTTTCACGGCACTGCGCATGTAGATGTCGTCCAGCCCAAGCCGTTCGTAGCGCAGACGCACACTATCGGTGTAGCCGCCTGTGATAATGGCCACGTGCAGCCCTTTCTTCTTGGCCAGCTGCAGGGCATAACCGTCTTTGATGTTCACCGTGCGCATGGGGTCGCCGTTGGGATGCAACGGAATGGTTTCGCCGCTGAGAACCCCATCGACGTCGAATACGACAGCCGTTATTTTTTTCAAATCGTAGGGTATCATTGATGAAGTTTATGGATGTTTTTACTCAAAATGTCATAAATTTGCTGCATGTCCGCATCGTGTGCCAAGAGTTCCATCTGGCGGCCTATCACGTTTTCATCGTAACGAACGGCAGGCCCTGTCTGCGCCTTAACGGGCGACAAATGATGCACCTTACGGGCAGTCTCGTCGATGAGAGGAAGCATGACATCAAAGGGAAGGCCATGCTCCTGAAGCAAACGTTCGGAGAGTGCATAGCAGTGGTTTGCAAAATTGCAGGCGAACACTGCTGCCAAATGCAAGTATTTGCGGTCGGCAGAACAGAGATGAGTAACATGCTCTGAAATGCTCTCTGCCATGGCCGTCACAACGGTTTCAGCCACTTCGTCGGAAGCTTCTACAAAGAGAGGTATTTCGTTGAAATCCAACACTCTGGACTTAGAGAAAGTCTGCATAGGATAGAACACTCCGAAGTGTGAAGCATAATGGCTGAAAAGCGTCATGGGCATGCTGCCCGCCGTATGCAGGAACACACCGTTTGAGCGCGGCGGACACACCTGCTGCGCGATGCTTTCCAGAGCGGAGTCTTTCAGTGCAAACACATACACGTCGGCATCTTTCACGATGCACTCCACATCGGTCAGTGCCTCTGCCTGCAAAGCCGAAGCCAAGACCGAAGCCGACTCTTGGGTGCGCGACCAAACCTGCACCACTTGGTGACCAGCCTTCTTGAGGGCATGCCCCAAGCTTGTGGCCAAGTTACCAGCTCCAATCAACACAACTTTGTACATAGAACCGAAAACTGTAAACTATAAACCGTCAACCGTAAGCTATAAACTGTAAACCGTTAACCGCAAACCGTATTACCACTTCCCAACGTGTACGTTCTCCCATTTCAGGCGGTCCTCGTTCTGAGGCTTACGCTCGTCGGCCTTATGGCCAAAACCAATGGCACAGAGCACACTGAAATTCTCGGGAATATCCAGAATGCCACGTATCACGGTGTCGGCACTGGTGCCGTCGCTCAGTCCGCGTCCGCGCATCTGCGCCCAGCACGAGCCCAGCCCCAGGTCTTCGGCCTGCAGCTGCATGCTGATGGCAGCTATCGAACCATCCTCCACCCAGCAGTCGTTCTGCAGAGGGTCGCCCAGCACCACTACCACCAGCGGCGCGTTCTTCAGAAACTGTGCTCCCAGGTCTTTGGCATCGCTCAGTTTCTCGATGTCCATAGGGTCGTCAACCACTACAAACTGCCATGCACGCTGGCTCTTCGACGTGGGCGACATGAGGGCGGCGCGAAGAATCAGCCTTACATCCTCGGCACTGATTTCCTCGTCGGTGAACTTACGGTGGCTGCGGCGCAGCTGTACTAAATCTTTGAATGCAGTCATTTTATCTGGTCTTTATTTAATTTGTTGTTTGACATTATTTGTGCAAAGTTAATGCAAAAAAACGAGAATGCCCAATATGAGCAAAAATTTTCTAGAAAATTTCATCGTAAACCACGGTAATAAAAAATTATCTCACGGTAATAAAAAATTATCTCACGGTAATAGAAAAATAACTCACGACGATACATTTAAATTCTCTAGAAAATTTTAGCGTATCGCTGGGAGTTGCATTTTCCACCTACGGAAACAGAAAAGCAATTCCTAACAACAGCTTTGAAATTCAAGTGTCGGCCCGTGAAACCTTTTTTATGGCCAAAAATTTGGAAAGAAACATTTTATGAGTTAACTTTGCAAAAAGAACTAAGCCAGAACGTCTATTACCCATGGCAAATTCACCAACCGGCGACATCAGCATCGACATTATCACCCGCAGTGAGAAGCTGCCCCCAATGTCGAGCCACAATTTCTTCCACAGCCCAGAGCTGTTCAGAATTGTGGAGCAGACGCGCGGGCAGACACCTTACATGGTGGTGGCCCTGCGTCAGGGGCATGCTGTAGCTCACATGCTGGCAGTGTTGCGCCGCCGCGGGTCGCTCATACCGCCCTATCTGTTCACTCAGGGGCGCGTTTACGGTGAGGGAGAGTACGACGAGGGTGAACCGCGCGAAGAGCTGTTCCGCCTGATGCTGCACGCCATCAGCCGCCGCCTGCACCGCCGCCTGTGCTTCTTCATTGAGTTCAGCGACCTGAGCACCAAGATGTTCGGCTACCGTCATTTCCGTCAGCAGGGCTACTTTCCCGTTCACTGGATGGAGATTCACAACTCGCTACACTCTATGCCTCCCGAGGAACGCCTCACAGAGAAGATGCTTGAGCGAATACGCAAAGGCTACGAGCAGGGCGTGGTGACAAAAGAAGTGGACGACTACGACGAGTTTCGTGACTTCTACCGCGTGCTGAAAAGGTTTTACGCATGGAAAATCAGGCGCTTCCTGCCGCCCGAACGACAGTTTTTCGAGCTGATGAAGAGCGACAGCTGTCGCCTTTACATCACGCAATACAAAGGCAAAGCTATTGGCGGTTGTGTTTGCATCTACACTGGTGGCAACGCCTATTTGTGGTATCTGGCCTCGCGCCGCAAACGCCACCCACTACTCCACCCCGACACCATGACCGTATGGAACGCGCTGAAAGAGGCCCACACCGACGGCATCCATCACTTCTATTTCATGGACGTGGGACTGCCTTTCCGCCGCCACACCCAGCGCGAGTTCATCCTCAGCTTCGGCGGCAAGCCCGTGGGCACCTACCGCTGGTTCAACTTCACCTTTGGGTGGCTGAACAAGATAGTGTCGTGGTTTTATAGGGAGTAAGAAAATAATAATTGCTCGTTTCTTGCGTTATTATTTTAAAATGAAACGATTGTTCTTATTATATATAATAATGTGTGTGGCCACACTGGCAGGCCATGCACAGTCGTTCACGTTGCAAGGCAAGGTGATGGATGCCGACATGAACCCGCTGGAACTGGCCACGGTGAGCTGCGTCAAGCAAGGCAAGGTGGTGATGACCAACCTGAAGGGCGAGTTCAGCATTGAGCTGCATTCGGCCGACAGCGTGGCGGTGAGTTTCTCGATGATAGGCTACAAAACCAAGACGCGTGTGCTGCGCAACCCGCGCGGCAAGCAGACGTTGCAAATACAACTGTTCGACGACGACTACCAGCTCGACGAAGTGACCGTCACCGAGAAGAAACGACAGACGGGCACCACACAGAACATCGACGTAAAGGATGTGAAGGCTGCCCCGACAGCAACGGGCAACGCCGTGGAGGAACTCATTCAGCAACAGGCAGGCGTATCGACCCACAGCGAGATGTCGTCGCAATACAATGTGCGCGGCGGCAGTTTCGACGAGAACTGCGTGTATATTAACAATGTAGAGGTGTATCGTCCGTTCCTGGTGCGCAGTGGACAGCAAGAAGGACTCTCCATCATCAATCCCGACATGGTGGAGAGCATCGGCTTCTCCACGGGCGGATTCGAAGCAAGGTTTGGCGACCGCATGTCGTCGGCCCTCGACATCAAGTACCGCCGCCCCTCGCGCAAAATAGAAGGCAACCTGTCGGCAAGCCTGCTCGGCGGAAGCATCTACATCGGACTGAAAGGCAAGCGCTTTACCTGGAGCAACGGCCTGCGCTACAAAACCAACCGCTACCTGCTGGGCTCTCTGGAGACCAAAGGCGAATACGACCCTACGTTCCTGGACTACCAGACTTACCTGAGCTATCAGCCTAACAAGCGGTGGACCATCGACTTCATCGGCAACATTTCGGACAACCACTACAACTTCAAGCCCAAAGACCGCGAGACCAAGTTCGGCACTATGCAGAACGTGAAGGACTTCCGCGTTTATTTCGACGGAGAGGAGCGCGACCTGTTCCGCACCTTCTTTGGCACGCTCAACATCACCCGACACCTGACTGAGAACACCCACCTCTCGCTCATCGCGTCGGCATTCAATACCAAGGAGCAGGAAACCTACGACATTCAGGGCCAATACTGGCTCACCCAGACCGAAACCAGCGAAAACCTGGGTGTGGGCACGTATATGGAGCACGCACGAAACTATCTGAAGGCCAATGTCGAGAGTTTCAAACTGATGCTCAACCAGCGCACACGCAAGCATGCCATTGAGGCCGGCGTCACCTACCGCATGGAACAAATCACCGAGCACAACCGCGAGTACGAAATGCGCGACTCGGCCGGCTACTCGGTGCCCCACACCGGGCGCGACCTCTACCTCATTTACTCGCTCAATGCCCACAACAAACTGAACGCCAACCGAGTGGAAGCCTACGCACAGGACACCTACAAATTCAGCGCGGGCGGCTCGCAGGACGACAGCGGCGAAGGCGGCGGACAGACCTTCTTCACGCTGAACTACGGCGTGCGCATGGCACACTGGAACTTCAACCGCGAAACCATTGTCAGCCCCCGCGTCAGCCTGGGCATCGTGCCCGCTTTCAATCAGGACATGACTTTCCGCGTGGCTGCCGGACTCTACTATCAGGCACCTTTCTACAAGGAGCTGCGCGACACGGCCACTACTGGCGGCATTACCACGGCAACGCTGAACAATAAGATAAAGAGCCAGCGCTCTATCCACGTCATTGCCGGGTGGGACTACCGCTTCCGCATTAACGAACGCCCCTACCGGTTCTCGGCAGAGGCGTACTACAAAGCACTGTCCAACCTGGTGCCTTACAGCGTGAACAACGTGAAGATAGTCTATTACGGCAACAACAGTGCCAGTGGCCATACTGCCGGACTGGACCTGAAACTCTACGGCGAGTTCGTGCCCGGCACCGACTCGTGGATCAGTCTTTCGCTGATGAACACCCGCATGAAACTCAACGGGCGCTCCATGCCGCTGCCCACCGACCAGCGCATCGGTCTGAACTTGTTCTTCACCGACTATTTCCCCGGCACCGAGCGCTGGAAAATGTCACTCAAACTGGCCTATGCCGACGGACTGCCTTTCGGCCCGCCCCACCGCGAACTGGAAATGCAGAGTTTCCGTGCGCCAGCCTACAAACGCGCCGACATTGGCATGAGCTACCGCGCACTGAGCAACGAGCACCACGAGCACAACACATTCCTGCGCAACATCTGGCTAGGCGTTGACTGTCTGAACTTGCTGGGCATCAACAACGTCAACTCTTACTACTGGATTACCGATGTCACCAGCCAGCAGTATGCTGTGCCTAACTACCTCACCGGCCGGCAAATCAATGCCCGCGTGTTGGTGGAATTCTAAGAGGAATTAGGAGTTAGGAGTTAGGAGTTAGGAGTTAAGAATTAGGAGTTAGAAGTTAGGAGTTTCCATTGTACAAGGACGTGGAGATGACACAAAAAAGGAGTTAGCGAGAATCAACTCCTAACTCCTAACTCCTAATTCCTAATTCCTAACTCCTAACTCAATAAACTCCTAACTCTTAACTCCTAACTCAATAAACTCTTGGTCCGAAGATGGCGGTGCCGACACGCACCATGGTGGAGCCGTGCTGGATGGCTATGGGATAATCGTCGCTCATGCCCCAGCTGCGCTCACAGAAGGCGGGGTCGTCGGCAAACCAGCGGGCTTTTGCCTCGTTGAAGAATTCTTGCGCCTGACTAAACTCGCTGACAAGCTGTTCCTGCTTGTCGGTGAAGCTAGCCATCATCATCAGGCCGCAAATCTGCACATGCTCCATTTGGCGCCATTCTCCGCCGTCGAGCAACTGGCGGCAGGCATCGGGTGTCAGACCGTACTTGGTGGCCTCTTCGGCAATGTGCAGCTCGAGCAGCACACGGATACGGCGGTTGCAGCGAGCTGCTTGTTTCTCTATCTCACGAAGCAGTTTGAGCGAATCGACAGCCTCGATGGTGTGGATATAAGGAACAATATATTTCACCTTGTTGGTTTGCAGATGGCCAATGAAATGCCACTCGATGTCGTCGGGCAACTGCTGGTGCTTGAGTCTGATTTCCTGCTCATGGCTCTCGCCGAAGATGCGCTGACCACAGTCGTAGGCAGCCTGAATGTATTCTTTGGGATGAAACTTGCTGACTGCTACAAGGCGGACACCCTGTGGCAGCGTGGAAAGCACTTCGCGAAGATGAGATTGCACGTCGTACATAGCCCTCTACTCCTCGTACTCAGGTTTATTTTCGGTTTGCTTTTTCGCAGGCATGGCATACTCAAACACATCCATGATTTGTGTTTCGGCAACCGAAGCGATGGCATAGTCGATGATGGTGGTGCCCATCACCTCGTCGATGTTCTTCACCGCTCCCCTAAGTGTGGATGCCTGCACCAAATAGTTGACATTGGAACGTTTCTCCTTCTCAGTTTTCTCATCGATGGTAATAAACTGTAGTTTTGCCTTGTACCAACGGTCGGCAGAGGTGTCGTCGCTGAAGAATATCTCATGGTAGGCAGCTTTTTTGATGTCGCTCACCTCAAACTCTCCGCTGATGTAGCTCGACATTTCTTCGGTGATGCGCTGCTCGGCCTCTGTGAAACTAAGTGCATCCACCACATAGGCTTCGCTCACTTTCTTCTGCATGCCGTCTTCCATTGTTTTCTCGTACTTCACTTTGGTTTCAAACCAGTTTGCTGTTCTTGATCTCATAATCTTACATTTTAATGATTCTCGCCCAGAGGGGAAAAGCATGAAGCCTCTTCTCAACACGTTTCTTTCTCTTCCTCTGACAGAGACAATAATTGAAGTGCAAAATTATATATTATTTCCCTATTAAGGAAATATGAGGTTGAAAAAATTTGGTTGTTTGTTTCATTTTTTTTATTTTTGCAAATGCTTAACTAATAACCATGACCAATAAACTGATGAAAAAACAATTCGCAGTGCTGGTAACAGCTTTGTTGCTTGCTAACAATGTATATGCCCAGAATGCTCTTGACACACAAATAGAAGATTCGGTCAGCATTCGAAAAATCATGTTCACGGGGTCAACAGACAAAGTGACAGAAGAACGAATGAACAAGGGACTGATGACCAATTCGCTCGACGCACTCAACGGTCAGGCCGCCGGTGTGAACATCTCGTCGAGCGGAGCCGACCGGATGGCCATGCTCAGCTCGGTGCGCGTGAGAGGAACCACATCGCTCACGGGCGGCAACGACCCGCTGGTGGTCATCGACGGTGTGAACAGCGACCTGGCCACCCTTTCGAGCATCTATCCCGCCGACATTGAGAGTTTCAACATTCTGAAGAATGCTGCCGAAACGGCCCCTTACGGAAGCCGTGGCGCCAGCGGTGTCATACAAGTGACAACCAAAAAAGGCCACGGCGGACAGTTTCACATCTCATACGACGGAAATGTGGGATTTGAAAGCACTTACAAGAACATCAAGATGATGAGGCGCGATGCCTATCTGCAAACCGCTCAGCAGCTGCACATGTACTACAACGACGGCGGCTTTGACACCGATTTCCCCTCCGCACTAACCCGCACCGGTCTGGTGCAAAACCACCATGTGGCCTTCAGCGGCGGAACCGAGGAGAGCAACTACCGCGCATCGCTGGGATTCATGGACCACCAGATGGTCATCAAGGACCGCGGCAACCGCAATTTCATAGCCAAAGTAGATTTGCACCAGAAAGCCTTCGACGACATACTCAAGATAGACCTGGGTGTGTTCGGCAGCTCGCAGATGAACAAGGGCATCTTCGACGCTCAGAAAACATTCTACTCTGCCGCATCGCAAAACCCCACCTACCCCAACGGCCCCAATGCCAACGGCGGATGGGACAAAAACTCCACCGCCAGCCAAATAGGTAATCCGATAGCGCTACTCGAGCAGCAAGAACACGACAAATCGCTGAACTTCAACTCGCACATCACCATGACCTACTATCTGGCTCCTTCGTGGCAGCTGATAACCTTTGGCAGTTACTCGTACAACAGCAACGAGGACATGGAGTATTTCCCCACGTTCACCTGGGCACAAGGCCAAGCCTACAGAGGCGAGAAAAAAACCGAGAACTGGCTGGTCAACGCTCTGCTGATGTACACCCACCAATGGGGCGACCACGGTTTGAAAGCCGTCATGCTGGGCGAATACCAAAACAATGAGCAGCGCGGATTCTTCACAACGGTGAAGGGATTCAGCACCAACAGTTTTGGCTACGACAACATGGGAGCCGGCAGCCTCCGTCCCTATGGCGGAACAGGCAGCGGATATGAAAACTCAACACTCGCATCAGGGCTAATAGGTTTCGAGTACAACTACAAAGACACCTACACACTTACTTTCAACGTGCGTGCAGACGGCAGTTCAGTGGTAGGAGAAAACAACCGATGGGGCTATTTCCCATCGCTCTCAGCCACATGGGACGTGCTTAAGACCTTTAACCTTGGCCCCGATTCCGAACTCCGTAAATTCCTCACCATGTTCAAGCTCCGTGCCGGCTACGGTCTGTCGGGCAATCTGGGCGGCATCAGCGCCTACAACTCGCTCGAGATGCTCAAGCCCGCCGGTATGCTGCTATGGGAAGGAACGCCTATCGTCACCATGGGCATTGTGCGCAATGCCAACCCCGACCTGAAATGGGAGACAAAAAGCTCTAACAACATTGGTGCCGACATGGGATTCTGGAACAACCGCATGGTGCTTACTGCCGAATACTACTACACCAAGACGCGCGACATGCTCTATCTCTACGACGTGAGCGTACCTCCCTTTGCCTACGACAAGCTGCTGGCCAACCTCGGCTCAATGACCAACCAGGGACTGGAGATAGGCCTTGGCATCACTCCCATACTGAAACGCGACATGGAGCTGAACTTCAACATCAACCTTTCGTTCCAGAAGAACAAGCTCGTCTCGCTCAGTGGCAACTACAACGGCACTTACATGACCGCCTCAGACATTACCCCCATCGGCGAGCTCAACGGAGCCGGATTCCACGGCGGAAACAACAACATCATCTATCAGATTGTGGGCCAGCCCCTGGGTGTGTTTTACCTGCCCCACTGCACAGGGTTGGAAAAAGACTTCGACGGAAGCTACTACTATGACATTGAAGACCTCGACCACAACGGCATCGTGAACATCGAGGACGGCGGCGACCGATACATTGCCGGACAGGCCACGCCCAAGATGACCCTCGGCTCGAACATCAGTTTCCGCTACAAAGACTTTGACGTAAGCCTGCAGATGAACGGAGCCTTCGGACATAAAATCTACAACGGCACCAGCCTCACCTATATGAACATGGGCTCGTTCCCCGACTACAACGTGCTGCCCGAGGCTCCCAGCCTTAACATCAACGACCAGACCGCCACCGACTACTGGCTGGAGAAAGGCGACTACCTCAACTTCGACTATCTCACCCTGGGGTGGAACGTGCCGCTGCGCAACAGCCGCCACATCAATGCGCTGCGTTTGTCGCTGAGTGTCAACAACATCTGTACGATTACCGGCTACAGCGGACTCACGCCCATGATCAACAGTTTCGTGGTGAACAACACACTCGGCATCGACGACAAACGCTCTTATCCGTGCTACCGCTCTTACGCCATCGGACTAAGCATACAATTCTAAAAAAAGAAACATTCACCCCCATGTGAGAACCCGAACCCCATCAATACAGTCAACACACATTATATAAATAGAAGAATATGCGCATGAAAAAATATCTATATTTCGTCGCACTCATGCTTACCACCACATGTCTGCAAAGCTGTCTCGACGAAAATCCCAAAGACCAGATTTCCGAGGACGAGCTCTTCTCCACCTCCCACGCACTCGTTCAGAACACCGTGGCCACCCTCTATTATTACATTGGCGGTAACTCTGAAAGCCAGGGGCTGCAAGGCACAGCCCGCGGCGTTTACGACTACAACGAAATTACCACCGACGAAATCATCATCCCCATACGCAGCGCCGACTGGTACGACGGAGGATTCTGGGAAAACCTTTACATGCACACCTGGACAGCCTCCGATGCCACCCTGCTCAAAACGTGGAACTATCTCTATCAGGTCATTGTGCTCTGCAACCGCTCGCTGCAGCGGCTCACCGACAACAGCCATCTGCTCACCACCCAACAGCTCGCCACCTGCCGGGCAGAGGTAAGAGCCTTGCGGGCCATGTACTACTATTACCTGCTCGACCTCTTCGGCAACGTTCCGCTGGTCACCTCTGCCGAGACCTCCATCGACGAGGTAGCCCAAAGCCGCCGCAGCGAGGTGTTCAAATTCACCTTCAAAGAACTGCAGGACGTCGAGCAATTGCTTGCCAACGAGCACAGCAACATCAAAGGCGACTATTATGGACGCATGACACGCCCCGTGGCCTATTTCCTCTTGGCCAAGCTCGCCCTCAACGCAGAAATCTACACCGACGACAACTGGACCGACGGCCTTCGCCCCGACGGAAAAAACATCTTCTTCACCGTCGATGGCGCGCGCCTGAACGCATGGCAGACCACAGAAGCCTACTGCGAAAAAATAGAAAAGTGCGGCTACAGACTGGAAAGCCGATACGAGAACAACTTTAAGGTGCACAACAGCAGTTCGGTAGAGAACATCTTCACCATTCCCATGGACAAGACGCTCTACACCAACCGCTTCATCTACCTTTTCCGCTCGCGCCACTTCGACCAGGGAAGTGCTTACGGACTAGGCTCAGAGAATGGCCCCTGCGCCACCCTCACCACCGTAAAAACCTATGGATATGGCACTCCAAACGTGGACACCCGCTACGCCCTCAACTTCTTCAGCGACACGGTGAAGGTCGATGGCCACACCATCACCACCGACAACGGCGACCCTCTGGTCTATCGCCCTCTCGCCGTCATCAATTTCGACATTTCGGGCACCCTGTTCGAGAAAACCGCCGGCGCCCGCATGCACAAATACGAAATTGACGAAACGGCCTACGACGACGGCAAACTGCAAGACAACGACATCGTGCTCTTCCGCTATGCCGACGTGCTGCTCATGCGCGCCGAGGCCATGGTGCGCAACGGAGGCAACGGCGACAAATACCTCAATCAGGTGCGGGCAAGGGCATCCATGGAGCCCCGCGAGGCCACCCTCAAAAACCTGCTCGACGAAAGGCTCATGGAACTGTGCTGGGAAGGCTGGCGCCGACAAGACATGATACGCTTCGACACCTTCCACAAGGAGTACGACATCCGTGAACCTCAGCACAACGAGGAAAGTCGCTTCACCATCGTGTTCCCCATTCCCAGCAAAACCCTCAGCATGAACAAAAACCTGAAGCAAAACCCGGGTTACTAACACACACACTATGAAACTAAATACCACCAACTACAACAAATACTCCGCCATGCTCTTGTTGAGCCTGTGCCTCTGCATGCCCCTGAAGGCAGCCAGCGGCATAGGAGGATTCCTCCATAAAGTGGGAGCATTCATCGATAAGAGCACCGTCAAAGGCATCGACACCACCTATATCGGAGTGCCCGAAAAACCCTGGCAATTCATGGTAAGAGGATTCTCCGACTATGCCACCATACACATGAACTCCCACCTCTTCTCCGACGATAACGTATTTAGTTTCGACTGGGAACCCTCCATCAAGACCGGATTCAGCAACCTGTATGGGGTTTGGGTAGGCTATCGCGGCTATGGCATAGGATTCAGCTACAACCCGCGTCCCAACAAACGAAGCGAGAAAGGATTCTCACTCAGTCTTGGAGGAAGCCAATACGGGCTGAGCCTCAAAATCAACCGTTTCAAAAACACCGAGGCCTCCGTTAAACTCACCGATTTCGACAACAAGGAGGCAGAACCCTATCTGGGCGACATAACCCTCGACGACCCCATGAGCATCAAAACCGTACTCGTAGATGCCTACTACGAGCTCAACGGCAAGCACTACTCCAACACCGCCTCCTACGACCAGAGCGTCATTCAGCTGCGCTCCGCAGGCTCCCCACTCATTGCCCTCTCGTGGTTTCAAGGCGAAGTGGATTACGCTTCCAACAAGAACGCCCTGTTTCTTACATTGATGAACGACGTCGGAAAATTCAAGTTCTCGCAAGCCTGCATCGGAGCAGGATACGCCTACAACTGGGTACCCTGGCCCAACCGCGTCTCCTCAAAACCCCGCCTCAAGCAAGGCCGCCTGCTGGTCAATGCCATGGCAGCCCCCATGCTGAGCGTTTACAACCGTGTTAAAACGTGGCTCTACGACTACGACTTCGAATCAGATATAGAAAACGCAGCAATAAAGGAGAAAGGCACCGAAACCATTCACAGCCGGCTGGCCGTCAATTTTACAGCCCGGCTGGCCGTGGTCTATAATCTCGACCCATGGTTTGGAGTGGCCAACGCCCAGTTCAACCGCTATGGATACAAGCACAAGCCCGTCGACAGCGACCTGACATTCTGGAATTTCAGCGCCTCCATTGGCTACAGGTTCTAGCCAACAAGAAAAGTCGCCGCCGCTCCCACTCAAAGCTATCCACCATCCTCCCCAACAAACCTCCCGGACCGACACATTCAACATCCTGTAAATGTATCGGTCCGGGATTGTTATTTACGTAGAAATGTTAAAATTGCGTTAATTCAGGGGCTAAAATGTGAGAATGTGAGAATGTGAGAATGTGTGTTTTACGTAACAATAGCCGGGGTGGGCCTCCTCTGCGTGAGAGTTACAGACCCCACCCCTAACCCCTCCCCTACATGGGAGGGGAGCGGCTGGCGCATCGGGGGAGGTAAATGATATGCGCTGGAAGGTAAAAATAGGCGCGCCGAAAGATGAAAATTTTGCGCCGAAAGATGAAAATTTTGCGTCGAAAGATGAAAAAGTCTGCTCCGACAATGTTTGTACGCACTCAAATAAACAGAAAATAGACAGGAGAAAATGAGCGCAGCTCAAAACTCACTTTCTCACATTCTCACATTCTCACATTCTCACATTTTAGCCCCTGAATTTACGCAATTTTAACATTTCTACGTAAATAACATGAGGGTGTGCCAATTTTTTTGACACACCCTCATGTTTTATTTCCGTTAGTCTTCCTCTTCAGCCAAACTCTTGCCTAGCTGGATAGTAACGAGTGTTATTTCCCGAAATAGCGCTTCAGCAGTCCGGCAAAGCCAGCACCGTGGCGAGCCTCGTCCTTGGCCATTTCGTGAACGGTGTCGTGGATAGCATCGAATCCGGCAGCCTTGGCGTTCTTGGCAATACGGAACTTGTCCTCGCAGGCTCCGGCCTCAGCGGCAGCACGCTTCTCGAGGTTGGTCTTGGTGTCCCAAACGCACTCGCCGAGCAGCTCGGCAAAGCGGCTGGCGTGGTCGGCCTCTTCGAAAGCATAGCGCTTGAAAGCCTCTGCAATTTCGGGATAGCCCTCGCGGTCGGCCTGACGGGCCATGGCCAGATACATACCTACCTCGCCGCACTCACCATTGAAGTGGTTGCGCAGGTCCTGAATCATTTCCTCGCTTACGCCGTCGGGCTTGCCGTCGCCAATGCGGTGTACGGTGGCGTAGGTGGTCTCGCCGTCTTCTTTCAGTTCGCTAAACTTGCTGGCAGGAGCCTTGCAGATGGGGCATTTCTCGGGTGCCTCAGTGCCTTCATAGATGTATCCACAAACGGCACAAATAAACTTTTTCTTCATAATGTTTCTGTTTGTTTTTAAGGTTAAAGAATATATTTATCACTCACTTGTATGTCGCTTATTTACTCGCGCTTGCGCAGACAGCAGCCACCAGTTCGTCGGCACCGAGAAGCTGCTGCTCGCCCGTAGCCATGTTCTTCAGCGTGAACTTCTGCTGAGCCATCTCGTTCTCGCCTGCCAGCGCCACGAAGGGCACTTGCTTGGCATTGGCGTAGCTCATCTGCTTCTTCATTTTGGCGGCATCGGGATAGATTTCTGTGCGTATGCCGGCCTGGCGCGCCTGTGCCACCACGGGCAGACAGTAGGCTGTTTCCTGATGGCCGAAGTTGATGAAGAGCAGCTGGGTGGTATTGACGGCGTCGGTGGGATAGGCATCGAGGGCGTTGAGCACGTCGAAGATGCGGTCCACGCCAAACGAGATGCCCACTCCGCTCAGGCCTGGCATGCCGAAGATGCCCGTGAGGTTGTCGTAGCGGCCTCCGCCGGTAATGCTGCCAATCTGCACATCGAGTGCCTTCACCTCGAAGATGGCGCCAGTGTAATAGTTCAATCCTCGGGCCAGGGTGAGGTCGAGCTGAATTGGGTTGTTCAGTCCGATGGTCTGCAACGTGTTCAGGATGAACCGTGTTTCCTCAACGCCTTTCAGTCCGGTTTCTGACTGCTGCAACACCTCGGCAATGGTATTGAGTTTCTCGTCGTTGGTGCCTTCGAGCATGATGATGGGCTGCAAGCGCTCTATCTGCTCGAGGGTGAGTCCGTCGGCCTTGAGTTCCTGGTTGACATTGTCGATGCCGATTTTGTCGAGTTTGTCGATGGCTACGGTGATATCAACTATCTTGTCGGCAGCTCCAATGACCTCTGCGATGCCACTGAGTATCTTGCGGTTGTTGATTTTTATCTGCACACGCACTCCGAAGCGCGTGAACACGGTATCGACAATCTGCATCAGCTCTACCTCGTTGAGCAGCGAGTCGCTGCCCACCACGTCGCCGTCGAACTGGTAGAACTCGCGGTAGCGGCCTTTCTGCGGACGGTCGGCGCGCCACACGGGCTGCATCTGGTAGCGTTTGAAGGGCAGCTGCAGTTCGTCGCGGTGCATCACCACATAGCGGGCGAAGGGCACCGTAAGGTCGTAGCGCAGCCCTTTCTCGCACAGACGGGCAGCCAGCCGGAGCACATTGCGCTCCTGCAGTTCCTCGTCGGAAATCTTGTTGAGATAGTCGCCGCTGTTGAGAATCTTGAAAAGCAGTTTGTCGCCCTCCTCGCCATATTTTCCCATGAGGGTTTGCAGGCTCTCCATGGCGGGCGTTTCAATCTGCTGGAATCCGTAGAGGGCATACACTTCTTTGATGGTGTCGAAGATGTAGTTGCGCTTGGCCATCTCTATGGGCGAGAAGTCGCGCGTTCCCTTGGGTATGCTGGGTTTCTGTGCCATGACGGTAAGTTACTTTCTGACGATGGTTTGCGCACGGTCGGGGCCAATGCTGATGATACGGATGGGTGTCTCAAGCTGCTGCTCCAGGAAACTGATGTAGTTGCAGAACGCCTGGGGGAACTGCTCCTCGCTGGTGAAGCGGGTCATGTCGGTTTTCCATCCCGGCAGCTCTTCATAGACAGGCTCTATGCCCTGGTCGATGCTGTAGGGGAAATAGTCGATGAGCTGGCCGTTCTGCTTGTAGGCTACGCAAGCCTTGATGGTGTCGAAATCGTCGAGCACGTCGCTTTTCATCATGATGAGTTGCGTAACGCCGTTCACCATGATGGCGTAGCGCAGGGCCACCAGGTCGATCCATCCGCAACGGCGCTCGCGGCCCGTAACGGCTCCGTACTCATGGCCCAGGGCGCGGATACGGTCGCCCGTGGCATCGAACAGCTCTGTGGGGAACGGGCCTGCTCCGACGCGGGTGCAGTAGGCTTTCATGATGCCATACACCTCGCCAATCTTGTTGGGACCAATGCCCAGACCCGTGCAGGCTCCGGCACAGATGGTGTTGGAGGATGTGACAAACGGATAGCTGCCGAAATCTACATCGAGCATGGTGCCCTGAGCTCCTTCGCAGAGCACACTCTTACCGCTTCGCAGCATGGCATTGATTTCGTGTTCGGAATCAACAATCTGGAACTGCTTCATATACTCAATGCCTTCCATCCACTTGCGCTCCACCTCGGCGATGTCATAATCGGTGAAGTTTAGCGAGCGCAGCACGGCCTCGTGACGGGCCTTGTGGGCGGCATACTTTTCTTGGAAGTTATCGAAAATATCACCCACGCGCAGACCTGTGCGCGACACTTTGTCGGTGTAGGTGGGGCCTATGCCCTTGCCGGTGGTGCCCACCTTGCTCTTGCCCTTGGCAGCCTCGTAGGCAGCGTCGAGCAGACGGTGTGTGGGCATGATGAGATGCGCCTTGCGCGAGATGTGAAGCCGGTTTTTCAGTTCGTGGCCGCTCTTTTCCAAGTCTTTGGCCTCGTCCATAAACAAATCGGGGGCAAGCACCACACCATTGCCGATGATATTCACTTTGCCGCCCTGGAATATGCCCGAGGGAATGCTGCGCAACACATATTTCTCGCCCTCGAACTCCAGCGTGTGACCAGCGTTGGGACCACCCTGGAAACGGGCAATGACATCGTAGCCGGGTGTCAACACGTCAACAACCTTTCCTTTACCTTCGTCGCCCCACTGCAATCCGAGCAGGACATCAACTTTACCTGTATTCATTCTTTCAGTTAATATATATAAATTTTATTTCCTAGTTGAAAATCTTGAATTCTTGAACTCCCTGCATTTGTCTTGCAACTCCTTGAACTCCTTGAACTCCTTGCTTCACTCCTTCTTTTGGTTCTTTCGCCGCATTCTGGTCTGCTTGGCGAGGCAGGTGCTGCATACACCGTAAATATACATGGTGTAATAATCCTTGTGAAAACGCCGCAGCCGCGTCTGCTCTACAGCCTCATTGATTTCGCCCGAACGCACGATGGTAGTTTTACCACACAGCGTGCATATCTGGTAGCAATGGCTGTTGGAGGCATAACACGCTTCATAGAACGTACCTCCTGCCAATCTGTGACGCACCACAAGCCTCAGAGCAAGAAACAGGCGCATGGAATTATAGAGTGTGGCCCGACTGACGCGGAAATTGCGCTTCAACAGCAACTTGTCAACCTGCTCGATGGTGAACTGGCCACTCTGGCTGTAAACGGCATCGAGAATGGCAAAGCGCTCAGGCGTCTTGCGCAGCCCATTGGTCTCCAAATAGGAGGTGAGAATCTGCTCAACAGTCGATTTCACTTTTTCGTTCATCAGGCTCCTGTCTGTAATTATCGCACAAAAGTACAACTATTTGCCGACATTCTCCTCATTATTCTCCTAAAAAAAATCTAAATGTGCACTTTTCATTGCGCCACGGGCTATCCGCTCGTAGTTTTCGTCCATATCGGCAAAGCGGCGCACACACGAAAGGGCGGCATGGCGCACCGAAAGATTGTCGCTTTGAAGTGCGGCAATGGCTTGGTCGATGAATTCGTTGATGCCCCTGTCGTCGGGCTGCTGCCCACGGCTAAACAACCGTGAGAGCAAATGGAAACCTGCTATCTGAAAGAGCTCGTTTTCGGAGGCCAGCCACTCGAAGGCCAGCACAGGCGCATAATCCAAATGCTGGTAGAGGTGGAAAACGGTCTGCTCGGCCAGTTCCTGCGAGTGGGTCTGCTCCATCCATACATCTACTATCTCGGGCAGCATGCGCTCGGGTGGCATGATGATGGCAGCCATGATTTTGCACTCGCGTATGTTCTCCTTCCACAGTTCTATAGCCAAGTCGTAGTCCTTGCCGTATTCGGCGGCAAGTTCCTGAATGTCAGCCAGCGACAATCCCCAATTAATGTGATAGTCGAGCCCTTTCTGGCGCATCGACTGCGCAGCTACTCCATTCATTCGCAAACGAAACGAGCGCTTTATCTGTTTCAGTTTCTCGTTTGTATCCATCTCTTCTTCTTGTCTGTTGATAGCAAATGGCCTATTGATAGTACACAGAATAATCGCGGCTGTAGCGCATCATCTGTTCGGCGTAGCCTTCGCTGTAGTCAAGAGCCACATCAACGACTTGCCCCTCGCCGTCGCGCACCAGCGTCATGACGGGATTGATAAATCCTTTGTAAGGAGCCAGATTCAGCCGCTCGTATCGTTGCAGTATCTCCTGATGCAATGCGGCATCCACCCGCACGCCGTAGTTTTCCACCAGTTGGCGTGCTGCCTCGTAGTCGCCCTCACTTTTGATGCGCTGCACCTCGGCCAGCAGTTGTGCTATGAGGGTGCGCAGCTGGCTGTAGTCGTTGATGCGCAGGTAGGTTCTGCCCTCGCGCTGGTATATTTGCATGGCCTCTCCGTGGGCGTGGCACCAGCGGGCAATGAGAGCGCGGTTGCGCATGTGAGCCTCTTCTATCTGATGGCCGGGCTTAATGCGTGTAAGCTGTGTCAGGAGCCCGTTCATCATGTAGGTGTAATACTGCGATTTGTATGCCTCGCCGTCGGGCAGCAACCCCAGCTCCACGAGTTTCGGGTCGGCCATGTAGTAGAGGGCAAACAGGTCGGCACGCGCCTCCTCGATGGTGCTGCCGTAGGCTTTCAGGGCTTCGAGCTTCACCCCCGGAAGCAATTGTCCGCTGCCGTGGCCCAGACACTCATGCAGGTCGGTGTGCAGGTCGTCGCACAAGTCGCCGTATTGGTTGATGAGCGCAATGGTTTGCGCGTCGTCAACAAACTCCTCGCGCATGCCGCTGCCTCGTGCGGCCTGATTGTAGGCCTCGGTCAGATTGCCAATGGTTACACTCTTGCTGCCAAAGCGCGCACGAATCCAGTCGGCGTTGGGCAGGTTGATGCCGATGGCCGAAGCGGGATACTCGTCGCCCCCCAGCATGGCAGCACACACCACATTGGCCGTAACGCCCGTCACCTGCTTCTTACGGAAACGCGGGTCAACGGGCGAATGGTCCTCAAACCATTGTGCCTGCTGGCTGATGGTTTGTGTACGGCGTGTGGCTTCCAGGTCTTTGTATTCCACAATGCCTTCCCACGAGCCTTTCAGTCCGAGCGGGTCGCCATATACCTCGATGAAGCCATTGACAAAATCCACGCGTCCTTGCTGCTCTGCGACCCATTCAATAGAATATTCATCAAACACATGCAAATCGCCTGTTTTATAGTATTTTACAAGGAGCCTGATTACTTTCTCCTGCTGCTGGTTTTCGGCATACTGAATGGCTTTTTCCAGCCACTCCACTATATGTTTGATGGCCGCGCCATAGCGCCCCTGCTCGCTCCACACCACCTCTTCTACCCTGCCCTCGTGTTTGCGGAGTGTAGAATTCAGTCCGTAGGACGGTGGACACGTGTCTGCCGCGTCTTTTTTGGCAGCATAAAACTGCTCCACCTCCTCCTGGCTTACGTCTTCGTAGAAATTGCAGGCCGATGTTCTGACCAGGTCGTCGCCATCGGCCTGATTCACACGCTTGGCCATCACGTCGGGACTGAAGATGACGGGAAACAACTCGTCGCACATTTCGTCAACGGTCTGCCCGCCGAGCGGAAGCAGCATGGCATCTACGCTGTGAAGAGCGTCGCGCAGAAACTGCTGACTGAATTCGGGCACAAATTTGTCGCATCCATAGTGATGGTGTATGCCACTCGAGAACCACACTCGCTTGAGATAAACCACCAGTGCCTGAAACTCACTGCTCTCGCGCTGACCCGCATAACAACTAAATACAACCTCGAGCATCTTGCGGATGCGGAGGTTGTATTTTCCAAACTGGTCGAAAGTGATGTCGCGGCCCCAAAGCGTTGCCTCAGCCAAGCAATAAACCAGTTTTTTCTGTTGCAGGGTCAGACTGTCAAAGCCGTTGAGACGGTAGCGCAACATCTGAATGTCGGCAAACCGCTCGTCGGCAAAGTTGAAATCATGCTGCGTCATTGCTTTTGCTCTGTGTTTTGTTTTTAGGCTTGCGTCCGCGCTTCTTTGGAACTTTTGCCTTCTCGGGCGGCAGGGCTATCATGTGCTGCAGCCTGTACTCGCGCGGCGTAATGCCATTGATTTTGAAAAACGAGGCATAGAACGACTGTCTGTTGGCAAAGCCCACCATCGTACTGATGTCCTCCATGTTGTAATCCTTGTACCGCCGGTCAACGAGCAAGGCCATGGCCTCCTCAATACGGTATTTGTTCACCAACGACGTGTAGTTCATGTGAAACCTCACATTCACCACCGCCGAAATGTAACGAGTGTTGGTGTTCAGCTCTGCTGCCAGCTTTTTGGCAGAGAAATCCTTGTCCTTGTATTTCTTCTGAAACAGAATGATGTCAAGGATTTTCTCTTTCAACTCGTCCATTAGCATCGGATTCACCAGACTGCGGTAAGCGGCATCCTTATCCCGCTTTTCCGTAATGTTATATTTTGCCATACCTGAAAATTATATAACTACGTTAATAACAAATTATATCGGACAAATGCAAATATAATATTTAATGCTCAAAAAATCAAGCATTTAGTTAATAATTTAACGCTTTTTACGAGTTTTCACGGTTTTAACATATTTTTTAAGGAAATCCGTAAGAACTACCCTGAAAATGAGAAAACAAAAACAAACAAAATGTGCAAATTTTTCAAGTACATTTTGCTGCAAGTGCGTTTCTCAGAAGCCTCTCAGAAGTTTCTCAGAAGTCTCTCAGAAGTTTCTCAGAAGACCGCCACTCTTACGGCTTCGGGAATTAAAAGAACATCATTCGTGGGGCCAGATACTGGAAATTTCAGGAAAAAAACACAAAGAAAAGTCTTAATGTAAGTCTGACACTTTTGCAAACGTTTTCGTCGTTTTTACCCACTAAATAGAACTAAAATCGCTGTAAATGAAGTATATTTGCAAACGAAAAAGATACAACTAAAACAATCAATAACAATTACAACAACAAGATGACAAAAAAATTACTTTTAATTGTCTGCATCGCAGCCCTTTCAGTCACTGCTTGGGCCGACGACACGCAGACCGTAACTGTGGGCGGAACTACCATCGAAAAGACCGTTCAGCAAATCACCTTTGAGGGCGGCGCCATCGTGCTGCACTTCACCGACGGCACCACCGAGCAGACCGACGACCTGGCATCGGTGAAGATTGAATTCTCGACGGCCAGTGCCGTGCGCTCCCTCAACCGCGACAACAGCGAGGCTCCCGTGCAGGTGTTCGACATGACGGGCAAGCTCGTAGCCACCTACAAGACGGCCACCGCCGCCCAGCTCGACGTGCTCCAGAAAGGCATCTATCTGGTAAAAAAAGGAAAACAAACCGTGAAACTCATTAAGAAATAGGAGGCGACTGTCATGAAGAGATATTTCGTACTTTTTGCAGTGCTGATGGCCGTCGTAGGTGCCAAAGCACAACAGACATGGGATTTCACACAGGAAATCAGCTCCGACGTGTCAGCCCTCAAGGCAGCTACCACCGAGTGGAGCTATGTTGAGGATAAGAACCGATTTGAGAGCAAAAAGGCTATCGACGGCGTGCTCAAGGCTGGCAACACTGAGCTGCAGCTGACCAAAGGCCTGAAGTTCAAGGCTGCCGAGAAGAAAATCCGTATCGACGTAGCCAAACGCGTACAGCTGGCCGGAAGTAACGTGGTCATTACCATCCCCGCCCTGAAGAAAGGGCAGAAGGTGACCGTGAGCTGCGCCTCAACGGGCGATACTCCTGTCACGCTCGACGTGCTTACCAACCTGAGCAATGTGAGCGGACTGGCTGCTGCCGACAAGAACACCACGCAACCCGGAACAGCTACTGTAACTCAGGACGGCGACGTGACGATGGCTTGCTCTGGCGGGTCGATAAACATCTTCAGCATCAGCGTGTCCGAGGCACCCGAGGGTGGTTCGGAAACGGGCACTGAGACAGGCAACGAAGACGAGGTGAGCAACAACGTGCCCATGAACCTGAACCAGAACCAGGCTATTCTCACCCTGCAGTCGAACGACGTGAAATACTACAACACCGATGAGCTGGCCAGCATCGATATCGAAGACCAGACCAACAAGGTGACCGTCAACACCCTGGCCGACGCGCAGGACGTGTTCAACGGCTCGGTAAAGACCATTGCCTTCAGCAAGGCTGCTGAGCAGGGCGAAGAGGGCGACATCAACAACGGCGGTGTGGAAATCACTGAGTCGAAGGGCTGGTTTGAGTCTCTTTACGCCAAGTGGAAGCCCTTTGAAGGAGCCACCAGCTACAATGTATATATAAAAGGTGGAAAATACAGCGACTGGACCAAGATTGACCAGCAGCTGGTGCGCAACTACGGCACCTACGGACGTGCCGACGTGGTGGGACTCATGGCCGACTCATACAGTCTGAAAGTGGTGCCCGTGAAGGACAACAGCGAACTGACCAACAACGCCAGTGAAGTGAGCAACATCGAAGTGGTCAACTATAAGCGCGAGGGTTATGCTTTCTTTGGCCGCGGTGCCGGTGTGGGAGCCTACAACAACGACGGTACGCTCAAGGCCAACGCTGTCGTGCTTTATATAACCAACAGCAACTTCAACACCATTCAGTGCGACGTCAACGTTGGCAAAAGCATGCAGACATTCACAGGTCTGGGCAACATTCTCAAAGCCATGGAAAAAGGAAAGGAAACGCGCCCATTCGCCATCCGCTTTATTGGTGAAATCAAGGTGAAAAGCGTAGATGCAGTCCAGCTCATGGGAGACAAGAGCTGCCTGAACCTGAAAGGCAACACTTTCGGCGACGAGCAGAACGTCACCTACGAGGGCATTGGCGACGACGCCACCATGAACGGTATCGGCTTCCGCTTTAACAGAGCTGGCTCTGTCGAGGTGCGCAACCTGGGAATCATGAACCATGCCGACGACTGCTTTGAGTTCACACAGTGTGTGCGCGTCTGGGTTCACAACATGGACCTCTTCTACGGCAATGCTGGCAGCGATGCCGACCAAGCCAAAGGCGACGGCACACTCGACCTGAAGAAAGGCACACGCTACTGCACCTTCGACAACAACCACTTCTGGGATTGCGGCAAAGCATCGCTCTGCGGACTCAAAGGCGAGACCACTGCCGACTATGCCACCTATCACCACAACTGGTTCGACCATGCCGACTCGCGCATGCCCCGCGTCCGTGTGAAGACAATCCATATTTACAACAACTACTACGACGGCGTGTCAAAATACGGCGTCGGCTCCACTCAAGGTTCCAGCATCTTTGTTGAGCGCAACTATTTCCGCAACACTAAATTCCCGATGATGATTTCGTTGCAGGGCAACGACGTGTATGCCGGTTCCAGCAAATACGACCCTGCCAACTATGGCACTTTCAGCAAAGAAGCAGGCGGAATGATTAAAGCCTACAACAACATTATCACAGGCCAAACCACCTCTTACTGGCCATACAAAGCCAGCACTATCCTGACAAAAGGCAGCATGGTGGCAGCATCGAGCCTCGGCGTAGATACCCAAAAACATTTCGACTGCTACGAGGTGGAGGACATCAGCGAGAAAGTGCCCGGCAGCGTCACCTCATTCAACGGCGGAAACACTTACAACAACTTCGACACCGACCCTGACAAGATGTACAGCTACGATGCAGAAGAACCCGCCGACGTTCCCACAACTCTGGCCAGCTATTACGGCTGCGGACGTCTGAACCACGGTGACTTCAGCTGGACATTCGACAACGCCAAGGACGACACCGATTACGATGTAAACCCTCAACTGAAGCAAGCCCTCAACAGCTACAAGACCAAGCTGGTTTCCATCTATGGCGACGTGAACGCTGCCAGCAGCGAGGAGGGTGTTGACGATGGTACGGGCGACGATACAGGTGACAACGGTGACACCACCGATGACGGCACCGACGACCCTGCCGACGGCGATGACGAAGTGTTGCCTGGTGAAACCATCAGCGGAACCATAGAGTGCTCGTTTGAAGACAAGAAGCCCTCTAATACTGCTTTCTCTGTTTCCGGTTCTTATTCTAACTCCAAAGGAAGCGTCACCTACAACGGAAAGACTTACGGTATTTGCCTGAAGATTGAGAGTTCAACACTCATTTCGTTTACAACTACCGAGAAGATGAAACTCACCATGGTGTTCGACAAGTCCGAAAAGAACCGAAACATCTTAATCAACGGCAACAAGGTGGCCATTAGCACTGACGGATTTTTGGAAACCGTCATCGATGCAGGAAGTTATGATATTACTAAAGATTCCGTGGCCAACCTGTTCTACATCAAGCTCGAACCCGCTGAATAAGACCGTTGACCCAATCCTCACCTCCCCCTTCGGGAGGGCTGGGGTAGGTTCCTAAAATCATCAACGGCGACTGTAGTCACTACAGCCGCCGTTTTCATTGTTTATTCTCTCCAATTTTTCCTTAGACTAATCTTTTTACCTTAATATATATTACTACTTTCTACCTATAGTCCGTTAATAATAATGCAAAGTTAATACGAAAAAAGCCATTATTTACTCCACTTGAAAGAAAAAACGGCTCGTCAGCATCATTTTTTTGACTTAAATCAAAACTACTTTCATTTTTTTTTTGTATCTTTGCCCAAACAAAACCTTATCTGACATTTCACAATAACTTAAAAATCTAATAACACATTTACGTTTATGGTACTCATGATCATTCAGCTGCTCATTGTGTTGGGCGCTTTGTGGGTAGGCTCGCGCTACGGCAGCCTTGCCTTGGGGGCAATATCCGGCATCGGACTTGCCATTCTTGTTTTCGGTTTTGGTCTCAAGCCCGGAACCCCTCCTACCGATGTTATCTACATCATCATCGCAGCCGTTACCTGCGCAGGCATCATGCAGGCCTCGGGCGGTATGGACTGGCTCATCCAGATTGCTGAGCGTCTGCTGCGCAAGCACCCCGACCGCATCACCTTCCTGGCTCCGCTCTGCACCTTCTTCCTCACGGTGCTCGTCGGTACGGGTCACGTGGTTTATACGCTCATGCCCATCATCTGCGACATCGCCCTGAAGAAAGGCATCCGTCCTGAGCGTCCCTGCGGCGTGGCCTCTATCGCTTCGCAGGTAGGTATCACCTGCTCGCCCATTGCAGCCGCCGTGGTGGCCTTTGTCACCATCTCCAACGCCAACGGTTTCGACATCACCATTCCCAAGGTGCTCATGGTGAGCATTCCTGCCTGTCTGTGCGGACTGATGGCTGCCGCAGCAGCTTCGTTTAAGCGCGGACTCGACCTTGACAAGGACCCCAAGTTCCAGGCCAAGCTCAAGGACCCCGAGCAGCGTGCTTACATCTACGGCAACAATGCCACCACACTCGACAAAGAGATTCCGCAGTCGGCCAAGAACGCCGTGTTTATTTTCCTCGGTGCACTGGGCGTCATCGTCATGTTTGCTATCTTCCAGAACCTGCTGCCCACCTACGACACCCTGCGCGCCGTGAAGGGTGGCGGCGACCTCAGTGTGTCGCCCGACCTCACCATCACCGCCGACCAGCTCATCAAGGCTAAGCTCGAAGTGGCAGGCATCACCGAGATGTTCAAGAAGCCCCTGGCCATGAACCTCGTCATCCAGATTGTCATGATTTCGGCTGCCGCCCTGATGATCATCTTCTGCAAGGCTACCCCGAAGAAAGCCGTAGCTGGCCCTGTGTGGCAGTCGGGCATGGTGGCCGTCGTAGCCATCTACGGTATCGCATGGCTCGCCGACACCTATTTCTCCAACTATCTGTCTGAAATGCAGGTGATGCTCGAAGACGTGGTGCGCCAGTATCCCTGGAGCATAGCCCTGGTGTTCTTCCTCGTCAGTGTGCTCATCAATTCGCAGGGAGCCGTGGTGGTGGCCATGCTGCCGCTGGCCTACAAGCTCGGCATCGCAGGTCCTGTGCTGCTCGGTGTGCTGCCCAGCGTTTATGGCTACTTCTTCATCCCCAACTACCCCAGCGACATCGCCACAGTGAACTTCGACCGATCGGGCACCACGGTGATTGGCAAATACCTGCTCAACCACTCGTTCATGATGCCCGGCCTCATCTGCGTGTTCACCTCCACCGTTGTGGCTTACCTCATCACAAGTATATTCTTCTGATTTCTTTGACAGAGAGATATTTTTGACAAAGAGACAAAGAGAGGCTCTATTTTTCTGTGCACAATATGTTCACACGCAGTTTGTGAACATATTGTGCACAGTTTTTTGTTTGACAGAGAGTTGTCTTTGACTAAGAGACAAAGAGGCTCTCAATTTTCTGTGCACAATATGTTCACTCGCAGTTTGTGAACATATTGTGCATAGTTTTTTTGGATTTAACATTTGGTTTGTGAACATATTGTGCACAAATCGGAGCCACAGAGCCTGGTTTCGTGCAAATAACGCTCGGCATTATTCGTATAAAGTATAAAACTACGGAAATAACGCTCGGCATTACGATAAAATTCTCTAGAGAATTTATTCGTAAAGCCATGCTTTATATTCGTAAAGGCAGCTATCACGTTCGTAAAGCGCGGTGTGGCGACCACAAAACGCTGCATGGCAATCGCAAAGGGCAAGAAAAAAACTACTGATTTGCACATTTATTTGGTTTTTTCTAAGTCTTTTTCGCTACTTTTGCGTCATATAGGTAAAAAGGACCGAACGAAATGAGATTTTTTAGACTCAACAACACCCATAAAACCGACGAATGGCAACGGCTGATGGCTGCAGAGCGGCAACAACTGCTGCAGTATGCCTGCTATAGGCTGGGAAACCGCGAGGATGCCGAGGATGCTGTGCAAGATTTGTTCACAAAAATCATCCAACAGAGCCCCACGACTTCCTCCACGGAACTGCAGAATGGCCACTACGGGCAACATCAAACCAACGTGAAGAACCCGTCGGCCTATCTCTACCGCTCGCTGGCCAACCTGTGCACCAGCCGACTGCGCACCGCCAACAAAATGCCCACGGTGCCGATTGAGAGTTTGGCAGAGCCAGCCGACACCAACGACGAGGACTTTGAGCAAGAATATAGCCGCATCAGCCAATTGCTGGACAGCATTCCCTACGAACAGGCCGAAGTCATCCGACTCAGATTCTACGGCGACAAAAGTTTCGCCGAAATTGCCGATATCCTGGACGTGCCACTCACAACGGCTAAGTCGAGGTTCGTCTATGGACTAGAGAAAATCAGACGAGGGATGCGCGCCCCTCAGCATGTTTAACCACTGAAAAGGAGAAGAAAAATGGATTGCAAAGATTTCAGAAACATAGTGGCCGACCTCTTCGACAAGGAAGTGGACCCGCAAACCAAGCAGCTGTGCGAAGAGCATGCGGCCGGGTGCAACGAATGCAAGGCGTACTTGGAAGAACTCAAGCTGACGGCCGACCTGCTGCGTCCCAAGCACTCACCCGTCAGTATGAAGCCCAGCGAAGAAGCGAGAATTCACGAACCAAAGGCCAAAAACAGCCAGATGCATCGTGCTTGGAGCCGCCAGGCAGCTATGTTCGTGGGCATATTGCTCACGGCGGGCGTGGCCTTTGCCGCCATCCACGTGGTGCGACAGATGAATCGGGCCAACCACTCTGCAACCGTCAGCAAAACAGCAGAGAGCGCCTTCGAAAAGACGGCACCAATGGCACCCGCCGACACCCTGAGCAACGACAGCACAGACACGAGCAAGCCTGTGGTGTTTGAGAATGCGCCACTGGAGCAGATTCTCAATGCCATGGCAGCCCACTACGGTGCCAATGTGGAGTTCCGCAACGCCGAGGCGCGCCAGCTGCGCTTCCACTTTGTGTGGACCACAGCCGAGCCGCTGCAACGGCAAATAGAGCGGCTCAATCTGTTTGAGAGTCTGCACATCAGCACAAAGGGTGAAACCATTATTGTGGAGTAATGCGCCATGAAGAGAGTAGTTTTTTCCGTCGTGCTTTTCCTCTTTGCTCTGGCTCTCTACGCCCAGCGCGTGAGCGGCCAATTCAACAACGTGTCGATGGCCGATGCTTTGCAACAGCTGAGCAGCCAGACCGACGACTACGTGGTGAGTTTCCTCTACAACGACCTGGAGGACTTCCGCGTCACCACCAGCATACAACGCAAGCCGCTGCCCGATGCCATCCGCCAGCTCATTGGCTTTTACCCCATCCGCATGACCGTGGCCGTCAGGGAGATTGTGGTGGAATGTACCCACAAAACCAACCGTCACCTGCGGGGAACCGTCGTTGACGAACACGACCAGCCCGTGGCCTACGCCAATATCACCCTGCTTCATCCCGCAGACTCAACCGTGCTCTGCGGCGGCGTGAGCAACGAGAGTGGCGTGTTCGTCATCCCCGTTGAACAGCCTACGGTGATTGCCCGCATCACCTACGTTGGCTACCAGACTGTGTGGCGTATGTGCAGCAGCGAGCAGGTGGGCACCATACGCCTCGAGCCCGAAACGATGACGATAGGCGGTGTGGTGGTGAAGGGCAACCGCTGCATCATCAAGCACCAAACCGACCGTCTGCAATACATCGTGGGAGCCGACGAGTTTGCCCGCGGACTGACCGCACAGGAACTCATGCGCCGCGTGCCGCTGCTCGAAATCAAAGGCGACGACGTGGCCATGGTGGGCAAGAGCAGCACCCACTTTCTGCTGAACGGCCGCGAAATGCCCGACAACATGCTGAAGTCAAAACTCAGCACCCTCCGCTCGGAAGACATTGAGCGCATCGAGGTCATCAGCATTCCACCCTCGAAATACAAGGCCGAGCCCAATGCGGGCTACGTGAACATTGTGCTCCACCGCGACCAGACACTCGGCGTGAACGGCTCGATCGGCGGCAGCCTGATTTTCAAGGAGCGCACCAGCAGCGTGCTCACTCCGGCAGTGAACTACGCCAACAAACGGCTCGACATCTCTTTCTCGGGCATGCTCGACCTGGCCCGCGGACGCAACGACCGATCGTGGGAGGCCGTCTTTGCCGACCATACGAAGACGTCGGCATCGGTGAACCGCTTCAACTGGACGTGGGGCGACGCCAACCTGCTGGTCAAATACCAGCTTAGCAAACGCTGGTCGGTGGGTTTTCTGGGCAGTGCCTCTTCCACGAAGGCAAACATCGATGTCCACGACATTACCGATGAGCACGACGTGCGCACCACCACCGACACCCATTCGCCCGACGACAAAAGCTACAGCCTCTCGGGCGAGGTGTTTGCCGACTTCGTGATCGACCCGAAAGGAAAAATGCTGACACTCACCTACGACTATCTGAACAACTACCAGCAGCAGGACCAGCGGCTGGAAGCTGTCACCGCTCCCTCATCGCCCACCACCCAACAACCATCACCCAACACCCTCAACATGCTGAACACGGGCGACAGCCGCTACCGCATCGACGGCGTGAAGGCCGACGCCATGCTGACCTATGCATGGGCCAACATCGAGACGGGAGCCGCCTACACGAACATAGGCAACCGCTCGTCGCTCGACATTTTCAGCGATGCCACCGGCGTGTGGAAAAAGACGGACGGCCAGTCGAACCACTTCGACTACAAAGAGCGCACGGCGGCTGCCTACATGTCGGCCCAGCGCGACTTCAGCAGCAAGTTTTCGGCCAAGGCCGGCTTGCGTATCGAAAAGACGTGGACCGAGGCAACACTCGTAGAGAACAACGAAACCAACCGCAACCACTACCTCTACCTTTTCCCCACCCTGCACCTGCGGTGGAAGCCGACGGACAGGGCCAACTTCGGGCTGGCCTACTCGAAAGGCATCAGCCGACCTGACTTCAACGACCTGAATCCCTTCCGCTACTACCAGACGCCCACCAGCTACGTCAGCGGCAACCCCTTCCTCGCGCCGGGACTCACCGACAACGTGGAGGTGAACTTCAGCAATGGGCGCGGACTTTATGCCGTGCTCTACGAGAGCCACCAACGCGACGCCGCCGGATTGCCCATGCTCTTTACCGCCGACGGCATGCAGAGCAGCGTGGCCGACAACTGCTTCTCTACCGACAAGGCGGGGTTATACGTGGAGTGGCGCCGCAACTTGCTGACATGGTGGAACGTACAACTGGGCGGCGAAGTGTTCTTCGCGCAGAGCCACGTCACCAAACCGTCGTCCAACCTGCAAGACGAGCACCAGTGGAGCGGGAAGGCCGAACTGAACACCGACTGGTTTCTGAACCACAGCCACACGCTGATGCTCAATGCCTACTACACGCACCAACTGCCGCAAGTTGACACCTACGGACGCTACGAGAAGAGTTATGTCTTCTGCGGAGCCAAGCTGAGCTACCGCCTGCTGAACGACCGGCTGCTGCTCTCGCTCGCAGTGAGCGACCCTTTTCACCAGAATTTCTCGCGCTCTACGAACCACTACAACGGCTACACGGTTCACTTCAGAAACGACGCACGTGTGCAAAACGTGAATATCTATGTGCGCTACTCCTTCGGCGGCAGCAAGGTGCGCCGCTCTTACCGACAGTCGAAGAATACCGATGCCTCGCGAGCCGCCGCGCGGTAACAAGTGCCTGCCAGCGAAACGAAAAAAGGTGTGCCACCCGAAGAAACGGTTGGCACACCTTTTTTATGCGTGATTCAATGTGACAAAAATACGCCGTGGGCGTTTATTTGTCAAACTTGAAGTAATTCTTGGCGTTGTAGTACGAGATGTCCTCCACCATGCGATAAAGACTGTCGAGGTCGTTGGGCAGCAGGCCTTTCTCCACGTCGTTGCCCAGCAGGTTGCAGAGCAGGCGACGGAAGTACTCGTGGCGCGGATAGCTGAGGAACGAGCGCGAGTCGGTGAGCATGCCCACGAAACGGCTGAGCAGACCGAGCACCGAGAGGGCGTTCATCTGGCGAGTCATGCCGTCGAGCTGGTCGTTGAACCACCAGCCTGAGCCAAACTGAATCTTACCGGGGCAAGAACCGTCCTGGAAGTTGCCGAGCATGGTGGCAATCACCTCGTTGGCGCAGGGGTTCAGGGTGTAGAGGATGGTGCGGGTGAGTTTCTTCTGCATGTTGAGTTTGTTGAGGAAACGACTCATGGCCTTGGCGGTGGTGAACTCGCCAATGCTGTCGAAGCCCGTATCGGGACCCAGCTGGTTGTACATCAGCGTGTTGTTGTCGCGGATGGCTCCGTAGTGGAACTGCTGTGTCCAGTCGCTGGCAGCGTCCATTTCGGCCATCACGGTGAGGAAGCAGTTCTTGTACTGACGGGTCTCCAGCTCTGACAACTGAATGCCGCGCAGCGCCTTGCTGAAGATGGTCTCAATCTGCGAGTCGGTGTACTCCTCGTCGTAGAACTCCTCGATGCCGTGGTCAGACAGGCGGCAGCCGTTCTCGTGGAAGAAGTCGTGACGCTTCTGCAGCGCATCTACCATGTCCTTAAACGATGCAATATCCACACCGCTCACCTCGCTGAGCTGCTTCACGTAGTCGGCAAACTCAGGTTTCTCAATGTTCATGGCTTTGTCGGGACGCCAGGCAGGAATCATCTTGACTTCGAATCCGCTCTCGCGTGTCTGCTTGTGATAGCGCAGGTCGTCAACGGGGTCGTCGGTGGTGCAGACGGTCTCCACGTTGTAGCGGCGCATAAATCCGCGGGCGGTGTATTCGGGTTGCTGCAGTTTCTCGTTGCACTCGTCGAAAATCTCACGGGCAGTCTTGGGGCTGAGCAGTTTGTTGATGCCGAAGGCTGTCTTCAGCTCGAGGTGTGTCCAGTGGTAAAGGGGATTGCGGAAAGTGTAGGGAACGGTCTCGGCCCACTTCTCGAATTTCTCCCAGTCGCTGGTGTCCTTGCCGGTGCAGAATCGCTCGTCAACACCGTTGGTACGCATGGCACGCCACTTGTAGTGGTCGCCACCAAGCCACAGCTCGGTGATGCTCTTGAACTTGTGGTCGTTGGCCACCATTTCGGGAATCAGATGGCAGTGATAGTCGATGATGGGCATCTTGGCCGCATGGTTGTGATACAAATCCTGCGCAGTTTGAGTTTCGAGCAGGAAGTTTTCGTCCATGAACTGTTTCATTTTTGTTTTAGCTTTTAAGAGTGTATATGTTACTTTGATTTTTTTGGTTCTAACAGTTCACAAAGTTAGTTTATTTTTTGGAAGAACACGAATTTTGCCGTATATTTGTGGCGGAAATTTACGCAAACGATGTCATTATAAGAAGAAAGAAGCCTGAATGTCTGTTTGTCTCTTTGTCTTTTTATCTCTTTGTCTAAATGTCAAAATATGAAAAACAGAGTTCTTCTCATCTATACAGGCGGCACCATCGGCATGGGTCGCAATCCGCAAACTGACGCCTTGGAGCCGCTCGACTTCAATCATCTGAAAGAACAGGTGTACGAGCTGGCGTATGTCAAGACGGGCATCGACGTTTATCAGTTCAGCACACCCATCGACTCTAGCGACATGGATCCGAAGGCGTGGGCCATGCTGGTGAGCATCATTGCCGAGCAATATGACAACTACGACGGTTTCGTCATCCTTCACGGCACCGACACCATGGCCTACACAGCCTCGGCCCTCTCCTACATGCTCGAAAACCTGACAAAGCCCGTCATTCTTACGGGCAGCCAGCTGCCCATCGGACAACTGCGCACCGACGGCAAGGAAAACCTTATCACCAGCATCGAACTGGCCGCCGACTACAACGAAAACGGGCATCCGAAGGTGCCCGAAGTGTGCATCTACTTCAGCGGCAATCTGCTGCGCGGCAACCGCAGTACCAAACAGAATGCCGAGGGTTTTAGTGCCTTCGAGTCGTTCAACTATCCTCACCTGTGCGATGCCGGTGTAAACTTCGCCTATCATGAGCACCACATTCTGCAGCCCGACTACTCGCGCCCCATGATTCCCCACTACGACATGAACCCCAACGTGGCGGTATTCTCGTTATTTCCCGGCATTCAGGAGAACATTGTCCGCCACATGCTCGACGCGCCCGAACTGCGCGGCATCGTGATGCGCACCTATGGCAGCGGCAACGCTCCGCAAAAACCGTGGATAATGCGACTGCTCAAAGAGGCCTGCGAGCGCGGCGTCATCATCGTCAACATCAGCCAATGCGTGGCGGGATGCGTGGAAATGGGCCTCTACGATGCCGGTTTCCGACTCAAACAGGTGGGTGTCATCAGCGGATACGACGGCACCGTGGAGAGCGCAGTCACCAAACTAATGTATCTGCAGGCCCGCTACAACGACCCTGCCACCATTCGCTCATGGATGAATCGCTCGATAGCAGGAGAAATCACTGTGGAGTGAGGAGTGAGGAGTTAGGAGTTAGGAGTTAGGAGTTGGGACTCTTAGTAAACTAAAGCATAAAAAGAGTTAGGAGTCTCCCGTCTACTCGAGAAACTCCTAACTCCTAATTCCTAACTCCTAACTCTTAATAGTTTTCAGCCTTAATTTGGAAGTAAGCCTGTGGATGGTCGCAAACGGGGCAAATCTCGGGAGCATTCTTGCCAACAACGATGTGGCCGCAGTTGGCGCACTGCCAGATGACATCGCCGTCCTTTGAGAAGACGCACTTGTCTTGAACGTTCTTCAGCAGTTTGCGGTAGCGCTCCTCGTGGTGCTTCTCGATGGCAGCCACGCCACGGAACTTCTCAGCAATCTCGGGGAAGCCTTCCTCGTCGGCCTCGCGGGCCATACGGTCGTACATGTCGGTCCACTCAAAGTTCTCGCCGGCAGCGGCAGCTTCCAGATTCTTCTCTGTGCTGTCGATACCACCATTCAGCAGTTTGAACCACATTTTGGCATGTTCTTTCTCGTTGGCAGCAGTCTCCTCGAAAATGGCAGCTATCTGCACAAATCCGTCTTTCTTGGCTTTCGAAGCCCAATAAGAATACTTATTGCGCGCCATCGACTCACCTGCAAATGCCTCTTGCAGGTTTTTTTCTGTTTTCGTTCCTTTCAGTTCTTTCATAATGTTTTTGGTATAAAAAAGATTATCAATATCTATAGTCAACTATCAATTGTCAATTATCAATTGTCAATTATCAATTAAACAATGATGCGCGTCTTGTGGTAGTTCTCGCGAAACTCTGTGGGCGAGCATCCTTTTTTGCGCTTGAAAATACGGTTGAAGTTGCTCAGGTTGTTGAAACCACAACTGAAACTGATTTCCGATATGCTGCGCGAAGTGTCAACGAGCATTCGGGCGGCGTAGCCCAGGCGCATGTCGATGATGTAGTCGGTGAGGTTGCGGCCCGTGTGCAGTTTGAAGAAACGACTGAAGGCACTGGGACTCATGCCGGCGATGTCGGCCAGCGTGGCCAGACGCACCTCGTCCATATAGTTTTTGCTGATATAGTTTTTCACTTTCAGTATGCGGCGGCTGTCGTCCTCTACGGCAATCTTGGCGTAGCTGCTGGTGGCCAGCGTCCGGGCTCCGTCGCACCGCGACAGCTCGTAGAGAATGGTGAGGAACTGCTGCACGGCATAGAAACCGTCCTTGATGCTGCTGAGCGTATCGAGCAGACCATACACCTTCATAATGGCAGGCAGGGGGAAACAAAGTCCTTTGCGCGCCTCGCTCATCATCTTACGCATGCTGATGAAAGGATTGCGCCCAAAGAAATTGTCCTCGTTCATGTGGAAATCAAACTGAACGGTGATTTCGCGAATGTCCTCGTTGCGGCACTCGTGCTGCTCCCACACGTGCTCCAAGTCAGGACTGGTGATAAGCACCAGGTCGTAATCGCCAATAACCTCGCTCGAGTCGCCCACGATGCGGCGCACACCGCTGGCATGCTCAACAAAGTTGAGTTCATAGACTTCGTGGTTGTGGATGGGATAAGTGAACTCTTTCTTACGCCTGTCGGCAATGTAGAGCACATCTTTTCCCATAAGCGGAGTGATTTCGTGTATCACTCGTCTGTCGTCGGCCATGGTTCTTAGGTAAGAGTTATGAGTTCTGGGTTTTATAGATATGATGAGCATCCAGATGCTCAAAACATATCATAACTCGTCACTCGGAGTTCGTAGTTTGTAGTTATTGTCAGATTCTCAAGTCGCGCAGAATGGCACTGATTTTCTGCAATGTTGTGACGCG
The DNA here is from genome assembly GCA_900315565.1 of uncultured Prevotellaceae bacterium. GTDB lineage: Bacteria > Bacteroidota > Bacteroidia > Bacteroidales > Bacteroidaceae > Prevotella. The sequence continues at coordinate 65,909 of OMZS01000005.1, read as the reverse complement.
AGTGGGAACAAGCGGCAACCGCAACTCGTTTTCTATCATTCCCATTTCGTGGAGCAGGGCTTTCACACCGGCAGGATTTCCATCGACAAAGAGCAGCTTATACAACTCTGTGAACTTATGGTGAATCTTGCGGGCAGCCTCGTACTCGCCACGGAATTCCAGTCTTATCATGCGCGAAAACTCCTTGGGCAGCGCATTTCCAATGACCGAAATCACACCTGCGCCACCGCTGGCAATCATCTGGAAGGTAATGGCGTCGTCGCCACTGATGACATCAAAGCGCTCTGGCTTGTGTTTGATGATTTCGTCCACCTGTTCCAAGTTGCCGCTGGCCTCCTTGATGGCCACGATGTTCTCGCAGTCGTGAGCCAGTCGCACAGTGGTTTCGGCACTCATATTGATACCGGTACGCCCTGGAACATTATAAAGAATCACCGGGCGCGGACTAGCCTCAGCAATACGTTTAAAATGCTGATAAAGACCTTCTTGCGAGGGTTTGTTATAGAAAGGACAGACACTTAGAATGCCATCGATGCCCTTGAAATCGGCAGTACGCAATTCCTCAACCACTGCAGCCGTGTTGTTGCCGCCACAGCCCATTGCAATGGGAATGCGCCCGTTTACCAACTCAACCGTCAACTCTTTGATGCACTGTTTCTCGTCGGCTGTCAGACAGGGTGTTTCGCCTGTTGTAGCCAAGATGCAGAGGAAGTCGGCCCCGTTCATCATCTGATACTCTATCAGCCGCTTCAATGCAACATAATCAACTGCGCCGTCGGTGGTAAAAGGTGTTATCAGGGCAATACCCAAACCCTTGAAGATATTTCGTGCCATAAAAAAGAATCTATTTCGCTGCAAAATTAATGTAATTCCAGCAAATTGCAAAACAAAACCATGTTTTTTATTACAAAATAGCAGTTTTAGTCGTGCGAGCCGATATAGAGGAATACCAATCCGATGAGCACCAGTGCCAAATCGACCATTTTGTTCTTCAGGTTCTTCTCGTGGAATACCGCCGCACCAAAAAGGAACGAAACCACCACGCTGCTGCGCCGAACCATCGACACGATGGATACCATGGCACCAGGCACAGTGAGGGAGTAGAAATAGACGAAATCGGCCGCACTCAGGAACAGGCTGATGAAAACAATCGTCCAATGCCAGTGGAACGGGTTGGACTTCCGACCGCGGGGCCACCACAGCAGCAAGACCATGAGGCCCATCATGGCGCACTGATAAATGGTGTACCAACTTTGAACCATCATGAGGTCGAGCCCCACCCCACCCTGGCCGACGGGGGCCATCAGGTACTTGTCGTAGAGGGCACTCACGGCTCCCAACAGGGCAGAGAGCACCACGAAAAAAATCCAGCGGTTGTGCTTGAAGTCGATGCCCTCTTTTTTGCCGCTCCTACTGAGCAGGAAGAACGAGACAACGGCCAACAACACACCAATCCACTGATAGACATTGAGCCGCTCGCCAAACACAAGCAGGGCGCCCACGAGCACCATCACGGGCCGCATGGCGTTGATGGGGCCGACGATGGTCAGCGGCAGATATTTCATGCCGAAATAGCCGAATAACCAACTCGACAAAACAAGGATGCTCTTTAGCACGATGTACTTATGCTGGGCCCAGCCGCCCGAAGCAACATGCAAAATGGTGCCGTCGAGCATATGGCCGGTGGTGCTGAGCACAATAAGCGGAAGGAAAATGAGCGATGAAAACAGCGTGTTCAGAAACAAAACAGGCACTACGGCATTGCCGCTGAGTGCCTTCTTCTTAAACGCATCGTAGAATCCCAGCAATACCGCTGAGAGAAGAGCCAATAATAACCAATTCATGATCTTACATTTAGACGATCAGACAAACAGACTTATTAGACCTATTAGAATTTTATGACTTACACCAGGGTCAGTATGGCTTAATACCTCACCTCTTCCAGGAAAAGCGCATGGGCGGGCATACTTTCGCCTGCAGCCGAGCGGCTCTTGCCCTCAATAACACGGCGGAACTCATCAATGGTCATGCGGTGGCGGCCCACCTCGATGATTGTGCCCACCACGGCGCGCACCATGTTGCGCAGAAAACGGTTGGCTGTGATGCGGAAATACCAATGCGTGGGGGACAACTGCACCCACCGCGCCTCGGTGACCCGACAGAGCGTGGTCTTTACGTCGGTATGTGCCTTGCAGAAAGCCCCGAAGTCGCTGTATGTACAAAGAATGGCTCCCGCCTGGTTCATCAGGTCGAAATCGAGCTTGTAATGAATCTCACATGAACAATGGCGCACAAACGGATCCTTTACAGTGTGTATATAATAATGGTACGTGCGCGCGACAGCGCTGAAACGGGCGTGCATATCAGGCGCAACAGCCACCACACGGCTCACGCTGATGTCCTGAGGCAGCAGACGGTTGAGCTTATAGGCCAGCTGTTGGCAGTCAATGGGCTGCGCCGTATCCCAGTGGGCGGCCATCATGCGCGCATGTACACCCGCGTCGGTACGGCCCGCACCCACCACCTGCACATCCTCGCGCAAGAGTGTGGAGAGCGCGCGTTGCAACTCGGCCTGTACCGAATTGCCGTTAGGCTGCACCTGCCACCCATGATAGCGTGCGCCGTCGTAGCTGAAAAAAACAAAATAACGTTGCATCATTGTGCCCGCAAAGGTACAACTTTTATGGCAAATACGCCCCCAGAGCACGGCATTATTTTCTTCTTCCTCACCACCAGCCGAATAACTCACGGTAATAAAACCAAATTTTCTAGAAAATTTCAGAATAACGTCGTGAGATATTTTTGTAACTCACGACAATAATTTCGTAAAGCACGACATTATTCCAATAAAGCATGACATTATTCCCGTAAAGCACGACATTATTCCCATAAAGCATGACATTATTCCCATAAAGCATGACATTATTCCCGTAAAGCACGACTATGATTTCATCACTCGCGACAATGGCCAACAGAATATTAGTATGCAAATGCCACAGAAAGGCCCTATTTTTGTAATATTTAACAAAGCAAGAAGCAAATAATCGGTCCTCTCTGCGTTTACGAATAAAGAAAACAATGAATTATGCAAGCACTATGAAAAGAAGAATGATTTGGAGCGCCATCGCACTGACCATGATGGCAACAGCTATGGCTGGATGCAGTAGCGAAAGCAACGAAAGTGGCAACGACAATATAGAACCGGCCCCGAGAGGCTCTGTAGTGCCACCAACGACCGTTGAACTCACACGTGCCGAGAAAGAAATGGTGAACCAAAGCAACGAGTTTGCCTTCAACCTTTTTAGCGCCGCGCAAGACGAGGTGAAAAGTCAAATCATCTCGCCCATCAGCATCACCTACGCACTCGGCTTGCTCAACAACGGCGCCGACGGCGAAACACTGCGACAAATCAACAATGTGCTGGGCTTTGCCGATACTGGTGCCGACGGCATCAACAGTTTCTGCTACAAAATGCTCAGAATGGCGCCCGACCTCGACCCACTGACAAAGGTGATGATTGCCAACACCATCTTCGTGAACAAAAAATACGAGTTGCTGGCCGACTTTCTGCAGAAGGCAAAGGTATTTTATGATGCCGAGCCAGAAACCCGCGACTTCAACGACGGAAAAACCCTGGACCTCATCAACCAGTGGGCCAGCGACCACACAGAAAGAATGGTTCAAAAAGTGCTCAGCGAAGACCTTTTCGACCCCAACGCCGTCAGCTACCTGCTGAACGCCATCTACTTCAAGGGAAGCTGGACCTACAAGTTCGAAAAGGAACAAACCCAAAAAGAGGCTTTCGAACATGTTGGCTATACGAAAGAAATGACTTACAGTGACATGATGCACCAGAGAACCAACCTGGAGTATAGCGAAACCGAAGACTGTCAGGCTCTGCGCCTGCCTTACGGCAACGGCTCATTCCAAATGACGGTGCTGTTGCCCAAAGCACAGACCAACGCGCTGCCTAAAGTGCCAACCGCCGAGGCTTGGCAGCAACTGAACCAGCGCATGACGAGCACACTTGTTGACGTAAAGCTGCCCCGATTCGAAACAGATACCGACATCGAGCTGAATAAAATTATGGCCGCCCTCGGCATGCCCGACGCCTTTGAGCCCGCCAAGGCCGACTTCCGCTACTTCTGCAAGATTCCGACTTACATCAGTCTCATGAAGCAAACTGCTAAAATCAAGCTCGACGAAGAGGGCACCGAGGCTGCTGCCGTCACCGTCATTGGAACGTATAATTCCGCCACGGATAATCCCAGCCCCGTAAGCTTCCACGCCAACCACCCCTTCCTCTACATTATCAGCGAAAAACAGACAGGAGCCATATTCTTCATCGGCCAATATACAGGCTATTAACCGCGAGCCACTTTTTTGCGTCCCCGTTTTTCTGTAACTTCGCCACCTAAGATGGCGAAGTTACTGCGTCTCAGCAAAAAAAAGAACAAGTTCTTTTGTTTTGCGCTCGACTTTTCGTAACTTTGCGGCGTGATATTCTATTTTTCTGCTACGGGCAATACCCGATGGGCCGCAAAGCAGTTGGCCGAAGCCACTGGCGACTCGCTCGTCTTCATTGCCGACGCACTCGGCGGCGACTGTCATTACGAGTTGGCCGAGGGCGAACGCATCGGGTTTGTGTTTCCCGTTCACGGCTGGCGTCCACCACTCATCGTCAGGCAGTTTGTAAGCCGCTTGAAGCTCGATGGAGCCGAAGGACACTTTTGCTATGCGCTCGTGACGGCAGGTGACGACATCGGCGAGACAATGGAGATTCTGAACAGCGACCTGACTGCGTCAGTGGGCATTCGAGCCGAGAGTCTCTATTCGCTCATTATGCCCGAGTCGTATGTAGGTTTGCCCTTCATGGACGTTGACAAGCCCGAGAAAGAGCAGCAGAAGCTGAGTCGTGCCGCCGAGCAGCTGCAAGTATTTGCCGAGGAAATAAAAGCCTGCCAGCGCGGCATCGTGCGCACCTACAAAGGCCATTGGCCACGCATCAATAGCCGCTTGCTGGGCGCGGCATTTGTAGGATGGCTCGTAAGCGACAAGAAGTTCCGCGTGGAGTCCGACCGTTGCACCAAGTGCGGACTGTGCGCCGAAGTGTGCATGGTGGACAACATCAGCGGCGGTAAAGGCCGCACTCCCGAATGGAAACACACGGGCCGCTGCCTCACCTGCTTTGCCTGCTACCACCACTGCCCCAACCACGCCATTGAGTTTGGCAATCAAACCCGGAACAAAGGGCAGTATTTCTGGAAAATGAAAAATGAAAAATGAAAGATGAAATATTAAAGATTATTTAAAACGAAAGAAGATCATATTTTAAACATTTGGAAATAATGAAAAAAATAGCCCTATTTCTTTTTGCCATGATGCTGAGCACGGCTACTTGGGCCGTGAAGGCATATCCGTTTCCCTTCACTTTCACCCAGGCTGACGGCACACAGCTGACAGTGATAGGCCACGGCGATGCCGACCTGCACTGGTTTACCACCACCGACGGCGTGCTACTCTGCAGGCAAAACGGCGGTTTCTATGTGGCCAAAGTCAATAGCGACGGCGAACTGACATCCTCAGGCCAGCTGGCCCACGAGCCAGCTCTGCGCAAAGTTGCCGAAAGCGAACTTATTCGTCTGCAAGACAAAGCGAAATTCAACAGTCAGGCAGGAACACTTCGACGCAAGGCTGCCCTGAAACGCGAACCCGTCAATCCTACCGGTTCCGATAAAAGGCTGTTTCCACACACTGGCTCACCCAAGGTGCTGGTCATCCTGGCGCAATATGCCGATACGACAAAAGTCCCTGTACCCGTAATGGAGGAGGACGAGAATGGCAACCAAAAACAAAAGGTTGACGACGAGGGGAACCCCATGTTCGATTTCCAAGTTTACGATGCCAACTTCTTGGAAGAAAACACCAAGGAGATATTTGAGGAATACCTGAACGGAACAGGCAACCCGTTACAGGAACTTGGTGAAAAAACTCAAGGAACGCTGGGCCGCAACACGGGCAGTGTGCAAAAATACTTCACCGACATGAGTTTCGGGCAGTTCACGCCGCAGTTCGACATTTATGGCCCCGTCACCCTGCCCGAAAAAATGAGAGCCTATGGTGCCGGCCAGACAGACAACATGGCCAAAATGATTCCAGCTGCCTGCAAAGCTGCCAACGAAATGTATGAGGACCTGAACTTTGCTGACTATGACAGCGACAACGACGGTTATGTGGATTTGGTATATGTCATCTATGCCGGCTACTCTGCCAGCTTTGGACAGAACGACGAGGTTTGTATCTGGCCTAAGGCGGGCACTGCCAGCAGTTCTGCCACTTTCGACGGCAAGAAAATCTATCGCTACGGCGTGAACAACGAGTTGAATGCCTTTCCTGGTGCCAGCACTTCCATACCCTATTATTTGAATGGCATTGGACTATTCTGCCATGAGTTTTCTCACACCATGGGCTTACCAGACTTCTATCCTGCCCACAACACCAATGCCCGCGTTAACAATCAGGGCATGGAATACTGGTCGGTTATGGACGGCGGCGAGTATGTCGAGAACGGCTACGCACCCACGGCCTACACAGCATGGGAGCGCGAAGCCTTCGGATGGATGGAGATTGAAACACTCACCGAAAACCAGACCGACATCGAAATGGCCACCATCGACAAAGGCGGCAAGGCTTACCGCATCATGAACGATGCCGACCAGTCAGGCAAGGAATATTATCTGATACAGAACATCCAGCAGAAAGGATGGAACACGCTGCAAAAAGGCCACGGCATGCTCGTCTATCACGTTAACTACGACGAATCGGTTTTTAGCCTCAGCAGCAATAAAGTAAACGATGTAGAGGGAAAGCCTCGCATGGCTGTGGTGCCAGCCGACGGTCTGCTGTTCTCTTCTTATTATTTGAACAATAAAAAGTACACGAAAGAGGACGGAACCTTATACAAAAATGCCGACTACTACAATCAATTGGCAGGCGACCTCTTTCCCGGCACCAGCAACGTAACCATGCTGAGCGACGACAACGGCTTGCCGAACTTTGCCCCCTACTCTTCGCTAAAGAACAGCGAAACAGGCGTCAAGCTGCTGAACAAAGCACTACTGAACATCCGCGAAACAGACAATGTGATTACCTTCGACTTTATAGCCGACTATAGCGACTACGTGACAGGCATCAAGGACATGGCCACTACCGACAATCGTACTGCCGACAACCGTATTTACACGCTGAACGGCACCCAAGTTAACTTGAACCAGAGCCAACTGCCCAAGGGCGTTTATATCGTTGGCAAGAAGAAGGTGGTTGTGAAGTAGGTCCCAATCCTTTTCCTGCCTAATTTAAGAATCTATTATCAATAGGTTTTTCAATAATACAAGAAGGGATAAAACAAATTATGCAAATAAAATTATGCTGACAACATAATTTTATTTGCATAATTTGTTTTTTCTTTGTATTTTTGCCTCCGAAACAACAAACCAAATCGTTCAGACAATGAAAAGAAACCCTTTTGTCCTCAGTCCTGCCATACCCAACGAGCTGTTTTGCGACCGTGTGTCAGAAAGTAACATGCTTGTAAAATGCATGACCAACCAAGAGAACGTAGTACTTACCTCTCCCCGCCGAGTGGGTAAGACAGGCTTAATTTACCACTGCTTTAACAAAAAAGCCATTCAGGAAAACTATATCACAGTGTCCATTGACATCCTACACACCACTTCATTTCAAGAGTTCATTCTCGAACTGGGAAGTGCTGTTTTCAAGACTGTCGCAAAACGAAACGATCGGCTGATGAAACTATTTACAGCCTATCTACGTTCACTTAGTGGCAGCTTTGGATTTGATCCTGTTGCAGGTGTTCCCACATTTGACATTAAACTTGGACAAATCAACATGCCCGAATATACTCTCGAAGAAATATTTTCGTATCTGGAAAATGCAGGCAAACCGTGCATTGTTGCCATCGACGAGTTTCAGCAAATATTAAAATACCAAGGAGTAAATATGGAGGCTATGTTACGAGGGCACATTCAGAAGCTAACGAATACCAACTTTATCTTTGCCGGCAGCGAACGACGCATTATGAACGAGATGTTCTTCTCTGACAAACGTCCATTCTTCCAAAGTGCAACACTTCTGCAACTGGAACCTATCGACCTGAAGATTTATACAGAGTTTGTTTGCCACCACTTTCAGAATGCGGGCAAAAGCATAGAGAAAGAAGCCATTGAATGGGTCTATGAAAAGTATGAGGGCATCACAATGTACACCCAAAAACTATTTCACGATGCCTTTGCAAACTTGGAGGAGGGGGAGAACTGTACAACAAAGGATATGGAAAGATTCTCCGACATGCTCCTCCAACAGAATGAGAAACGCTTACAAGAACTTTTATCCTATATCACAGAACAACAAAAAGAACTACTTTATGCCATTGCCAGCGAAGGTAACTCTTCGCGTATCACGTCTTCTGCCTTTGTGAAACGCCACCACCTAAAATCGGCCAGCGCTGTGCAATCAGCCGCAAAAAAACTTCTTGACTTCGATCTGATTACAGAAAACAGCAGGAATTTCTCCGTTTCTGACCCACTGCTCAGAATCTGGATAGAAAAGCTGATATAGACAGCGTTTTCACGAATAAATACATTCCTCAACAAAAAACTCAACGGCGGCTCCACACCTCAAAAATGTGGAGCCGCCGTTGTGGATTATTATTGGCAAGTAAATGAAAAACAATGCCAAACAACGCTTACCAGCTCTGCCTATTTGGCGTAAGCCACGCTGCGAGTCTCGCGAATCACAGTAATCTTCACCTGACCGGGATAGGTCATTTCGTTCTGAATCTTGGTGGCAATTTCGCCGCTGAGAGCCTCGGTCTCGGCATCGTCCATCTTGTCGGCACCGACAATAACACGCAGTTCGCGACCGGCCTGAATAGCATAAGTCTTGGTTACGCCAGGATAGCTCATTGCTATGGCTTCCAAGTCATTAAGACGTTTGATGTAAGCCTCAACAATTTCGCGACGGGCACCCGGACGGGCACCACTGATGGCATCGCACACTTGTACGATGGGTGCCAGAAGCGTATTCATTTCCATCTCGTCGTGGTGGGCACCAATGGCGTTGCAGATATCAGGTTTCTCCTTGAACTTCTCTGCAATCTTGGCTCCATAGAGTGCGTGTGGCAATTCGCTTTCCTCATCGGGCACTTTACCAATATCGTGCAACAGTCCGGCACGTTTGGCTTTCTTGGGATTCAGGCCAAGCTCCGAAGCCATAACAGCACAGAGGTTAGCAGTCTCACGGGCATGCTGCAGCAGGTTCTGACCATAGCTGCTGCGATATTTCATCTTACCAATGATGCGGATGAGTTCGGGGTGCAGACCATGAATGCCAAGGTCGATGGCGGTGCGCTTACCCGTCTCGATGATTTCGTTTTCAAGTTGTTTTTTCACCTTGGCCACCACCTCTTCAATGCGGGCAGGATGGATGCGGCCATCAGCCACGAGCTGGTGGAGTGCCAGTCGGCAAACCTCACGGCGAATGGGGTCGAAGCCGCTGATAACAATGGCCTCAGGAGTGTCGTCAACCACAATTTCCACGCCAGCTGCAGCCTCCAAAGCGCGGATGTTTCGACCTTCACGGCCGATGATGCGGCCTTTCACCTCGTCGTTGTCGATATGGAACACGCTGACCGAGTTTTCTATGGCTGTCTCAGTGGCCACACGCTGAATGGTCTGAATGACAATTTTCTTGGCCTGAGCGTTAGCATTGAGTTTGGCCTCGTCCATAATTTCGTTGATGTAGCTGGCAGCATCGGTGCGGGCCTCATCCTTCAGACTTTCCACCAGACGGTTTTTGGCTTCCTCGGCGCTCAGTCCTGAGAGTTCTTCGAGTTTTGCACGCTCCTGATTCTGCATTTTCTCCAGTTCGTCGTGCTTGATCTGTAGGAGCTTCTTCTCGTTATCGACGCGCTGCTGCTGCTGTTCCACATCTTGTTTGCGACGTCCCAGCTCCTCCTGTCGCTGATTGAGGCTGATTTCACGCTGCTTCAGGCGGTTCTCACTCTGTTGGATTTTAGAGTTTCGCTGTTGTACCTCTTTTTCGAGTTCGGCTTTTTTGTTCAGGAATTTCTCCTTCACTTCAAGCAGCTTTTTCTCTTTCAACACTTCTGCCTCTTTGTTGGCAGCGTCCATCATTTCGTTGTATTTTCCCTTGATTACATATCTGAAAATCAAGTATCCAATAGCCCCGCCCACCAGGAGCGCAGCTACTGCAATTATCACATATATCATTATTAAATATAAAAGATTAGGTTGTTAAATATTCTCATTTCAGTGCTTCCTCTATCTCACCGGTGAGCTTGTTGAGAATATTTTCATACGGTGTCGTGTCGTTACGGTCGTCACCGCGCTCAGCCTTGAGCGCAATAACGAGCATGGCAGAATAGAGGATTTGTTTTTCGCTCATTTTGCCTTTGTACGATTTGGCGTATGTATTTACGGTGCTGTCGATAAGCTTTGCCGCGCGCCGATAGAGAGCCTCTTCTTCTTGCGAGGAGACCCGGAAAGACATGTCGGTGTCGTAAAAATGCAATCTTATCTGTCGCTTTGTTTTCTCGTCAGCCATCACTCCGGTGTTTAAGTTTTACTTTTCACTCAAAAGTGTGATACATTTGTTAACCTCTCTGATAAGTTTGGCCACTCGCTTTTGGGCGGTTTCAAGATCTCCGTCGGTGATTTCGAGCATTTTTGCCATTTTCAGAGAGTTGTAATCGTTCTGGGTCTGAGTGAGCTGCGCCTTGAGCTGCTTGATTTCTTCATCGCGCTGTCCCACCATGTCGTAAAGCTCCTGATTCTCCTTTTTCACTTCGTTGAATTGGAGAATCAGCTGCCTCACACGGGTAGTAAACAGCGTTATGGTTTTCTCAGTGTTGTCCATACGATTACAATTTGGCGACAAATTTAGCAAAAACTTTTGATTCGCCAAAATATTTTGCTCATTTCTTGTCGCTTACGTGGATTAATTAGAGATTTTTTACTGGTTCTGCTTGGGCTTGGGCTCTTTCTTGGCCAGCATCACTACCTGATAAACAAAGTCGGTAATCCATTTCTGCGAGAAGCCCAGCCGATGGTTATATTGGCGCACGGCGGCAACGGTCTTCAGCACGCCAGCATCTTTGTAATCGTTCTTGTTGAAGATGTCGTTCACGGTTTTCTCGGTCATGGTGTAGAGCGCGCTCTTGAAGAATCCAGGCAGACGGAGCTTGAACTTCATCAAGTTGCCCGTAAGCATCATCATGTCTTGCGAAAAATTCTGGAATTGCAGGAGATATACTTGCACATCTTGCAGTTTGCGGCAGTTTTTGCGGATGCTTTGGTCTATTTCTTTGAAGAAATCGTCTCCCGTGTTATACAGGCTCTGCAACATCTTTTTGCAGTGGTTGCGTTCGCCCACGCCCAGTTTGTTGTTCACGGTTGGCACGTGCAGTTTCTGCTTGTAGGTGCGCAGGTCGGGGAGCATGGCCAGATTAGTGATGCCCAGCTGTGCGGCAAGCGCAGCCTGAAAATACACACGGATAAGCGTCATGTAGTCTTCCATGCCGCCGATTTTATGTTCTTCAGCTGTTTTCTTTCCAAACAATTTTGATAAAAAGCTCATGATAAATATAAAAATTTGATGAATAAATGTTTGAGCTGCAAAGGTAGTGCATTTTTTCCACTTAATGGTCATTTTGTTGCAGATATTTTTAGTTTTCGTCCTACTAAGGGCACTTTCCACCAATTTTCATGTCCATTTTGACAGGGTCTGAGCACACCTACACCTGTGCCAGGTATGGAACACAGCAAAGCACATGAAATGACAGCGGCGAATTCATCTGCGAAAAGGTGAACTTTGCTGAAAAAGCGTAAAAAAAACGCGCGAATATATAGGAAGATTCAAATAATATTACTACCTTTGCACACAAATTTTGCAAAATAGATGAAAGGTATTGTTTTAGCAGGTGGTTCCGGAACCCGCCTCTACCCTATTACGAAAGGCATCAGCAAGCAACTGATTCCCATCTTCGACAAGCCCATGATATACTATCCGATATCGGTGCTGATGTTGGCGGGTATCAGGGAAATTCTCATTATTTCCACCCCCCACGACCTGCCTGGATTCCGACGTCTGCTGGGCGACGGCAGTGAGTTGGGCGTCAGCTTCGAGTATGCCGAACAACCCTCACCCGACGGTCTGGCACAGGCTTTCATCATTGGCGAGCAGTTTGTCGGTGACGACAGCGTTTGCCTTGTGCTGGGCGACAACATTTTCCACGGCGCCGGTTTCACCGGACTGTTGCGACAGGCCGTGGCTGATGCGGCCGACAACAAAGCCACCGTGTTTGGTTACTGGGTGAGCGACCCTGAACGCTACGGCGTGGCCGAATTTGATGCCGACGGCAACTGCCTCAGCATTGAAGAAAAACCCCAGCAGCCCAAGAGTAATTACGCCGTGGTGGGACTGTATTTCTACCCCAACAGCGTTGTGGAAATAGCCAAGCACATCAAGCCGAGCGCACGAGGCGAACTTGAGATAACGACTGTCAACCAGGAGTATCTGAAGCGCCAGCAACTGAAGGTGCAGACTTTCAAGCGCGGATTTGCATGGCTCGACACGGGCACTCACGACAGTCTGTCGGAGGCCAGCACCTTTATCGAGGTGATTGAGAAGCGTCAGGGACTGAAAATAGCCTGTCTTGAGGAAATAGCTTACAAGCGCGGCTGGATATCGAAAGAGCAACTGCGCCAGCTGGCACAGCCCATGGCAAAAAACGACTATGGCAAGTATCTGCTGAGGATTTCAGAATAAGCCAAAGAGGATGATGTGCCGTATGGGGACTTATAGGTCTTTATATTATTTTTTAGTCATATTTAATCCAAGTTGCCCATTAGCCACATATCACTATAATTAAGGAAACAACAACAATAATTAATAATAAAAAATGGAAGAAAACAAAAACCTGGAATTGGAAAACATCCAACAAGAGGAAGACGAGAGATCGTTTTTTGACCTTCAAGCCATTCTGATGACGGTTATCCTGAATTGGAAATGGTTCGTACTCTCCGTGCTGCTTTGCCTCGGGTTGGCTTTCCTCTATCTGCGTTATGCCACGCCCATCTATCAGGCCACGGCTAAACTGCTGATTAAGGACGAGAACAACAGTGGCCGTGCGCGCAGCTCATTCGACATGAACAATCTCGGCATGCTGACCAGCAACTACGGTATCGACAACGAGATGGAAATCTTGGCATCGCGCTCGCTGGCTACTCAGGCCGTGCGCGACCTCAAACTGTATGTCACGTACAAGTCGGAAGGCAAAGTGGTTGACAAGCTGATGTACAAGAACCAGCCTGTCAGTGTTGACGTGGACCGCATCCACATCGAACGACTGACCAGCCCCATTCAACTGCGCATTGAAAAAGAGAAGAACGGTTATCATGTCACGGGTAGCTATTTTGTCCCGCTGGCCAACGGCGGCCAGCGCGGCCCCTACACTATCGACAAAACTTTCAACGCTCTGCCTTCGACCATTGGTACAGGTGCCGGTGTAATTTACTTCACAGCCAACACCTCGAAGCCCATGTCGAACGGCGATGCCGAGCTGGTCACCATCCAATCGCCCGCCATTGCTGCCTATAAGTATGCAGGGGGACTGAGCGTGGCACAGTCGTCGAAGACCACTTCAATTGCCCGTCTGATTTTCACCGACGAGATTCCTCAACGAGCCGCTGATTACCTAAAACAGCTTGCTGTGGTTTATAACCGACAGGCCAACGAGGACAAGAACCAGGTGGCCATCCGCACCGAGGAGTTCATCAACAGCCGTCTGGAGAAGATTAACAATGAGTTGGGCTCTACCGAAGGTGCCATCGAGAGCTACAAGAAACAGAACCGAATGGTAGAACTGCGCATCAACGCTGGACAAGCTGTTAACAATTCTAATGAGTTCGAACAGCGATTGGCCGACGCCAGCACGCAGATCCAGCTGCTCAACAGCATGACCCAGGAAATTGATAATCCTGTGAACAAATATCAGCTGTTGCCCGCCAACATCGGTATTCAGGACGGTGCCGCCACATCGCTCATCAACAAGTACAACGAAATTGTGATGGAGCGCAACCGTCTGCTCCGCTCAGCTGCAGAAAACAGCCCAACGGTGACACCGCTAACTGCACAACTCGAAACACTTAGCAGCTCTATCCGTCAGGCTCTGAACCAGGCACGTCGTGGTTTGGAAATCCGTCGTAGCAGTATTGCCTCTCAGGCTGGCAAATACAGCAGCCAGATTGCACAGACACCTGAGCAGGAACGCATCCTGACCCAGATTGGCCGTCAGCAGGAAGTGAAATCGGGTCTTTATCTGATGCTCTTGCAGAAACGTGAGGAGAACTCCATATCTTTGGCTGCCACGGCCGACAAGGGAAAGCTGCTCGACACACCTCAGATGCTCGGTCAGATCAGTCCCAAACGCCAGATTATTCTGCTCATTGCCATTCTCGCAGGTCTGCTCATTCCTGCGCTGATATTGTTCCTGGTGAAATTCCTCAACTACCGCATCGAAGGACACGACGACGTGGCACGACTTACCCGTCTGCCCATCATTGCCGATGTGCCGGTGGCCAGCGAGACTGCCAAGACCAAGGCCGACATCGTGGTACACGAGAACACTAACAACCAGATGGAGGAAGTGTTCCGCTCGATGCGTACCAATGTCAACTTCATGCTGAAGGAGCACCAGAAGGTTATCATGTTCACCTCTTCAACTTCGGGTGAAGGTAAGACGTTCAACGCTGCCAACCTGGCTGTCAGCTATGCCCTGTTGGGCAAGCGCGTGGTGCTGATTGGTCTTGACATTCGTAAACCTCGTTTGGCAGAGCTGTTCGAAATTGAGGACCATCACCACGGTATTACGCCGCTGTTGGCACTCGATGATCCCACATGGGCTGATGTCAACTCACAGATACTGAGTTCTGGAGTTCACGCCAACCTCGACCTGCTGCTGGCCGGTCCTATCCCTCCCAACCCGTCGGAGTTGGTAGAGCGTCCTTCGCTCGACAAGGTGATTGAGTTGCTCAAAGAAAAGTACGACTATGTGCTCATCGATACCGCTCCTGTTGGTCTGGTAACCGATACGCTGCAGATTGGCCGTATTGCCGATGCTACCATCTTTATGTGTCGTGCCGACTACACGCCGAAGTCAAACTTCGGTCTTATCAACAACCTCGGCCAATCACAGAAGCTTCCCAACATTGCCATCGTCATCAATGGTATCGACATGTCGAAGAAGAAGTATGGCTACTACTATGGCTACGGCAAGTACGGACGCTATGCTCAGTATGGCTACGGACGCTACGGACGTTACGGCTACGGTCGCTACGGCAGCTATGGCTACGGACGTTATGGTTACGGCAGTGTGTATGGCGGTTATGGCTATGGCAACTACCGTAAGAGCAACTACGGTAACAAGAACGATGATTCCATCAAACTCTAATCACTCATGACAATAGCAGTAGATTTCGACGGAACAATCGTTGAACATGAGTATCCAAATATCGGTCGCGAAATTCCATTCGCGACCGATACTTTAAAAATGCTCATCAAAGACCAGCACAAGCTCATTCTCTGGTCATGCCGTGAAGACCAGCTTTTGCAGGATGCCATCGACTGGTGCCGGGAGCGCGGCGTGGAGTTTTACGCCGTGAACAAAGACTACCCCGAGGAGAAAGTAGAATACAACAACCACTTTACCCGCAAGTTGAAAGTAGATATGTTCATCGACGACCGCAACGTTGGCGGTCTTCCCGACTGGGGGGTCATCTACGAAATGATCAGCAAGAAAAAGTCTTATCGACATGTCATTGAAGATGTGAGGCGAGCCAGTAAAGGAGAAGCCTCAGAAGAACAGAAACAAAAAAAGCGTTGGTGGCAATTCTAGCCCCAACGCTTTTTTTGTTTTAGGAGTTCAAGGAGTTCAAGAAGTCACAAGAAGTTCAAGACAACAGTCCATCTCTATTAGCACTTAACTCTGTTCTCAGGTTCACGGGGATTTCCGAATCCCCGTAATCACCACTTGTCCACCATTCTTCTTACCCAATAGAACATCGGTCCTGTTTCCACATGGCTCCACTTGGCCATTTGTTTCAAAGCTTTATACGGCCAATGCTCATGGTTCAGCCTTCGCACTACATAATAGAAGCCGGTAGTAATCATAAATCCGACAAAGACCACTACCACCAACTGGTACATCGCTCCGCCACCCAGCTGATACGTAGCCAGCCAGCACAACACATTGAAGAAATTCAATGAGAGCACGCAGAACGTAGTGCCAATATGCGAGAATCCCATCTCTATAAACAGATGATGCAAATGCGATTTGTCGGCATGGAACGGTGAGATGCCTTTCATAATTCTGCCCGTCATCACGCGCAACGTGTCAAATACCGGCACCGAAAGCACCGAAAGAGGAAAGGCAATGGCTCCCAAATTGGGAAAATTGTAGGTCACTCGCGAGCCCCTATCAATGATGTGCATCACAAAGATGGTCATCACCATACCCATCATCAAGGTACCTCCATCACCGATAAACATCTTCGACTTCTGGCCGAACACATTGTGGAAAAAGAATGGCAGCAAGGAACCAAGACAAAGGGCCGCCAGCACGGTCATCGTTCCGTCTTTCGACAAGAAAAATGCAGTTCCGAAAATGGCACAAGCCATCACACAGAAGCCAGAGGACAAGCCGTCAACCCCGTCAATCATATTAATGGAATTGATGATGCCCACCCCCCCAAAAATACAAATGGGAACCGACCAATATAATGGAATATCATAAATGCCCAACAAGCCGTGCAGGTTATTGATGCTCACTTGGTCCATCCAGATAACAAACCCGATGAAAGCCATTTCCAACACAAGCCTCAACGTCGGGCTTAACCCCAGTATATCATCCAAGATGCCGACATACATCATTACCGTAATAGCCACAATCGAAGTAAACAGCGCATAACTATTGAAGAACATGCTGGTCAATCCCACACCGACCACCAGTCCCCAATACACAGCAAAGCCACCCAGCACAGGCACGGGATTCTTCTGCAACTTCCTGGCATCTGGATTATCCACAATATCCTTCAACAAGGCCATCCTCACTATATAGGGATGTATCCATGCCACTAGCACCAGAGACACCAGCAACGGCACAATCACACCCATTCCAATCACGTAAAAGCTCATATCACAAATAGAAAACTGTTATAATAGAATTTGTGAAAATAATTATTCTTATTATTCACATTCGTTTCTTAACAACCTGGAACTTCTGTTATTAATTCCAATTCGTGGCCAAAATTATTCTCATTATTCACATTCGTTTTTCAACTTTCGCATGTTAGAAGTTATCGGAAGTTAAGAGGTCTGCGACCTCTGGAGTCAACGGACATCAGCTCTCATATTATGGACTATTGTCAGTTAACTTCACGAGCCAAGGCTCGTTAACTGCCACTAACTCCTGTTAACTCCCTGCAAGCGAAGCTTGCAAAACTTAAGTTCGTTTCCTAACAACCCAAACTCCTGTTTTCTTTCCTTCGCCAACTTAACCCGCAGCCAACACCCTCCTTGAATAATGATAGAAACAATAAAGAGACTCTTTCGGAAACAGCTTCCCTGCTCGCCAATAAACAGGTATTTGTCCCCAACATGTTACTATTTTTTTCAACCATTTGTTTGTGTCACTCGACAACTGGCTCTTTTTCTGTATAGCACCAAAATTGCCAGTTTTGAATACATTTTCCAGCATTATCTCACCTTTACGCTTCAAACTAGCATCATAAAATGGCATTTTCTTTTTGGGGTAGCCAAGGAAATCAACCGCCATCGCTGCATAGACCTTCCAAAACTTAGTCAGTCCTAATTGTCCCAGATCCTCCTTAAGAATATCTTTGTCAATATCTTCATAATTATTGTGAAGGAACATCATACAATCACAGATCTGTCGCAATCCTACTCCCCCAGTCATAAAATGATTCAACATGTGCGCAAAAACAAACACCACATCAAATTGAACGGGAGGCAGCTTCACCTTTTCATCAATTTTAAAACCATTTATCAAGTTAACAGAAATCGGAGGATCCGACAATCTCTCTCTCGTCCATTTGGGTAAACTTTCAGAAAACTGGCGACAAATTAGGAACCGGAACTTACCATGCAATTCTACCACAAATCCTTTAACCACAAAATCACAATGCTGCCTTTCTTTGTTCTCGTCTCCTTCGCTTTCGGCTATCCTACCTATAAGTTCCTTAGCATGCTCATACTCATCATTATTAATTAAGAGCAAGTCTATATCGCCTGGTTGTCTATGCAACGGATTCCGATAGTTTCTTCCAACTCCTTGCCCTTTCAGTAACAAAGCATGACACCCTTTTCTCTCCAGATTATCCATCAGGATATAGGCAAAACGGCTCATCTGCCTGTTCCTCTTTTCAATGTCAGAAACCTGTGAAACCAAACTGAAATACATGCTCTTTTCTGGTCTTAGATTCTTCGGCAAACACGTTATAGCCTCCGTGACATGTCCAAGAACCGTCTGTTCCATAGCCAAATTCACCACCCTTTCCCAGTCCATCCGTCCCGTATTCTTCCCTATCAGCTGTTCTAACGTATGAAAATCCTCCTCCCTGTTCCACAGCGAACACTTCAACATCAGAACCAAAAGATTTTCAGAAAAATTCAGCATCTATACAAACATCATCAGAGTATCACATTAGAGTAAGAGTTTCGTCCATTAACGCCACAGCGAGATAAGGCTATTAACTTCCGATAATTCCAAATAACTCCTACATGAGAAAGTTAAATCAAATTATTTCCGCAACAGATGCAAATAGATCCATGTGCGTAGCCAATTTGGCATCAGCAATTGCACAATGCCACGAACGGTACATATATACAAGAAATATCCGAAAGATATCAATCCATGCTTATACATGTACCAGAACACCCTCACTACACTTTTATAAAAACGCCAGCCACCGCGGCGAGCAATCTGGTCTTTTCCTGAGCGGACATTCACCACCACATCTGGAATATTCTTAAATTTGCATCCATGCTCCATCATTCGAGCCCAGAGGTAGTGATCCTCCTGCTTCCAGAACGGCTGATAGTTTCCGCTCCTCAGCAGATCTTCCTTTTTAAAGATCACCGTCACATGATTCACGGCACACCGTCCACGCATCATCTTTTTGATGCCTGCATCATCCAATGGCAGAATTCTCTTAGCGATAATATTCTCCGGTTCCCCATCAAACTCCGTAATCATCCCTCCTACTATGCTCAATTGTGGATCTTCCTCAAAACACTTCATCTGTTTCTCAAAACGGTCAGGCAAACAGATGTCGTCCGAATCCATCCGGGCCAAATACGGATATTTTGCATTTTCCACCGCTATCCGCATTGCCTCGCCCAGTCCTCCGTTTTTCTCTTGAGGCAGATAAGTCACTTCCACAGGAAGTTTCTCTGTATCAATTCTTAATTGCAAATGATCAATTTCCTTTTCCAAAGCGGAAGGAACAGGCCCATCCCCAACAATCACAATCTCATTGGGTAACAATGTTTGCTTTAATAAACTATCAAGAGCAACATGCACTAGTTCTGGCACATCGCTCTTGTAGATAGACATGATAATACTAAATTTCAAATTACTATCCATTTGTATTTATTTCTCTGAAACAAAGGTCTTCAATTTATGCGCGAGAATAGGGGTAAAGATTTTAACACCTTCACTGTTTAGATGATTATAATCCTTGAAGTATCTCGAATCACGATTCAATTCCTTCAACTCAGTAAAATCCCAGAAAGGAATACCATTTTTCTTACAATAATCACTCAAATACAAAGACGAGCTCCTAAATCCACTACCAAGTCCTGGAGCCATAGTGATAACCAACTTTACTTGGTTCTCTTTGCTCAATTCAACTATCTTGTCTAAATACTTCTCTGCCCATGGATCAGGAACAAAGGCTTCTTCTTTTTCATCCCAATACTGAGGCTCCCATTCTTTCCCTGTATAAGGCAATGGTTCATACCCATGATCATTCACTTTCTTTTGGAAGAAAGTGCGTACTATATCATGAAAGCACGAATTATACTGATATAGTGCAGATTTTAGTAACCATTTTGCAGAAGGTTTACAGTCATCTACGACCTCTCGCACATATTTATCTTCCCAATAATACGGATAATAAGCACTTATTTTGTCTTGATTCCATTTGTCTGTCAATTGCAAAGCGCCTAAATCATAGACAACTATTTTTAAATCACCATTATTAATAGCATTCTGCACAGACAAATATTGCCCTATCACGCCTACGCCATCGAGTCCAGCATCATAAACTGACATTTGCAACGTATCAGAAATAATACTAGGCTGATAACAAAACATAGCCCTTGAGGCCCCAATGATGAGGATCTCTGCAGAATCCTCATTCAACTCATACTTGTATCTTTGCATCAGTTCTGCGTCCTTTGGGACATGCGAATAAGTAAAACTAAAAACAAAACGGATTATTAAATCAATGATTAACAAGCCGCCAAGAACATATGTAATATATTTAATCAATGATTTCATCAGAATTGGAAATAAATAAATTGGCCTCCATCAAACACACCCAGCGAAAGTATCAATGCAAGAATAACACAACTAGATAATGCATAAACTTTGAGCATATTTTTTTCTGTAACTTTTACCTTTTGATACTCAACGATATATTCCCCAATAAATAATATAAACACAGCAACAATTCCATAAAAAAGATGAAACTTGTCCAGCAAATTCACATCCCCTTGATTAGAAAAAATTTGAGAAATACCATAAAAAGCATCACCAGTAGAATTGGCCCTAAAGAAAATTAAAGAAAAAGCAACTAACACAAAAGTTGCAGATCTATTTAACCATATCCACCATTCTCTTTTCTTTAAATTGTATTTCTTTTCAAATTTCCGTTGTTTTTTTTCTTTCAAACTACAAACAACAAGGTAGAAACCATGTATAGAGAAACAAATAACATAAGTCCATGCTGCACCATGCCAGAAACCAGAAATAAAGAACGTTAGGAAAATAGCACAACACCACCACCATAATTTGGTGCTACTACCAACAAGTGGATAATAGATATAATCCATGAACCAAGAGGTTAACGAGATGTGATTTCGTTTCCAATACTCTTGAATTGATGTTGAGAAAAAGTAAGGTCTTCTGAAATTATCCATCAATTTAAATCCCATAATTTTTGAACAGCCAATAGCGATATATGAATAACCGGCAAAGTCTCCATATAATTGGAAGCAGAAAAGGACAGATGCCAATGTAATTGTACTACCTGTATGATGTTCAATATTATTATAGACAGCATTTACATATAAAGCAAGGCGGTCAGCAACAACTAATTTTAGGAAATATCCCCAGAGCATTAATTGTATGCCACTAATAGCATTTTCAGCAATGAATTTTTTCTTTTCATAAAATTGTTGTAGCAAGTTAGTTGATCGTTCTACAGGGCCTGCTACAAGTTGAGGAAAGAAAGAAACAAACAAAGCATACCGGAAAAAATTCTTTTCTACCTTTACATCTCCCCTATATACATCTATCGAATAACCTAGAGCCTGGAAAATGTAAAATGAAATGCCAACAGGTAATAACACTTTAAATTCAGGTATGCGAATAGCAATACCCATCCAACTCATAATTTGAGTCACATTCTCTGCAGCCCAATTAAAATATTTGAAGAAAAAGAGAATGGCTAGGTTGATAATCAAAGAACTAATAAGGAAAGTCTTTTTATAAGTTTTTATCTTATCAATACCTAATGCTGCAAAATATGTTACTAATGTACTTGTAAGCAGCAATAAAGCATAAACAGGCTCCCAGTTCATGTAAAAATAGTAGCTTGCCACAAGCAAAAACATATTCCTCCACTTCAATGAAGGAATAGCATAATAGACAATGCATACTATTGGGAAGAATAGCAGGAATTCTAAAGAATTAAATAACATGATTCGGAATTAAAAATATAACACTGTACCACCCCAACTTAGTCCTACACCGAAACCGCTGATCATTACTTTCATACCAGAACATATCGTACCTTTATCAATGCAGTCTTTTAATCCGATAAGAACTGTGGAACTTACGGTATTACCTGTTTCTTCTAAATTCACATAGAATTTGTCCTTTGGCAACACGCATACCTTGCGGATTGTGTTGAGCATAAACTTATTGGCCTGATGGAATACATAGTAGTCCACGTCATCTTTTTGGATTTCGTTCTTTTCCAAGATCTCTTTCATCATAGCTGGAACGGCATCGAGTGTAAAGTTAAAGATACCGCCTCCATCCATATAGAGATAGTCGTCGTATCGGGTATGGCCTTCATCATCCTCTACGAAATTACCAGTAGGTTGAGGGCATCTAGAGGCACCAGTTGCTACAATAAGTTTATTGTAGCCACTACCGTCTGTCCCAAGCGAGAACTCGCCTATTTGGGCAAATCCTTCAGTAGAGATCAGACATGCGGCAGCACCGTCACCGAAAATACTTCTGTTACTCTTGTCAGATGGGTGCAGATATTTGTTGTAATGCTCAGCAGTAAGCAGCAGGACATTTTTTGCGATACCAGCAGCAATGAGTCCTTTGGCAATAGCCATTCCATAAATACAGCCAGAACAGCCTAAATTATAATCAAAAGCACCCGCGGAGGTGGGGATTCCTAGTTTATCTTGTAAGATACACGCTGTTGAAGGCAAGAAATAATCAGGACTTTGCGTGCAAAGCATCACAAAATCAATTGTGGACGGTGAAATGTTGTATTCCTTAAAAAGTTTACGGGCTGCCTTTTCTGCCATGTCTCCTGCTGTTTCGCCTGGTGCAGCCAAATGACGGGAGTTGACACCAACTTTTGCAGCCACTTTGTCAACACTCCATTCGGGGAAATCTCTTACAAGTTCCTCATTTGTTAATACATGTTCTGGTAGATAATATGATATAGCCTTGATGTATGCCATGATATTATAATGTTTAATGTGCTCCTCCAGTTATTTTCACGTTGCTTCCTCCCATCCACGAACTTGCATCACTAAGAAGATAGACGGCAAGATTGGCAATATCTTCAGGACGACCGTATCGTTTCAAAGGATACTTTTGTTCGTCTTCCTGAAGTTGTTCTTCTGTGATACCACCCTGAAATATAAGGTCAGTCCACACCATAGCCGGACTTATGCAGTTAACGCGGATAAGCCGCGGTGCCAACTCTAACTGCAGGCATTGAGCATAGGAAATGATGGCACTCTTGGATGCCGCATAGAGTGCGTTTCCAATGCTAGGAGAATCTTGAGCCATAGATGCAATAAAGACGATAGAACTT
This sequence comes from uncultured Prevotellaceae bacterium, assembly GCA_900315565.1. GTDB lineage: Bacteria > Bacteroidota > Bacteroidia > Bacteroidales > Bacteroidaceae > Prevotella. Next base: position 42,438 of record OMZS01000005.1, on the reverse strand, counting down.
TTCTTATTAATTTTTTTCTGTTTCAACAGTTCTGCTTGAAGCATAACAGGTGCCTTAAAGTTTATTGTCATCGTTTGGTCTATATCACTTTCCTGCATCATCTTGCATAAAACCCGACTACCGACACCCGCGCAATGAACGACACCGTCCAATTTAGGCATTTTTGAGACCAGGTCTGGTATATCGGCAAAATTGGTTAAGTCACCCTGTACTATTAGATGATCTTTACCCTCCATTTGTGCAATAGTATTCTGTAGTCTGACTTCATTACGCCCATTAATTACGACTATGGCACCCATTTTTGAGCATAATAAAGCGATGCCTTGTCCGATTCCGGACGAGGCACCGGTAACAAGAATAGTCTTGTTTTGAAGTGAAAACGGATTGAAACTTGATTCCATTACTTTGAAGAAATGAGATCAAAGAGGTCCTTCACTGTTTTAGCATTGCGGATTTCGCGTCCCGTTATGGTTTTCCCATATTCGGTCTTGGCCAATGCAATAATGCTCATGGCTGTTAAAGAGCTCCACTCATCCAATTCCTGAAACTCTGTATCTGCTGTAATCTCATTTGCATCAGTATCATCAAACTGATCTGCTAAATTTTTGACAAATTCTTTGATTTCCATAATCTTGTTTTTTTAAGTTTAAAATATGATCTTATTGAGTCCACTTAATAAAATGGTGCTTTTACATAAACAACGAAATACGACTCCATATTTCCCTTATGAACTTCCACCATGTATGCTATTTGGTTAATGATGAAGAAAGAAATACCTATGGGAACTATTATATTAAATGAGCTGAAGTTTGTCTTCACTCCCATCAACTCAAACAACGCCGCAAACTGCTCAATAAAGAAATTCAGGTACTTAAAATATAACAACATCCCCGCCCCCAGGATAACACCTAGTGTTACTAATGCTTTTCTATGACTCTCAGATATCGTATTGGAAGTTCCCTCCCTACAGGGGAGGGTTAGGGAGAGGCCAAAAAATATAATTGTTGCTGCTAATAACAGCAACGCCATCCTCCAGTCTTCATAGCCATAAAAAACATATGAGGCAATGAGAATCCAGATGTTCTGCCATTTCGCTTCTTTCTTTAGGATGCAGAAATATGGTAACAACACCACCAAGAAGAAAGCCCAAAATATAATAGAATTAACTAACATTTCTTACTTGATTAATCAAACTTATCCAATCATTCACTATCTTATCAAGCATGAATAACGATGCTTGCCGCTTATTGGCTTCCCCAATCTGCTTCATCAATTCTTCATTTTGCATCAGTCTCTTAAGAGCCAAGGCCATTCCCGTCTCATCTCCTATCTCTACCAGGAAACCATTCACCCCATTCTTGATAAGTTCATCCGTTCCTGATACTCTTGTTGACACAATGGGCAATCCGACACAGATTGCTTCAATCATGGAGTTACTCATACCTTCGTAATCACTCGAAAGACAAAACAATTTAGATTTCCTCAACTCATCAATCACATGTTCCGTCCTTCCTGGCAATAGGATTCTATCTGTTAACTGTAAGCTATCAATTAGCAACCGTAAACTATCTCGGAGTGGTCCTTCACCAAAAATGACCAACTGCCAGTCAGGAAATACGTCTGCTATTTTTGCAAAAGCTCGAATCATCATCTCCTGATTTTTCTGTGGGAACAATCTCGCCACCGAAATGATCCGATTTGATTTGAGTTCAAGGGGATTTGTAATCCCCGTTTCACTCTCCTTAAAGACCTCATCATTCACAGGATTATAGATTACTGATGTCTTTTCTTGAATCTTTTTGGGGAAATAATCTTTAATTGTCTGTGTTTGCACCACCAACCAATCAGCGTATGGCAGCAACACTCTCTTCAGCAAGTTTCTTTTCCACGTCATAGCAGAAGGATCCAACCGTTCTGAAGCGATGACAGGTATTCCTGTTCCTAATAATGAAGCTATGGTAAAGCAATATACCCCTTCTGTAAAAGGGATCACCACATTGGGTTTTTCTCTCTTTAAATATCTACGTAACCAAAACAATTCTGAAAATCTATTCCAGCTTTTCTCCATCGCCATTACCACCTTCACCTTTTCATGAAGCTGATAATACACCTCATTGACTTTTAAACAAATGACTTGAACTTCATGTCCATCGTTACTCATCTTGTTGGCAAGCAAAGAGACGACTCTTTCTGCTCCTCCTGAACCTAATGAAGCTAGACAAAAGACAATCTTCATTTTTCCACAATTGAATGGAGATATTCCTCCCACCTATTAATAGTATTCTCTATCGAATAATACTTAGAACGTTCGATAGCATTCTTTCTCACAGATTCCCTATAATTATCATCACAAATCATTTTATGTAATGATTCTGCCAACATGTCCACATTATCGGGCTCGCAGCACAGCCCTTGGGAATCGTTCTTGATGATTTCTCTCTGCCGTCCCTTATAGTCACAAGCAACACACGCACATCCTTGACTCATAGCCTCAATCAACACCAACCCAAATCCCTCATAACGACTACTTAGCACAAAAACTGAGGCATTCTTGTATAAGCTCCCCATATCCTCCTGAAAGCCAAGAAACTCTACGGAATCCTCTACACCATTCTCTTTGCACAACTGCTGTAAGAACCTCAAACTCTCATTACTCCCTGTTCCTGCTATTTGTAATCTCCACCAAGAATTCTTCATTCGAAATTCTTCATTCTTCATTAAAGTTCCCCATGCCCTAATCAACACATCAAACCCTTTTACATGCCATGCATCCAACCGACCTACGGCAAGAGTTGTTTTTTTTCTTATAGTTACTGTTTCAATAGGCTTTAATGCTAAAGGATTGGGCATAACAACACTATTGAATTTACTATGAATAACCGCTTTATCTGCATTTGTTAGAACTGTAACGCCATCGTACAGATTATTCAATAAGAACTTGCAAATCTTCTCCCACAAACTGAATGGCGCAGAAGTCGGCCTTTCAAAAGAATTATGCTCTGTTGCAATAATTGGAATTCCCAATCGCAAAGACGCTATTTTCGCGACAATTGAGCAAGTGCTCATAACGCTAATCACCACATCAGGTTCCTCTTTTTTCAAGAGTTCACGCAATGTTTTAATTGCATATAACCATTTCTTAATTCCCCTAAGGCCGACTCTAAAAATGTTCAACAATCTAACTGATTTATTTGCCCAAAATGTTATGTCTTCATTAAGGTTTGACACCAGAGAAACATTACTACCTTTTATAGCAAAACCATTTGCCCACATAACAGCTACATGCTCAGCACCGCCATAGCTTAATCTTGAACAAACAATAAAAATCTTCATACTTTAATAACCACCATTCCCATTTAGTAAATTACATTATTATTAACATCTCAAATAACGATAAAACATAGGAAATCAAATATGCGCTAACGTCTTTTTGAGAAAAACATACTACGTAAAGGACATCTTTATCATGGCTTCATTATATTTACTCATGAAGAAGAAGAACAAAACAAACCCTATCCCAATATAGAAATATGGACGGCTCCACTTAGGCATACCTTTTATTAATAATGGGAAAATAAACATCTCCAATGTGGCAAACATTGTAGAAGTTCGTCCTGATAATGCTGTATAGTTACAGAAAAAAATAAGAATCAAAGTCGAATAGAAATATCCCATTCGGAACAAATCGTAGTATTTTGTTATTAACCGTAATCTTGATTCTCGAGATGACAAAAGAAGCAATACAAAAATTTGGAAATAAATCATCGGATTGGCTAAACCTAATGCTTTTTCAACATAGCCACCCTGAACATACGTTTCGTACTGAAGATCTTCACTCCAGTCCTCAACATACATGGAAATCTGATTGGCTAGGGTTTGAGAAAGAATCATAGAAATAACAATCCAAAAAACAACACTCCGACTTGACAATTTAACATTATTGAAAAAATAAAGTGGAATAGCCAACAAAGCCATATGATGTATTTGATATGCCAATAAAACCACCAAGAAATAAGCAAGGGCTTTACGTTCGTAAATAAACTTTATAGATAATATTATCATGAGTATAGCCAAAGAAGACCTCATCTGTATAAAATCACGATTCAAGAGGAAACGGGCTACATAATCACAAACACCTATCAGTGGAAAAACACAATATTCCTGTAACGATTTATAAAGCAAAAACATGCTTATACCGCCCATCATCAACAAATAAAACCGAGAATTATCATATACAGTCTTCACAAAAGAAGCTAAAAACATATATCCTTTTTCAACATAACCAAAAGGTGCTTCATGAAAAGTTATATCCCACAGCTTCGGAGCATTTCTGAATGCAATAACATAAACTTCTTCGTCTGGCCATCCATCACGAAAACCTATAAGTAATGTTAAGACAACACAGATAACCTCTAAAACTGTTGTTTGCTTTTTGGTATCTGTATTTCGAAATACGTAAAAACCAGCAACAGCAAAAAGAATAAAATATAAAAAGTAAACTACATAATTCATCTACAAGAAAAATACAATATCATATTAAATGTTTCTTCAAATTCTTCAATACAGAGACAGACCTACGAATAGGCTGATAGAGTCCACAGCACGAAAGATAGAGAAGCAATCGCTCTAAATATGACTTTTGGTTCAATCGAATTAGATTACGGTCTTTATAAAACAACCTCTTGAATTCAAAAGAAGAGAATATTGCTTCCCCTCCCCAAAATGCTCTACTCACTATTGATGCTGTCTTAGTACCATAAACGAGATTCTTTACCGATGTATCATCAAACAGATTTACAAAAAAATCTCTAAGTTTTAAATCCGCAGAATAAGTCGATTCTGAATATCTACGAGACAAAGATTCCTCGTTTTGCCTTACATAATGATAATATGCTTTTGGTAAATAACTAATCGTAATGTTATTCTTAAGAATCGCAGCGCAAACATATTGGTCTTCACAAAAAGTTAGTTCTTTCGGAAATCGAACTCCATCCATGCTATAACAGGATCGTTTTATTAATTTATTGCAGCAACTACCATGCAATCCTAAGAACAATTCTCTCATAACAACATTATGATCCAATAAAGATGGTTGCTGCTTAACATACTTTTGTCCTTTATATGTATTTTCAAAGAAGTCGCAAATCACCATGTCTGCATCATCTTCTATAGCTTTACCATACAAATCTTCCAACATCGTTGTTTCCACCCAGTCATCGGGATCTGCATGTATCGTATAAACTCCTTGTGCATGATCAACACCAAACTGACGAGCAGAAGCCACCCCCCCATTCTCTTTATGGAAGGCTTTAAAACGTTGATCCTTCTGGGCATAATCATCTATCATCTCTCCACATCGGTCAGGAGAGCCATCGTCAATCATCAAGACCTCAAAATCTTCAAAAGTTTGAGATTTCAAAGAATCCAAGCACCGAAGCAAAGTCGCTTCTGCTTTGAAAATCGGAACTATTACTGAAATAGATGTCATTTCTTAATAAAACGAGCATAGACCTTATCTATCATTGGATTAAGCTTTTGCAGGCCTAATTTACCAAGCAGAAAATGGACTTTAAACCCTATTTTACTGGTATCCTCAAATAGCATGATAGGCTTATAACAAATTTTCAGCTGTTTTTGATGACGAATCCAACAATTAAGTATATACTCTGAAATATATCCCATTTCTCGGGGTGCGATACCAATGCCCATTGCTTTCCATCTTTTTTCTGCATCAAAAAGAATATTAAACAGGAATTCACAATATTGGTCAAACAAATCTTTCTTGCATATCATCATATTACAAAAAGACATCGTTGGTTCAAAGAACTCTTTGTAGTAGTCTTCAACATATTCTGGGTATAAGAGCTTGATGCTTGGCAGTATATTACGATATATAGCAAATTCTGGTACATCCAAAGGATTAGTAAAGAAACCGCCAACAGCATATTTTTTCTTCGATGGCGAACCAAGTATTATATCTTTTTCACATAATGCATCTAGAATTTCCTCTTGTGTTAAGATAATATCATTGGGATTCTTAACCACTCTAGTGTTTCGTGTAAAAAACCTCCTATAGTGAACCAGACCAGTAACATCAATATCATGAACATTCTTCCACACGTAATATAATGCCGTAAGTTCACAATATATATCGTTCTTTGATGAGATGTTATCAGGATTATAATCATCTTTAACAGCACCTACAATATTAACATCTTCATGTTGGGCAGCCCCAACGTGTATTAACTGATAGCACTCATCACCATATTTCTCTATTGGCTTATGAGAAGCCACATAAATCTTAACTCTTTTTACCATAATTATTACAATTTTATATAACCTACGCTTTATTTACAACCATACCATTTTTGCTACGATACCATTGATAGATAGAACGCAACTTATCAACAAAACCTTCAATTACATAAAAATACCATCTATGTCCAGGCGTCTTTTTTTCGAGAAGAACTGTATGCAAATGCATATAATTATCATACTCAGCTTTTAGAGGATGTTTACAATCCTTATGCCATGGTTTTTCACCTGCAGTATAATGAACAACCACAGGATTTTTTCTTGTTTCTTTGATGGCTGGCCACTTATCAGCTCTCAACCAAGTCAAATCTCCATAAAAACCCTGCTGATAATTATACTTACAATCCAGAAACTTCACTTTACCTTCTAAAACAGCATTAAGAGCATCTTGATCAGGGCACATTAATTGGCCTTTGAAATTTGCTATGAAGTCTACTAAATCTTGAGCAACGTTGTTCTTACGCCAATAATCAAGATTCATAAAAAGTACTCCTGAATTGAAATAGCGTGAAAACATATTAATAGGATTATGTAATCTTATATCATCACAACATTGGTCTTCTACAACGCCACATGCCATGTTTGTCAAATCTATATTGAACAAGTCTTTCAATGGATGCCTAACAATAATATCGCAATCCAAATATAACACGTTATCCCCATCAACGACTTGTGGCAAAAGGAATCGATAATACATTGACTGTGAAAGATGGTTTGTAGATTGCAAATGAGAAAACATACTTACATCCATTACCTTCACTTCCACATTCTGATGGTAGAAATCGGCTAAATATGTAAATTTCTGGTAATTCTCAGTTGTTAAGCCATCGGTCAACACATAGATATGACAGTCTTCATCCTTATTATTCTCAAGGATGGAGGTTATACAAACCGCACAGTGGTTTGCATAGTTGTCATCTGTACATAGTGCAATATTCATATTATTGTAAATTATCTTTAAGAAACTGAATAGAAGTATCTTTTAGGTTTTCCACTCTTCCTAATGCACCCTTCAAACTGCTTTGATGTATAAAATCAACAGTCATTTCTTTTGTAATCAATCTTTCTTCTAACCCTACCATCTGGAGCAAAGAACGGAATCGTTCCATTCCTCTGTTCTGATTACCTATGACGATAAAAGGTTTCCCGAATAAAAAAGAGAACACACATGCATGAAAGCTATCTGTAACAACATATTCGGCATCATAGAATCCTCGAAGCCATTGTTCAACTGGTGGCTGTATACGATCTTCAACTGTAGCCCATGTGTTATCTGCACGTGAATTGACATGAAAACGGTGTAAGCCCATTCGTTGTTCTATTCTGTTAATTACCTCAGTAGCAAAAGGGGTTTCATCTAAGATATAACACAGTAAGTTACCGGAACTTTGGCGAGTTCCCTGCGCTTCAAAAAGACGAATGTAATCTTCTTTTTGTAATAGCATTGTAGGATCAAGAACATGCTCTGCTTTAACACCAAAATGCTCATAACATAGATTAACTCCTGATCTTTCTCTTACACTGATAGCATCAAACAACTTGGCCAATTCTGCACATCGTATGGTATCAATTTTGTTATATTCCCAGTAATCAATACCAAAAGAAGCTGCATAAGCTATACGCTTAATCTTCCACTTCTCTGCAAATGCCAAAAAAGAATCGTAGCATTTCCTTTTGGAATCGTGAAAAGCTCTTCTCCATATTTGGTCGCTCCCGACAACTATTGAATCGAACATGCCTTCGTGCAATTCTGAAGAATCGTTTATTTTAATAGTATGTAGATAACGGTCTATAAACTTCTGAGTGTTTTTTGATATCAACGGATATAATGCAGCCTCGTAGTTTTCTTGAAAAACACGAATGTGTTCTTCTCTAAACAAATATTTACGAATGGCCCGTTTAGTCTTCTCACGCGGACGTTCCCAAAAGGCTTCTTTTTGATGAAGTGGGCGATCAATTATGGTTACATCATGTCCCATCCTTTCCAAGACCGTTTGTAATGCAAATGCTTGGAGCAGCCCACCGTAATTGTAGTTTAAAGGAAGAGTGTATATGCCAATTTTCATTTTTATCTTATCTTGTGATATACACGAGCAGCGAACTCTCTCATTTTTAAGGGCAATGTCTGTATGCGTTCACAAAATGTAGGTGCTAACATTGCATGGACAAGTCGTGTAAAGTCTTCAGTTCTATCTAATTCTTTAAAGAACCTTTCCCTGTTATAATGACAATGATGGTGTTCACGGAGTCCATCGTTATATTGAATTGCCTGGCTTAAAGATACTTCTTTATAATTAACATGTTGATTAGGAAAGAATTTCGCACCCTTCTCTGTTCGAACAATGACCAAACTAACCCCATACTTATTATCCATCTCAGGCTGTAATCGTTCTACTCCCCAAAAATCAGCCAGAGTAATGTCTGCATGACTCTTGCCATTTCGGAACCTACAATCAACACATGATGGTCTTGTTGTAAGTCCGTTGATGAATCCTTGAATATAAGGGTCTTCATTGCGGGGAACCGACAATTGCTTCCCATCAACCTCTACCATTAACCTATACCCCTTCCATCCATCAGGCTTATATCGGAACTTTACGTCTGTGATTCTGTTTATATGCCCATTTGTCTTTTCTAATAAATAACGATTCCATACTTTCGGGCTTGGCACACCGTCACAGGCAACTTCAACGGTGAGTAAGTTTTCATACTCTTTGTATAAATATTTATTTAAGCCTGCGACTTGACATGGTGTTCCAGTAAAAAGGACTTTCCTTCCCTCTCGCAAATACGTCTTTACAGCTCTATACACACTCCCTACTGAAGCTTGAACGTATTTTGACGCATTAAATGCCTCTGCTTCCTTCTGTGTTGAGGCTTCATCCATAATAACTTGCCAGAACTTCTCAAATTTAGCGCCAAAAACGACACCGTGTTGCGATATAAAATAAGTTGCAAAAATTTGGAATATCCCCCCAGAGGTACTACGTCTGACAGTCTTATTGTCTTTTGAATATGCAGAATATGCGTTTTTGACCTGTCGTATTGTCTCTTGACCAAGCATTGGACACACTTTTTCACATGCCTTACAATCTACACATTCATTTTGTAAGACTTTTGGATAGGAAAAGCCTTCTTCATCAGATATCATTGTAATACAGTTAGCCGGGCACACCTGCACACATGATTCACAACCACAACAATCAAATGCGTTTTTTATATTTATCATATCTCAAGTAGCGTTTAATCTTATTCTTTATTCTTAAGAACCAAAAGAAGATAAATCTCTTTAATCTACTTGACAAAATATACTCATAACTTTGTAAAGTAGAGGAATCGAGTCCAATCTCCTTTATGGTGTACTTTAAAGCATTGAGATTTCTTGATGAATAAGCCATAATGAAGTTCTTTTCCAAATCTGCGTTAACAACGTGACAATACTTACTCTCTGGAACACAAAACATCTTAAAAACGACAATCTTGAGCTTTAGGTACTTCAATTGAAAGATAATCTGATCACTTATGTCCTTGAAATGGGATAAAGAGTCACTTCTATGTCTATATACTGTTGTAACATCAGGAAGAAATACATATTCTCCTCCATACATGCACATGGATGTATGCAGTAGTGTTCCCTCTCCAATCCCATAATCTAACAACTGTGGATGAGCAACATAACAATCAACAAAAGGCTTAACCCGAAAACAAGAAGTCGATGCACATGGATACAATGTAAATTCATGGTTTAAAAAAGAAACTAATCTATCTATTCTTCCATCGGGCATATTCCAAGTCCATGATTCCATTTTTTTGCCCAAAACATTTTCTGGTTCTATCAGAAACTGGAAACCTGTATGGACAAAAGATACATTCTGGTACTTCTCTAGTATTTCTATTTGTTTCTGCAATTTATATTCATCAACCCAATAATCATCACCTCCTAAAAAACAAGCATACTTTGTATTTAAAGAAGGAACGACCTTCTTTAACGTTTCAGTAAGGCCTAAGTTTACATCATTAAAAAAGGAACTAATTATGTTAGGATTATCATCAATTACAGATTGTATGATAGTACGAGTATTGTCTGTGCTTCCATCTTCAGTTACAATGATTCTATAATCATATGATACTTTCTGAGACAGGACTCCATTAAGGGTTTGTCGAATATATTGTTCTTGATTATACGCAAGAACTATTACTGTAAGAACAGGATTCCCCACAACCTACTAATAAAAAAGATTAATTACAGACACCGTCTTTTTCATGTCATCATTAGTCATTACAGGACTAATTGGCAAACTCAGTTCCTGCTGATGAATCTGCTCGGTAATCGGTAATGATAAGTGGTTCCATTCTTTGTAACACTCCTGCTTGTGAGGAGGTATCGGGTAGTGTATCAAGGTCTGTATGCCATGCTCGGTAAGGTATGCCTGCAACTCATCACGTTTCTCGCAGAGGATGGGGAAAATGTGATAGACGTTGTTGGCATCGGGAAGTCGCCTCGGCAATTTGACGAGTGGGTTTTGGATATGGTCGTAATAGTAGTTAGCAATCTGCTGACGGTGGGCATTGTCATCATCCAGATGGCGGAGCTTGACATCCAACACGGCAGCCTGGATCTCGTCCAAACGGCTGTTACGACCAACATACTTGAAGACATACTTACGGGTAGAACCATAATTGGCAAGTGCTCGGATGGTGTCTGCCAATTCCTTATCGTTGGTGGTCACGGCACCGGCATCTCCAAAAGCTCCAAGGTTTTTGCCAGGATAGAAGCTATGACCTGCTGCATCACCAAGAGAGCCCGTACGTTTGAATTGTCCATTGTCAAATGGTGCATCATACCGACACCCATGTGCTTGCGCATTGTCTTCTACCAACTTCAAATTGTATTTCTTGCACAATGCTCCTATTTTCTCTGTATAGGCACAGCGACCATAGAGGTGAACGATAAGAATGGATTTTGTCCTATCGGTGATCGCAGCTTCTATCTGTTCATCATCTATCTCCAACGTTTCAAGTCGAGGCTCAACAAAAACAGGTTTCAGCCCATTTTCTGTAATGGCAAGCACAGAGGCAATGAAAGTATTGGCAGGAACTATTACTTCATCGCCAGGCTTCATCACTCCAAGTTCAATGTAGGCACGATAGATCCAAATGAGTGCATCAAGTCCATTACCGACTCCTATGCAATAGTTTGTACCAATATACTTGGCAAAATTCTTTTCAAAGCGCTCGTTTTCCTGTCCTTGAAGATACCAACCTGAATTCACTACGCGATTCACCGCCTCATGAATCTCTGTCGAGTATTTCTCTGTAACTTTTTGTAAATCTAAAAATTTTATCATATTTCGTATTGATTTCCTTCTTTGTCTTTTTTATTCATATCTAACAAAATACCATCCTTTGTAATGAAACCTCTTTGGGTCGCAGGATTCCCATACCAAGTAGTATTTGCTGGTATATTTTTCGTTACAACACTACCAGCACCGATAAAAGCGTACTCCCCTATTTCTACTCCAGCGACTATTGTACTATTTGCACCAATAGATGCCCCTTTACGTACCATGATATTTGTTGGAACGAAACCTGGCTTTTTAGAACGGGGTACCATATCGTTCGTAAAAGTTACGTTAGGACCAACGCAAACATGATCTTCTAATGTAACGCCATCCCATAACTGGACGCCCGATTTAACTGTACAACAATCTCCCACCTTCACATCATTCTCAATGAGGACATTTGCACAAATATTACAATGCTTCCCTATCTCACATTTTGGGAAGATGACGCAGAACTGCCAGATGTTCGTAGATTCTGGCACATTGGGATTCATACAATCAGCTAAAGGATGGATCATTTCTTTTTGTACTCTAAAAATTCTTCGTAATCTCTGATGTAATCTTCTTTCTCATACGGATGGGAAGCCAAGACCATGCAAACACTGCCAGATGAGAAGTCGTCAAGGGTACGCCAAATCCCGGGAACAACCAACAGTCCCTGATAGGGACGGTTGAGCAAGAATGTGCGTTTCACTTCTCCATCGTCTAAAGTCACAGTAAAACTGCCACTTGCTGCAACAATCAGTTGGGATAGTTCCTTATGGGCATGTGCACCTCTACTCTCACCACCCGGAACATCATACAGATAGTACACGCGGCGCACTTCGAAAGGCACCTCTTTGTTGTTTTCAACAACGGAGATGTTGCCTTGAGTAGCATGATGTTTGCTCAATTCTATCATAGTGCAATCGTAAACTTTACTCTTTCTCATCTTTTCAATCGTTTGAAATCCTCGTAGTCTCGGATATAGTCATTCACGTCATATTTTGTTGATGACAGGACTAATGCCAAAGAGTTCGTTGAGAAGTTCTCCATCTCTCGCCAAATTCCTTTAGGTACAAACAACCCATAATAAGAACGGTTGAGGTGGAAAGTCTGTTTTTCTTTACCATCATCCAGTATCACATCAAAACTGCCAGACAAGGCAACAATAAATTCCTGATTCTCACGATAGGCATGACCACCACGATGCTCACCTCCGGGTACATCGTAAATCCAATAAGTCCGTTCAACCTTAAAGGGGATATCCTTCAATTCTTCTATCACCGACAAATTACCTCGTTCATCGAGAAACTTCGGTAGTTGTATGAATTCTGGTTTTATGTTCATATTTATTGATAGAAACTTCTGTTTTTGACCATTTGATATAAAGACTTGTAGTCAATCACCTTGAAAATATGGCAAAAGAATGCGTATGACAAAACACCTATTGCACCTCCTCCAAAAAGTTGTAACCACATGTTTGGAACAACTTTGCAATACCCATAGACGATAGCACACATCAAGATGACAGACAGAATAATATATCGCCAATCATACAGTTGTTTAAAAGCACCGTAACCATAGAGTTTTCCTGGAAGGTAGGAATTGATAAAAAAACAGATAATTGTTACAATCATATTTCCCCAAACGATTGCCTCTACGCTAATGGGGATAGTTATAGCTAAAGCACCCAAAATCAACGGTGCTTTTGATAAATCCATCCACATAAACAAATCAGACCGGCCACTGGCATTTAACACACTGATATTTAAAGCAGACAGTGGTGTAAACATACGGGCAAAACAATAAAGTTGCATCATGGTTAGACATGGTAACCATTTTTCTGTTAATGCTACGACTATAAATGACTTTGACAGTACACAAAAAAGCATCATTATAGGAAACACAAACATGGCAGTCGTAAACAAAGCCTTTTTATACAATCGTAACATCCGATCTTTGTCCTCTTTTATCTCGCTCATCACGGGGAAAGTAACCGTACCCAAAATCCCATAAATAAAATTAGAAATAGTATTCGGAGTTTGGTTTGCCTTAGTATAGAACCCCAAATCCTTGCTGGAATAGGTACGACCAATAAATAGGGTACTTATATTATTGATAATTACAGAGTAAATACTTGTTACTAATAATTTTGATCCGTACCCAAACAACTGGTCAAATGACTGTTTTGAAAAACGAAGGGACGGTTTCCATTTTGAATAAATAGGTAACAAAATCATTCCACACAAAGTACTTGCCATAGACTGTCCTACTAATGACCACACGCCAAAACCCGTATATGCCATCACGATTCCCACCGTACCACCAACAATCGTATTTATAACATTAATTTGAGCTAAGGACTTAAAGTCAACTTTAATGGTAAGTTGAGAACGATGAACAATATTCAAGGCACTAAAAATTACATTGATTCCTAAAACACGAGTAATAGGAGTCAGTAGGGGTTCGTGATAGAAATTCGCAATGGATGGCGCAGCAAAAAAAAGAATAACAGCTCCCGTAATCGCTATTGCCAAATTAACAGTAAAGACAGTTGAGAAATCTAAGGCAGAACAATGGTGCTTTTGCACCAAAGCACTGTTTAGTCCACTATTAACAAAAGCATTAATTATTAGCAAAAAAACCGAGAGCATTCCTATCAATCCGAAGTCTGAAGGTGACAAAAGACGGGCCAGAACAATTCCAATAAAGAAGGAAACTCCTTGAAGGAGGAACTTCTCCAATGCATTCCACAAAAGTCCGCTAACTAACTGCTTCTTTACCTGATCTGCCATTATTCTGCAAATACTCGTTGATTCTTTATGCTGTCAATGATGTCGTTTACAATGTTTTCAGATGCCAGTTTACCATAGGGAGGAAGCAGTCGTTCTTGATAGAATTTTTCTCGAACTTCTTTCATTGGGTCAACACCGTCAATGACATTCTGAATAAACTTCTCTATATCCTGTTCATTATATGCTTTGTAATATACATCTAAAACATCAAGTGCAAAATCGTTATACATGGTTTTTGGATCAACGTCGTTCATTGTTCGCATCACGGGCTTATGAGCATATAGGTATTCTGTAAGGAACGATCCGCTGTCATGTATCATAGCATCACTTTCAAGGAACAAGTCAATATAGTCCCCCTCATTTATTGATGCATTTTGCATTGTATCCCACAAGTGATAATATGCATCAGTTTTTTCTTTACCCCATAAAAGATTAAGTCTGTTCCTTAGGAGAGGATGGGGTTTAAATACAAAAAAAACTTTATCTTCATATTTCCTGGTCATTTCTATCATAAACTCAGAGTACTTTATAAAACAGGAAAAATTTACCTTCCCTACTGGTTCTATGGTATGATGGGGAGCCCATATTATAGTTTTGATCTCATTTGTTTTTTGGTTATGGATAGGATTGTTTTTGAGAAAAGCATCAATGCCGGGATATCCTGAACAATAAACATTTTTTCCTTTCATGTATTGATAATTCTGATAGAATCCTTTGTGAACAGGTGTTTCACAATACAATCTCCATACGATATTATGCAAATATAAGTTGTTAAACATATTGTATTCAATGTTTAAACCAAAGAAGTATGGTATATATATTGTTAAAATGTTTTCAAATTTTTTAATATAATATCGGTGGTCAATAAGTCCCTCATAGGGATTGGTATAAACAATTATGTCAGGATTTAAATCTTTGCATACATCTATGTATTTATCGTTTTCTAAATCGTAAGCTTTCCTGACATTATATCCTTTCTCTTTCATTTGATTGTAACAATCTTCCATATTTTGAAGCATGTTTTCTCGCCCATGATTGATAATAGGACAAACAAGAACAAGCGGCTCAAAACGATCATCATTTTTCATAATTTGATACATCTCATCACATTTCCAAATAGAGGGAAATAAAGCAAAATACACGCATCGTATTTTTTCATTTCCTGATGTCATTTTCATGTTTAAATTGTGTAGATTGTATCTATATCTTTTATGAACATCAGAATAATGTTTTTTTAGTTCATATTTCCTTTTTATACTAAGTAAAAAATGGAGAAAAAGAAGGACTTTTCTACCTAAAAGAAGTATAAAATCTGGTAGAACCCTTTTTAAGTTTTTTTTCAAGGATAATTGGTTCATGTGGGCTTGTTATTTCTTATTTAACAATTGTTTCATATAATAATACGATTACTTCATCATCTAAACAAACAGGATTGTTCCTCAATCGGACAGGATTAACAGAAGAACTTAATATGTCTAAGTCTGAAGATCGACGGCCATGTTCCGTTTGGGGGCTAGACAACTCCATATCTTTCATCATATTTCTAAACAGAACAATAGCTTTTGCTGGTGTTTCTGCACCCATAGTATGAGCAATGTCATTGAAAACACCATTCAAATAGTCTTGCCCACGTTTATCTAAGCATTTATCCATATGACCAATCATATATTCCCATATCTCTGGTAAACATACAGCAACAGCATGGCCATGAGGGAACTTATAAAAAGAAGTAATCTTATAACTCATGGCGTGGGCTGCTGTAGTAGCTGTGATATTGATAGCGCGACCTCCATAATTAGCAGCAAGCATTATATTGGCTGCTGCCATATCATCATTCTTAAAGATGTAAGCCCGCCAATTGTCCATGATAAGCTCTATGGTCTTACGGCTGTACTCATAACTTTCTTCTGTAGAGTTCACACTCCACCAAGATTCTATTCCTTGACAGAGGGCATCCATCATAGTACATTTCTTCTGATAGAGAGGCAGGGTTTTCAGAACTGACGGTTCTAAGATGGCAAAGTCGGGCAAAACACTGTCGTTTGTAACTGTCTGTTTGTTACCCTCATAATACATTACAGCATTATGAGTGGATTCACTACCTGTTCCTGCTGTTGTAGGGATTGCAATGAGGGGAATCTTCGAACCGTCACATTCTACTCTTGTGCTCACAAGAGGGGGAATTAGTGCAGAATTGCCTTCTTTTACAAGTACAGCAAGTTTTATGCACTTGGCAACGTCTATGGCACTACCACCTCCAACAGCCAAGATGCTATCACAACGTTCTGCTTTCAGTAGGTCAATACCCTTACAAACCTGTTCGTATTGGGGATTTGGAGTAAAATCAGAAAAAAGAACTTTTTCTATACCCAAAGTCTCAATATCCTTTTTGATATTGAGGAAAGGAAAGGAGGAGTCAACAACAAGAAAAAGTTTCTTGCAGTTTATATCCTTTATTATCTGAGAGAGGGACGCTATTCCCCGAATAAATACTTGTTGCATTATTTAGTCTTTTAAGAATGCCATTAAAGCCTCCTTATTTTGAATGGGTGAAGTGGTGGGGCGACCGAGATCTTTACGATTACCTTTTTTGACTCTAACTTCCAAAAAAACTGGTCCTTCTATTTCCTTTAGATTTTCAAGAAGTACCTTAAGCCGATCTTTGCTTTCAACAGAATAAACATACTTATAACCAAGTGCAGTTGCAACTGCAGGTAGGTTAATATTCAGGCCTACTGTTGGCTGGCCACCTACAGAATCATGGGCACCATTGTTGAATACTACATGAACGTAATTTCTAGGTGCCTTCTGTGCTGTAATGGCCATACTGCCCATGTGCATGATAGAGGCGCCATCGCCATCAAAACACCACACCTTGCGATCTTGTTTTGCCAAAGCAATCCCGAGGGCAATTTGAGAGGCGTGTCCCATCGAACCAACCGTCAAGAAATCACGTTGATGTCCTTCGTTCATTGCCGTGCGATATTCAAAGAGTTCACGGGAAATCATACCGGTGGTTGATACAATGGCATCCTTATCGCCAAGAGCAGCAGCAACAGTTTGAATAGCCTCTTCTCGACTCATACTTAGGTTGTTTTTCCCTACGTTCTGGAGGGCATAAGCATCAAAGGTGTCCTTTTCAACAACAAACGCATAACACTCTTTGGTTCGCTGCATATAATCAACAGCCTTCTTGATTTGGACTTCGACCTTGTCTTCTTCTTTGGAAAGAACTGTGTAATCTATCCCCATTACATTCAGAAGTCCCGTGGTAACTTTTCCTTGCTTGACATGCTGGGGTTCATCATGGGAACCAGGCATCCCACGCCAACCAATTACCAAGAGAATAGGGATATTATAGACTTCCTTGTCTGTAAGCGAGGCCAGTGGGTTAATGATGTTGCCTTCTCCAGAGTTCTGCATATAGACAACTGGTATTTGCCCCGTCGCGAGATAGTGGCCGGCAGCCAGCCCCATAGCACCACCTTCATTGGCAGCTATGATGTTATGGTTTGCATCAGCATGGTCGGTAATATAGGCACAGAGATTTTTCAACAGAGAATCAGGAACTCCTGCATAAAAGTTTATGCCATACGCGGCTAATGTATCGTAAAAAAACTGAGCTTTAATCATTATTCCTCAGGTATTAGCGTTATTATTTCCTTGATAGGCATACACTTGTCGTCACACTCTTTGGCACGGTGATACTTCAGAATAGTACGTGCTGCATCTAGCATTGCTGGAAAACCTGTGCGAGTAAGTTGATTAGCATAAATGACAACATTCACGCCACGTTTCTTGAACTCTGCTTCTGTAACAGTATTGAAACTTGTGGGTACAACCACAATAGGAGTTGTTGAGTTCTTTTTACGGAAATTGTCCACGAATTCGAATATTTCAGCAGGATCCTTTTTGCGTGAGTGAATCATAATAGCATCAGCACCAGCCTCACTGAAAGCAAAAGCACGCTCTAATGCATCCTCCATACCTCGTTCTAAAATTAAAGATTCAATACGTGCACAAATCATAAACTCCTTCGTCTTTTGGGCTCGTTTACCAGCACGTATCTTCTCACAGAAATCAGGAATAGATGCCTGTGTTTGCTTAACCTCTGTGCCGAACAGGGAGTTTTTCTTTAGGCCTGTCTTATCCTCGATTATAACCATGGAGACCCCCATGCGTTCCAAGGAACGAACTGTATAAACAAAATGTTCCGTTAGCCCCCCTGTATCACCATCAAAGATGATGGGTTTAGTCGTTACTTCCATAATGTCATCTATAGTACGGAAACGCGAGGTCATATCGACAAGTTCTATGTCGGGTTTTCCTTTCGCCGTAGAGTCACAGAGCGAAGACAGCCACATCGCATCGAACTGGAAAGTTTTACCGTTCTGAAGCACCTTCGTATTCTCGACAATAAGACCTGTAATACCACTATGAGCCTCCATAGCCGTGACAAGTCCTTTCATGTTGATAAGTTTGCGTAGTCTGCTTCGGCGAACATCAGGCATAGATGCTTCTGCCCGATGGTTGGCATCCAGTTCCTTATACATTGGGTTGTTACTATATGGATATTCAATGAGTTTTCCACCATATTCGGAAAGCACTTCACAAACTTCCTGACGAATAGGTTTTTGAAAACCTTCACACCAATCGTTGCCATGAACTACATAGTCAGGTTTTAAAGTACGCAGATTATCCACATAGGAGAGTGTTTTTTGCTCAATCACACGTTCTACGCCTGAAATATTCTCTAAAAGAGCCTTACGTTCTTCATAAGGAATCATTGGGAATCGCTTATAGCTAGCAACGGCTTCATCAGATAAAACGCCTATAATAAGACGCCCTAAACGCTTTGCTTTATTAATAATTGCCATATGCCCAGAATGAATATATTCTGTAGAAAATGACATATAGACGGTACGCTCGTTAACTTTCGCCAATTTTTTGGTGACAAAGTCAAGATCTTCAGGCGTATCTATTTCTGCGCAAAGCATATCTTTAACATCTACTGGGTATATTTTGCATTGGTTGCTGACTTCGTTAAAAGCGTTTTCTGCATAACATTTACGATTGTCGGTCTCACAATATTTCTCTATATTAGCAAGCCATAGAAGCCAGTCGCCTTTTAAGATTTTATACAGAGGTTGAGCAGCCATAGCATTATCAAAGAATTCTATTCCTATCTTGTCTATACACTCGTTTTTAATAACAGCCTTGAAGTCCTTTTCAGGTAGCGAGAGTGTACTGCTAACAGCCATACAACTGTTTTCGTTTTCCACAATAGCTTCCATCACAAGGTTTTCAAAGACCAAATCGCCATGCATCAGAATGATATCATCGTCTTTCAAATATTCTTTTGCGCAATAAATGCTGTAAATATAGTTGGTCTGGTCATAAACGGGATTGTTCACAAACGTGAACTTCAACGGCAAGTGTAAGGCATGACAATAGTCCACGAGAACCTTGTCATAATAACCAGTAGTCATCACTACTTCTTCTATGCCGAAAGATACCAATTGACGCAGCTGTCTGCTTAAAATTGTGTTATGGGCGGAAATCTCCGTCATGCACTTCGGATGCTCTTTTGTGATAACACCCATGCGGTGACCGAGACCTGAATTTAATATTAATGCTTTCATATTATATCATTATAACTATTCACTAATAAAAACAAATTATGCCTTTATCTATAGATAATCTTCTTGCTCCTTATGTTCACTCTATAATTTCAACATTAAAACTATAATGAAATCCATTTATGCTATTGATTTCATTAATTGCGAGTCAAATATTACCGTGAGTAACGAAAATTTTACCGTACTTTAGGAAAATATTACCGTGATTCTTCGATAGCGCAGATGGCGTTCTTCCGCGGATTCCGCAGATTGTAGCAGATGACGCTGATATAGTTTCATAGCATCCTACGAGTTGGACTTTAAACATATCTATTTGTTGGGGTCTTCCTTGCGGACACGTTTGACTGTATGTTTGATCTTTCCGATAAGGAAGTTTATTTCAAGAGAGGACTCTGTTTCTGATGTTTGCAAATCTGGCATCATGAGGACATTTCGTCGTTAATGTAACTGTGATAAAACACCCAATTCTCTCCTACTTCATCTTCTACAAACTCGGAATTATGCCCGGGGCCCACAAAATAATCTGTCCCTTGTAACAGCATTGAAAAGCCATTGCTCAAAGCATTTCGCCCTTTCTTATCCTTGTAAGGACCGAAGAGGTTCTCGGATCTGGCAACAACTACATGATAGGTGCTATTCAAACCAGAACAGCAGGTTCCTGCCGATCCTATGAGAAAATACCAATCATCATGTTTTACAATGCAGGTTCCTTCTATCAGCGAACTCCCTATCTGCTTCTTTTCGGCTCCTTCTTTAATTGAAAGTCCGTCATTGCTAAGTTCTATCCCGTAAATGCCATAATGGCTACCCCAAAAAAGATAGTTGTGGCCATAATCTTCAAAGAAAAATGGGTCTATACTGTTCACCACACCAATCTCATCGCTCGTAAACAACTTCCCTTTGTCTGTAAAAGGTCCCCACGGATTGTCTGCTACTGCCACCCCAATACCATTTGTATGAAGCTCACCTGCTTTTGACAAAGAATAATACATAACATACTTACCGTTAATTCTATTAATATCGGGAGCCCACAGATGGCCTTTTTCAAGAAATGTAGGACGGGTCTCGTCAGTAAAAGCAGTACCTACAAACCGCCATTCTAACAGATTGTAGGACTGGTAAATGGGAATATTCCTGACATCTTCGGTTGCATACAGATAGTAAAAGCCGTCTTCTCCTTTTATAATTGTAGGGTCTGGCAAACTGGTTGGAATAATAGGATTAATTACCCAATCGGCAGGAAAAGCATAGTATTCCTTTAATAAAAAAAGAACAACTATGAAGATAAATCGTAATGTTAGATGCATGAAAATGTTAGAGAATATTGAATCGGCAAATCTGTTACTAATCCTTTAAAAAAGATACTATCTGCTTAGAAAACACATCTGCACCTGAAGCATTCAAATGAGCAGGATCAGCAAATAACTCTTTATTTGTATTGATATCCTTTTTCGTATAATAGTTTATAAGAGTAATTCCTTCTTTTTTACAAATCTCTTTTAAAACAGTATAATCATCATCGTTTGTAGCCTGATACCATGGAGAAATACTAAAAAATAATTTGAATTTCTTTTTCTTTGACAACTCTATAACTTTATAAACATATTTCAACTTCAAACTATCAGGATCTTTATTATCATATTTGCTCCTAAAAGGAGATGGAGTATAATCCATTGTTTTATACAATGGTTCAAAGCCATTTATCTTCTGGGATTTATTGACAAGCAAGTCACGAACTATTTGAAAAATTTTAGTATTATAACGGTAAAGGCGTGATGCTAATTTTATTTTTTCTATCGGATTAACTTTACACAAAATTGAAGAGATAGAATCATCATTACAAAAAGGTTTTAAACCATCTAAATCTCTAAAATTATCTAAATCATACAATTCATTAGGAGCAAAAACATCGTAAATCACTATTTTAGGGATTTTTCTTTGGCATATACTCACTAGTCTTCCATACATATTAAATATACCCAACCCGTCACTACCACAATTAAAACAACTCAAGTGCAAACTATCTGATAGAATCTGCGAATTGTAGTGATGACAAGAACGGGACGACCCTATAACTATTATGTCTGCAGTAATACTATTAAAAACAGCATAGTTATCTTTGCTATCTCCTGTTTTGACCTGTTTATACAAATAATCACAAGACTTTCCGAATATAAAATCAACGATAGCAACTATGAAGAAGAAAAGAAATATTCTTAATAGATAACGTTTCATTAAAAACTCACGTAGATAAACTGGCCACTATCCAAAACACCTATCAGCAGAATCAGAACAAACAATGCCACGCAAGCACACCATTTTATGATGGGTGTTTGGAATCTTTTAAACAAACTGTATTCTGTCATCAAATCGTAGATCACCATTATAGGTAACGCTATCTTGATGGATGTTAACTCATGGGTGAGGAACTGCCCTGTATTGAAACTCGTGAACATCTTTCCAATAATACTAAAAGCCTCATTTAGTGATGGCATTCTGAAGAAAATCCAAGCAAAGTTGACTATTGCAAAGGTGATAAAAATACGGGTAAACCGAATCAAGATGTTCTTGCTTTCGCATTTCTGACACCCCAAAGCTTTTTCTATGATTTGGGCAACACCATGCATGATGCCCCAGACGATAAATGTCCAATTGGCACCGTGCCAAATACCACTCACTAAAAAAGTAATGAAGATGTTCCAATAATTCTTAATCTTACTGCATCGGCTTCCTCCTAATGGAATATAAACATAGTCTTTCAACCAACGGGAAAGGGAGATGTGCCATCTACGCCAAAAATCAGTTACACTTACCGACAAATAAGGTTGTCTGAAGTTATTAATAATATCATATCCAAGTGTTTTGGCTATTCCCATAGCCATCAAAGAGTAGCCAGCAAAATCTCCATAAATCTGGAACGTGTAGAATATACTTGCCAACAAACAACAAAAACCAGAATAATGGACATAGTTTGAATAAACGACATCGACATACAAACCAAGTCTGTCGGCAACGACCAACTTAATGAACATTCCCCACAAGAGGAGTTTTAAACCATCCACCCCTTGCCGATAATTGAAGGGTTGGGGATTCTTTATTTGAGGTAACAGTTCAGAAGCCTTGCTTATTGGACCTGAAGTAACCTGGGGAAAGAAAGAAACGAAAAGCACATAATCGGTAAATGACTTTTCGGGTTGGATTCGCTTATAATAAACATCAAAAAGATAGCCTACAGCCTGAAATGTAAAGAAAGATATTCCGATAGGAACAGCCCAGTTTAAGCCAGGAAGGGCAAAATGCAGCCCAATTTGCTCTAACCCCAATGTCACATTCTCATTAATAAAATTGTAGTATTTGAAAGCCAACAATGGGAATAACGACATCAAACTGAATAGCCATATCAGATGACAGGATTTCTTTTTCTCATTGCCAAATAACACCTTTGCTCCAAAAAACGTTGCACAGGTAACCCAAAACAACACTAAAGCGAATGCGGGCTTCCAATTCATATACAGCAAATAACTGATGAATATGAGATACCATTTCTTATAACTAGCATATTTGCTCGGAATCAGCCAATAAAAACTGAAAATGAGAGGAAAAACTAGCCAAAAATTAAAACTATTAAATGGCATTATCTATACTGTTTATGGCTAATAAGTATAAGTGCTTATTACAGAAAAATTTGAATATATCTCCGCGAGTTACGGAATTAACACCGTGAGTTACGGACACAAAGCGCTTCTTTAATTGATAATTGACAATTGAAGAGTGTCACACAGATTACACAGATGGCACAGAAAGAAGACTTGGCGAATATCGAACGCGGAACTTCAATAGGTAAACGAACACGGATTACACAGATGGCACAGATAGAAACCTTGCGGTTTGAGCGGATCGGACAAACATATCATTCCTTGTCTAGTAAATACTGGATATACTTGTCGGAAACGTTGCCCATCTCGCTTTTATCGTATATGTAGAGTAGCGTTAGCTCATAAATATCATCGTTTACCTTGTTCAAGGAAAAAGTGATAACACGCATTCCTCCACTTTTACTGCCTCCTTTGGAAGAAACACCAAAACGAACCTTCCTAATGCCATTCCCAAGACTAACACCCTGAAAAGGATTTTCCTTTATTTTTTCAAGAAAACAACGATAATCATCAACCAGTGAATGATACTTCTTTCTAAAACGCTTGAACTGACGCTCAAATTCCGGATGCGTATAGACAGCGACCTTCATGCCTCTTCTTGTTCTAACTCTGCCAGGAAATCGTCAGCATTTCTTCCAACATGGGTATGATCAAAGGCGGCCTGACGCACATCATTCACTGCTTTCTTAATTGTCTTTGTGAAGAGATGTACCGACTCCTTTGTCTCGGATGGTAACTGTAACTCGTAAGCACGCATCTCTGATTGAAGTTTATCAGCCTTTTCTTCTTCCAGAATTCGCTGACGGAATGCTTTGCGAACTCTTTTTGATTGAGACTGATATATTGACCAAAGCGCATCTAACGGGGAGATTCTATGATGATACGAACCCGCAGGCATTGGTTCCGTAGCCTTCTCTGTTTCAGATTCTAACAAGGGATAGTTCTTCTGTTTCATTAGAGATCTCATTAATTACTATATCTTTATAAAGATTTACCGCCATCAGCAAGTCATCCAACAAATCTGTTCAAAAAATATTCAACAACGAAAGAAGCGGAAAAGTGTCACACGGATGGCACAGATGGCACAGATAGAAACCTTGCGGTTTACGCGGATTGGACTTATAATAATATCTATTTTTTAGGTTCTTCCTTGCGGACACGCTTAACTGTATGCTTGATCTTTCCGATGAGGAAGTTTATCTCAAGAGAGGACTCTGTTTCTGATGTTTGCAAATCTGGCATCACGATGTCGGTGAGGACTTCACCGAAATGTTGCATTTTCGTCTTTTGTTTCTCCTTGTCAGCCTCCTTGTGTAATTCGAGCAACTCACGTTTGAGTTCACGTACCTTTGTAAATGTCTCGATGATAGCGATGGTTGCATTCTCTGCTCTTTGTGATTTCAAGATAGTAGCAAGCATGTAAAGGCCTCGTTCTGTGAATGCCTTGAAATTATATTTACTATAACGTCCTTTACCGTTGGCTTGTTCTAAGGTCAAAAGTTTTGATCTTAGAAATGAAGATTCTTCTGATGATAATTCAAACATATACCCTTCACGAAACTTGCGTGGGTTGTTACGCACAGCCTGATTGATCTCTCTGGTCTGTACACCATACAACTCTGCCACATCACGATCCAACAGCACTTTCTGGTTGCGCAACACAACTATTCTATCCTCTACATCCTTAAAAGGAATGAGGTTCGCTTCAGAGTTGTTCTTTGTTATATCGTTCATTATTTTTTGAGTCGCTTGCGGCGAAATTGTCCATTTTATAGACTACGGTTGCATGAATATGCTTCACGAATGATGACAAGGGGCTAACATGTCTCACTTCCTACTCTGTTATAAGTTCTAACAAAAGTGTCACACAGATTACACAGATGGCACAGAAAGAAGACTTGGCGAATATCGAACGCAGAACTTCAAGGGGAAAAGAACACGGATGGAGTCCTGTCTATGATTGGAGTTCACGAACGACGTCATCAACTATATAAAGATCACTAAATGTATATAGAAGTGTAGTGGGATCGTGCAACAACTCGTTAGTCTTCGAAGTGTAAAACACATCCAAAGCAAGTTCGGGGGTGATATTGAGACGGTCTGACAACAATGTAACAATCCGACCGATTTTGTTCCACATCAACAGGTCGCTTAGCATATTCTTACAGATGATACGATTCAACAAATGACAAGCACTCGTCTATGACTTTTTGACTGGCAATACAGAACTGATTATTAGGCCGATGTTTTGACAACTCGCGTAACGCCATTTCTAACGGCATCAAGTTAGCAATATATGCCTCGACGACATCTATCACCCGGTCGTTAGCTACTCCACCTTCAATAACATCGTATTTTGCAACATCGAGAACACCCATGCGATTGGCCACAATAAACTGAAGCCACTCATCCCTCCTCTCGTTTTGCTTCACGAATTTGGAGAGCATGAACTATATCATCAGTAACAACCTCGCGACTCTGAGAATGAAGGGCTTCGTAACAGGGGTAGATAAGATCGTGAAACAATTCTGCACGCTTCATACGTTTATAAGCCTCACTTGTGGACAAGTGAAGTTTTCTGGCCACGGCCTCAACACAAGACGAAGCAAAAATATTGCGCAACTCCTCTTCCGACGGATAAGGAAACCCATTGTCAGCAATAAGTCCTGAATTTGATTGTGTCATAGAAACGTTAACTGATAGTAAAGAGCAGACGAAGAAACAGGGTACTAAAAGTTACTCCACAAAATAGACGTTATAGACTTGACCGCCGACGGTGGAGACTACGAGGTGGTCGTTGTACCAGGCAATGCCCTCGGGCTCGCCCTGCATGCCGATTTGATCGAACTGGGCAATGAAAAGGGTGCGCTGCTGCTTCAGGTCAACGATTTTGATCTCGCCTTCGCCAGAGTAGCCTTTCAGTTGGAAGAGTTTGTTGTTGTGAATGGTACCGTCCTGCGATACCTTAGGGGTTGTGACATCGAATGATGCCAACACTTCTGACGACTCCAAATCGATGGTGATGTCACCGGCCCCAACAGGAGGTATTGGTATTTGGGTGAGTATGTTTCCCTTGCCTTTACCCATGCCATGCGTGACGTAGAGGTGACCGTTCGCGTAATCGTTGTTTGAGATGCTCCAAGTGCAGGGTGTGAAGTTGAATGTCTGCACTCTCTGGGCCGTAAAGGCGGTGTCGGTTTTCAAGATTCTATATACCGAAGTTTTGTGTTTATTGCCTCTGTGTTCTAAATAGAGGAGGGGGAATGGGTCGTTCTTGTCGAAATACTCTGTTCCGAAATCTGCATTGTTGCAATGGACTTCCTGTACTCCTTCTTGCTCAATAGAGAAAGCAAAAGTGTTATCGCGCAAGTCATAGACATCAACAAAGTTGTTGGAATGATGGCACTGGAACATGTAGTCGCCAAACACGGCCATGCCTTGGAAGGCTGTCTCCCGACGGGGCATCTTAAATGCTTTCTCTACCCTGATGTTGTCGTAGGTCAGTGTGTCGAAATCCAGAAGGATGGTTTTCTTTTCATTAACTCCTATAGAGTCGGTAGCATTTCCCATTATCTCCAAGCTACCGTTGAGGCCGCTATGGCCAAACGCTCCTAAACTTGCAGAAAACAAAGCAAAGAGCGTTAAGAGGAAGGAGCGCATGCGAGTTAGGAGTTAGGTATTAGGAGTTTAGAGTTAATAGTTATTCGAACCGCAGATTTCGCAGATGATGCCGATTTCGCAGATCTATCGACAGATTCTTTCTTACTAGCTATTGACTTTCCAATCGTCGATGGTGCGAGTTTCTGTTGAGAAGTTCACACCAATTCTGAAAAGATGGCGCGGATCAGCAGCAAAGGGTTTGGCATAGCCTTTACTCTCTATCTGTTGCAGGGCCGCTTCTGCGCTTTGGTTGATTTTCAGTTCGAAGATATAGATGAAGTCGGGTGTCTGTGCAAGGATGTCCATACGGCCATCGGTGGTGTGACGCTCCACCTCGACATAGAAACCGAGAAGGGTAAAGAACACATAGATGGCGTTGTGGAAATAGACTTCCTTGTCGCCCATGAGTTGATAGTCTCCCTTTGAGAAAAACGAATCCAAACGTCGCATAAAGCCTTCTGCATCACCACTTTCCATTTCCTTGACAAAGTTACGGATGAAATAGCTCGATTTGTCGCGGTGCTTCGGCGTATAGTACGGAACAAGATACTTGATAAACCCCTCGCGCACCTCACGATTGGGAAACTCCAGCCGGTAGGTCCTGTATTTGGGGTCGTAATCTTTCAACGTGAGATAACCGCTCTGATAAAGCAATGGCAGCGGATTGTCATCCATCACGTCGATGCTGTTCAGGGTGTCGGCAGTCAGCTCTTCCTCCGTCAGATAGTCGAGCTGGTAGTCGGACTTCTTCAACTGATAAACCAGAAAAGAAGGGGTGCCGGTCTCAAACCAATAGTCCTTGAATTGCCTTGACGACAACGTGTTCAAAAGACTGAAAGGATTGTAAACGCCTGCACTTCCTATCGAAAAATGATAGCCATCATAATCGAACTTCAACCGCTCATAGCACGCTTCTTTTTCTATACCATTTTCACAGGCCAAAGCGAGGACACTTTCATCAAAGTAGTCGTGAAGTTCTTGCTCGGTAATGCCGCAAATGGTTGAGTAGCGCTTGTCCAACGAAAGGTCGGTCAGGTTGTTCAAGTCGCTGAACACGCTCACCTTGCCAAACTTTGTCACACCTGTGAGGAATGCGAAACGGATATAGCGGTCGCACGACTTCAACGCCCCATAAAAGGCTTTCAACGTACTACGGTATTCATTTTGCAACGGCTCATTGCCAATGGCCTGAAGCAGCGGCTTGTCGTATTCGTCAACAAGAATGACCACCTGACGGCCAGTCTGCTGACAAGCCTGGCGGATAACGCGCATAAAACGGTCAGAAAGAGTTTCGCCATGTATTTCAGGCTGATAGATAGTCTCCCAGTCTTTAAGGTTGCTGTCAAGGATATTGTCTAACGACTGTTTTGTCTCGTACTTCTCTGTATTCAAATCCAGATGCAAGACGGGATACTTGGTCCACTCCGTTTCCGTCTCAGCTATGGCCAGTCCTTCGAACAGTTCCTTCTTGCCCTGAAAATAGGCCTCAAAAGTTGATAGCAGCAATGATTTGCCAAACCTGCGGGGACGGGAAAGGAAATAATAGCTGCCCTCCGACACAAGTTTATGAACCAACGCCGTCTTATCGACATAGGTATAGCCTTCACGGCGTAATCTTTCAAAATTCTGTATGCCAATAGGGTATTTCATCGAATATGAGTGCTTTTACACTTCCAGACCGAGCACCTTCTCAACAACAGGTGCCATGTCGTAGTATTTGTATTCTGCCAAGCGGCCTCCAAAGATGACGTTCTTTTCTTGGCTTGCTAAAGCGCGGTATTGGTCGGCAAGCTGGTTGTTGCGGTCGTCGTTGACGGGATAGAACGGTTCCATTCCTTCGGTCCACTCCGTGCTGTATTCCCTGCTGACAACCGTCTTGGGACATGCATCTACCGCGGGGCCGAACATCTCGAAATGTTTGTGCTCAATGACACGTGTATAGGGCACTTCGGCCTCTGTATAGTTGACGACGGCATTGCCCTGATAGTTTGACATGTCGAAGGTCTCGGTCTCAAAACGAACAGTCCGAAAATCGAGCTTTCCAAAACGGTAATCAAAGTATTCGTCAAGTTGGCCGGTGAAAACGATCTTTGAACATTGAACACTGACCTTTGGACCTTGAACTTTCCACAAGCTCTCGCTTTCGTCAAACTCACGTCCACAATCAAAGAAATCCACATCGGTCATGGCTTCTGAGCCATCGAGCAAAGCATTAATGAGTTTGTTATAACCACCTACAGGAATACCTTGATACTTATCGTTGAAATAGTTGTTATCGAATACCAACCGAACGGGCAAGCGCTTGATGATAAATGCTGGTAGCTCGGTACACTTGCGCCCCCACTGCTTTTCGGTATAGCCCTTTATCAGTTTCTCGTAAATATCTTTGCCAATGAGCAGCTGGGCCTGCTCCTCCAAATTACGGGGTTCATCAACTCCTTCAGCCTTCATTTTAGCCACAGCTTCGGCTTTCTGCTCCTCAATCTTTGCCTGAGCCTCAGCAGGTGTGGTTACGCCCCACATCTGGTAGAAGGTATTCATGTTAAAAGGCAGATTATAGAGTTTGCCTTTGTAATTTGCTACGGGTGAATTGGTATAGCGGTTGAACTCCACTAATGAGTTGACAAAATCCCACACTTCTTTATTGGAAGTGTGGAAAATATGAGCACCGTACTTATGAACGTTAATGCCCTCTATGTTCTCGCAATAGACATTGCCTCCCAAATGAGACCGTTTGTCTATCACTAAGCATTTTTTGCCTGCCTGATGTGCCTTGTAAGCAAAGGTTGCTCCGAAAAGGCCAGAGCCAACAATCAGATAATCAAAGTTCTTCAAGATGATTATTTACGATTAACAAACAACTTAACGAGACTTTTTAAATATGCATCAGAAACATTACTTATCTCGTTCTTATCATAAATTGTCATTAATGTGATAAGGATATCACCACTTCCTTTTTCTTGCAAATTATAGGTAATAACCCTGGCACCACCACTTTTCCCCTTCCCTTTAGAAGAAATCGCCATTCGGTACTTATATACATGATTTCCAAGAGATTGTCCACCAAAAGGATTATTCTCTAGTTCATCGAGTAGCACCAAATAGTCTTGAGCAAACGATTTATACTTCTTTGCCAAATCCTTGGCACGACGCTCAAATTCTGGAAGATAATCAAATAAGACTGCCACTTCAAATGCAATTATAAGGAGAAAAGATCTCGCGCATTATGCTTAATCTCTCCGTGACTAAACTCATCAAATGCCTTTGAGAGACTCTCTTTCACAATTTCTTTTTGAGCCTCAACTTTTTGATCGTCAGAAAGAATACGTTTTATCAATGCTTTTCGGACAGACTTCGATTGACACTGTATAAGTGCCCAAAGTGCATCAACAGGCGAAATTTCACTCACTACTCGTGACCCTTTTGAAGTACTTATATCCATATTATAACTTTACCAAGTGATTTCATCTATAATTACAAATATTAGTCGCGACGGAAGAGGTCGCGGGTATAGACTTTGTCCTCCACGTCATCGAGGACGGAGTCGTAGCGGTTGGCGATGATGGCATCGCTCAGCGCCTTGAACTGGTTGATGTCGTTCACCACACGGCTGCCGAAGAAGGTGCTGCCGTCGGGAAGCGTGGGCTCGTAGATAATCACGGTAGCTCCCTTAGCCTTGACGCGCTTCATGACGCCCTGGATGCTGCTCTGACGGAAATTGTCGGAGTTAGACTTCATGGTAAGGCGGAACACGCCGATGGTGACGTTCTTCTCTGTTGCCAGGTTGTAACGGCTGCCGGTGGTATAGTCGTAATATCCGGCCTTCTTCAGCACCTGGTCGGCAATGAAGTCCTTACGGGTGCGGTTGCTCTCCACAATGGCGCTCATCATCTGCTGGGGCACATGCTCGTAGTTGGCAAGGAGCTGCTTGGTGTCCTTGGGCAGGCAGTAGCCGCCATAGCCGAACGACGGGTTGTTGTAGTGGGTACCGATGCGGGGGTCAAGACCGATGCCCTGGATGATGGCCTGTGAGTCGAGGCCCTTCACCTCGGCATAGGTGTCCAGCTCGTTGAAGTAGCTAACACGTAGGGCCAGATAGGTATTGGCGAAGAGTTTCACGGCCTCGGCTTCTTTCATGCCCATGAACAGGGTGGGAATGTCCTGCTTGATGGCCCCCTGCTGCAAAAGCGAAGCAAAA
Organism: uncultured Prevotellaceae bacterium; assembly: GCA_900315565.1. Lineage (GTDB taxonomy): Bacteria > Bacteroidota > Bacteroidia > Bacteroidales > Bacteroidaceae > Prevotella. The sequence goes on along the minus strand of OMZS01000005.1, from coordinate 10,851 downwards.
GTCTCTGCCGCCTGCTGCAACTTATTGACATCAGCCACCTTACGGATGGCTTCGTTTTCTTCGGGGTACTGCGAAATCAGCTTAGGATAGCCCACAATGATGCGCGAGGGATAGAGGTTGTCGTACAAGGCTTTGCTCTCGCGGAGAAACTCTGGCGAGAACAGCAAATTGAACTGCTGCACACCTTTCTGGGAATAACGCACATAGAGCGAGCGACAATAACCCACAGGAATGGTACTCTTGATGACCATCACTGCTGACGGGTTGACCGAAAGCACCAGGTCGATGACATCCTCAATATGATGGGTGTCGAAGAAATTCCTGATCGGGTCGTAGTTCGTCGGGGCGGCAATCACCACGAAGTCAGCGTCCTTGTAAGCAGCTGCCCCGTCGAGCGTGGCTTTGAGGTTCAACTCTTTCTCTGCCAGGTATTTCTCGATATACTCGTCCTGAATAGGTGATTTGCGCTGGTTGATGAGTTCCACCTTTTCGGGAATCACATCAACGGCAGTTACTTCATTATGTTGTGCCAACAGGGTTGCGATAGAAAGACCTACGTAACCTGTTCCTGCTACTGCTATTTTCATTGTTGGGTGTTAGGTGTTAGGTGATGGGTGATGGGGTGTTAGGGGGGTGGTTAGCTTTTGAGGGGGTTCTCGTCGCTCTTGTACCACTTCATAAACTCCTGAATGCCGTTGTGGAGCGACCAGTGGGGCTTGTAGCCACAGTCTTCCTCCAGATGGCGGGTGTCAGCATTGGTCTGATAAACATCGCCAGGCTGCATGGGCAGGAATTTCTTCTTGGCTTCTTCGCCGTAAGCCTGCTCAATCTCAGAGATAAAGTCCATGAGTTTCACCGGGTTGCTGCAACCAATGTTATAGACTTTATAAGGAACGCCATTCTTGCACTCCTCGGCCACGGGTTGGTGGTCGATGGCATGGATGGTGCCCTCGGCAATATCGTCGATGAAGGTGAAGTCGCGAATCATGTCACCGTGGTTGAACACCTTGATGGCCTCTCCACGCGCGATGGCGCCGGCGAAGAGCATGGGCGACATGTCGGGGCGGCCCCAGGGGCCATAAACGGTGAAGTAGCGCAGACCCGTGGTGGCAAAACCATAGAGTTTGCTGTAGGCATGTGCCATCAGCTCGTTGCTCTTCTTGGTTGCCGCATACAAACTGACGGGCGAGTCCACCTTGTGATCCTCGCTATAGGGCACCTCAGCGTTCAGTCCATAGACGCTGCTCGAAGAGGCATATACGAGATGTTTCACTCCGAAATGGCGACAAGCCTCTAAGATGTTGAGAAATCCCACGAGGTTGCTCTGCAAGTAGCTGTAGGGATTGGTGATGCTGTAGCGCACACCTGCCTGAGCTGCCAGATTGAGCACCTTGTCGAACCGTTCGGTCTCAAACAACGCATCCACAGCCGTCTTATTGGCAATATCCATGCGAATGAACTTATAATTGGGCATCGTTGTGCTGAGATACACCTGTCCGTAGGGCATCTCCTTGCCCTCGAAGGCAATGCCGCCCCACGAGCGCAGTCTGCCGTACTTCAGCCGCACATCGTAATAGTCGTTGATGTTATCAATGCCCACCACCTCGTCGCCTCGTGCGGCAAGCATGGCAGCGGTCTTTGACCCAATGAAGCCTGCGGCTCCTGTAACTAATATCTTCAATTTCTTAAGAGTTTATTTTTCTCTCACTCAGAGAATAATTATTTCACGCAGAAATGTTGTATCAAATAGAATTATTGATTTCTCACGCAGAGGCGCAGAGGTTTTCTGAGGATAAAGAGAAGGTTTTGGAGACTTGGAGTTTATTTTGAGATAAGGAGATTTTTTGAGGAAAGGAGAACTGTCAAGAAATTAATATCTGAAATTATTTACTATCCTTTGAATCCCGTTTTTCAACTGATCAACATTAAAATTGATAATATATCCTAATTGCGTATTGGTGAGCCGCAAGTAAGTGAGCAGTTGCATCTGGTGAACAGGAAGGATTTCCTTAACGGATTTCAACTCAATGATAACTTGATCATCCACCATGATGTCCAACTTCGAGTCATTGTCAAACTCCTTGTCTTTGTATTTTATTTTTACTGGTATCTGATGCTGAACTCTGAAACCGTTCTGTTCCAACTCATAACCCAACGCCTTCTCGTAAACACTTTCCAGCAATCCTGGTCCTAAAGCAGAATGGACTTCGTAAGCACAAGAGAGCAATCTGTAAGTGTAATCCTCGTCAATCATCTCCTCTCTCCTACTCTCTTGCTCTTTCTTACTCTCATATCCCTCTTTTTACTCTTATCTCTCTCTTAGCTCTTAACCTCTACTCCCTAACTCACATTTCCTCCTTTACTCAAAAAAACTCCGCGCCTCTGCGTGAGAATAAACAAAAGCCTCGGGGTGAGAGAAAAAGCTACTCAGTGTGAGGCACTTCAGCCGAACTTTGCACGGGCTTCCTCCAGGGAGTCGAGGGAGCCGATGTCGAAGCGGCCGGCGGGCATGGGCCACGCATGGAGGGTGGTACACCCTACGAGGTAATGGGCAAGGTTTCCCGGCGCGTCGAAGCCGCAGCCGTGGCTGAGGCAATCGAGGATGAGGGGAAGATCTGTGTGCTTATATATATAAAAAGGTGGAACTGCCCAATGGCTGACGGGATGCTCGGGTTTCTCCTGCATCTCAAGAACGCGCATCTGGTCGTCAACGGCAATCACACCCGTACGCTGCAACCGCCGCAGCTCCGGCTCGTGATGACACATAATAACCGATGTCTGCTTTTGCTTGAAGTAATCAACAAAGCCCTGGAACGAGAATTCCAGGATATTGTCGGCGGCTATCACCAGAATATCATCGTTGATGAGTGCCGGCGATTGGCCATCGGGATGACCCGTCAGGGCCAAAAGCAGGTCGCGAACGGCTCCAAGACGGGTATCGTTGGTTTCCGTACCGTCGTCGATGATGCGAATGGGCTTGCCCTCACGCTCAGCTGCCCACTCGTCGAAGTGGTGCGCGAACTTATGGTTGGTGACCACGATGTGCTCATCGATGTCTTCTATGCCGTCGATATCGTCTAACAGACGGTCGAGAATGGTCCTATCACCGATTTTCAGCAACGGCTTCGGAAAGTTCTCCGTCAGCGGATAAAGACGAGTGGCGTAGCCGGCAGCAATCACGATGGTTTTCATTTGGTTGCGGAAGGAAACGGGAGTTAGGAGTTAGGAGTTAGGAGTTAGGAGTTAGGAGTTAGCGGTTACGAAGCCTACACCGTCGGACGAGTCGCAGAAGAACATCTGAAAAGAGTCCTTATACTGCGGGAACTCCTTGAGATACTCGGCGGTGACAAACTCACGGATGCTCTCTTCCTTCTCAGGGTCAACCAATGCGATGCAGGCACCCTTGAAACCGGCACCACTGAAACGGCCACCGTAAATGCCGTCGGTGCGGCGCATGATTTTGTAAAGGGCTATCAGCTCGGGCGAACCGCACTCATAGTTGTTCATCGAACTTTCGCAGCTCTCAAACACCAACTGTCCGAAACGCTCGATATCACCCTGTTCCCAGGCCTCGATGCCTTTGCGCACACGCTCGCACTCTGTATAGAAATGACGGGCACGACGGGCAAAACGCGCGGGCATCTGCTTTTCGTACTTCTCGAACAGACGCTCATCAACATCGCGCAGACGGGTGTCCTGAAATTCCTTGAGGGGAATATCCTCGTAAGCCTGCATATTCCACGCGGCTGTCTTACATTCCGACACACGCAGGTTATAGTCGGTGCCGGTCAGTTTGCGGGTGACGCCGCTGAAGAAGATGCCAAACTTAAACGGCTTGCAACCGGCTGTGGCCTTTCTTCCATAATTCAACAACTGATAGTCCTCGGTCTCGGTGTCGAGGAATAACAGCTTGTCTTTCTCACAGAGCACCACGCAGGCCTGGTCGAGAATGCCATTGTTCAGCCCCACATACTTGCGCTCGGCCAACGAGGCATAACGGATAACCTGCATCTTACTCAGGTTCAATTCGTTGACACGGCTCAAGGCCAACACAAAGCCGCACAGCAAGGCTGCCGACGACGACACACCGCCGATGGGCATGGAGCCCTTGACAATGCCACGCAGGCCTTTCTTCAGGTGGAAATCGTGCTGCATGGCCCAGACGGCACCGCGCAGATAGTCGCCCCAGTTGCCCTGTTTCTCATCTACAGGACGGCGCACGTTGAAAGTCATCAGACCGTCGAACGACAGCGATGCCATCTCCACCTTGCCGCTTTCGGTCTCTGAAAGCAGAAAGTCGATGCCGCTGTTGAAGGCAAAGCCCGAAACGAGTCCGTGCTGATGATCGACATGCGCTCCGAGCGGACAGATGCGGTAGGGTGAGAAAATCTGAAACTGCGCCTCTTCGTTACCGAAAAGGGTCTTGAATGCACTGTGAAGATTATCCATTTGAAGAAACTAAGGAAAAAATATCATTACTACGGCTTTGCAAACCTGACTTCTGTACACACTTTTCTTGCCGCGCTCTCTATTGTAAAAAAGCGCGGAGACAAATACACTGAAAAGGGCACAGAACAGAAGATTTACTTCACCACTTCTGAAAACCATTAGGTTTTCGCAGATTCGCAAACACCGTCTTTGCGCGTGCAAAGATACAACAATTATTCTACATGAAAAAGGAAAAAGGCCGAATTTTTCGCCCTTATCCTCGGAAAAAGCGAAAAAGAGAAAGAAAACCTTGACATGAATCAATTGCCGCCAGTTATTAAGAGCCTATAGACAAACAACGCAGAATTATTTCACGACAATAAACTAAAATTTTCTAGTAAATTTCTGGTTGTCGTCGTGAGATATGACAGCAGTGTGCAGAGTGATTATTTTATTTCACGGCACAGCGTTCAAATTATCCAGCTTGAATTATTCACAAAGAAAGAAGATTTACGCTCCGCGCCTTTAATAAAACCAAGAAAAACCAAGAAAAACAAATTAAAACAGAAGTTAAAAAATTAAAACCTGTTTTTCCTTGTTTGCTTTTGTTTTTATTTGTTTTTGAAAGGCGCGGAGCGTAGAATAAAAAAAACTTACGAATAATCTAAGCTAGATAATCTCAGCATTTCGTCGGGAAATAAAATCCCTCTGCTGAGGGCCACATCAACAACTAACGGCGAGACGAGAGGAACGACTTGAAAAAATTCGTCATTTCGTTCGCCCAACCGATTTTTTGTGTTACCTTTGCACAAAGTTGCAGAAGTTCAGGTGATGTGGGTGGATTATTCCGAAAGAGCCCTCTCCACTCTGAGATGATTTTTCCCGATGGGTGAGTATAGCCAAGCTTGCATCCCGATGATTGGCCACTCCCGGATTCCTGAAATCCTTAAGAAGGAAAGCGCAAAACAACGAAACGTAAAAACACTTAAAGACATGAACTATAAAAACCTTATCGACAGAGAGTTACATATAATGGTGCGCGACGGATTGCACCATACATTGCGTATGACGCGCATCTATGAAAAAGACTATGCCTCGGTGTATATTCCAATTGTTCGCACTTGCCTGCGCTATTATGCCACGAAGGTGAAAAACAACCGGCGAATGAAGTGGGCTGCCAGACTGGGAGGCGTTTGTCTGGCGGATATCGTGAACGAGGAATTCGAGAAAATCAAGTTTTAAATCAAGAAAACGACCCCAAAACTTAAAAAAAACAGGTTTTTATTTTGTATTCCGACCAACATGACGTACCTTTGCAGCAAGAAAAAATATTGTAAGGTAAGATAAAAAGATGAAAAAGTTCATTCTACTGGCCATGATGATGGTGGCCGCCGTTAGCAACGTGAGTGCTCAGCAGCATAATCTCTGGGAGCTTTGGGCCACGCCCAAAGTAGGAGCAGCCGCTTCGAACTTCACCACCCACGGAGGCGATTGGATGTTTGGTCCTAGGGCTGGCGGCGACGCTGAGGTGTTTTTCAACAACCATCTGTCGCTCACTTTCGACATCCACTATTCGCGCATCGGATCGAAAAACGTGTACTCACCATACACCAGCAAATCGGGCGAGACCGTCAACTCCGGGCCCTACAACTACCACTTGGACGTGCTCAACACCCAGTATCTCGGTAAATACTATATCGCCAACGGCATTGCGTTGTTCACCGGTATTCACCTTGCCCGCATCCTGAACGCCAAATACACTTTTGACGGTCGCAAAGAGGGATTCAAAGACGAGATACACCGTGGACTGGTGTCTATCCCCGCAGGCATCGCCGTCAGCGTGGGAAGACTGCAGCTGGAGGCACAATATGACTTCTCGCTCAACAAACTTCCTAAGTCTGCCAAGGCTAAGAGCATTCTCGGACAGACTCACATGCACACCGTGTCGGTGACTCTAGGCTACCGCATCAACGTTCTCTGGTAAAACGTCAGGTTACCATAGAACAACTAAATGGAAAAACCAAAATTCATATCCGACAAACAATTCACACTGCTGCTGGCACTGGCCGTAGGCTTCTTTGCGGCGGTGGCAGGACTTGTGTTGCACTGGCTGATTAAGGAAATACAGCTGCTGCTCACCGCCAGTTTCGACTACACGTCGTTCAACTGGCTCTACTTGGTTTATCCCGTCATTGGCATTTATCTTACCTCGCTCTTCGTGCGCCATATTGTGAAAGACAATATCTCGCACGGCATCACACGCATACTTTACGCCATCTCGACAAAACGCTCGCGGTTGCCTGGGCACAACTGCTGGTCGTCGGTCATTGCGTCGGCCATCACCATTGGTTTCGGTGGCTCGGTGGGAGCCGAGGCGCCCATTGTGCTCACTGGCTCGGCCATCGGCTCTAACCTGGCGCAAACGTTCAAGATGGACAACAAAACCGTGATGCTCTTGGTGGGATGCGGAGCTGCCGCTGCCATTGCCGGCATCTTCAAGGCCCCCATCGCCGGACTGGTGTTCACGCTCGAGGTGCTCATGATCGACCTTACCATGGCCTCGCTGCTCCCCATTCTCATTGCAAGCGTCACCGCCACCTGCTTCACCTATTTGTTTGTGGGCACCGACTCGCTCTTCCATTTCACCCTCGACAACGAGTGGCTCATCGAGCGTGTGCCAGCCAGCATCCTGCTGGGCGTGATGTGCGGTCTGGTGAGTCTCTACTTCATACGCACCATGTCGGCCTGCGAATGGCTTTTCGGCAAAATGAAAGGCAAGCCCTACGCCAAGCTGGCATTGGGCGGAGTGGTGCTGAGCACGCTGATTTTCCTCTTTCCGTCGCTCTACGGCGAAGGCTACAACAGTATCAACATTCTGCTGAACGGAAAGACCATAACCGACTGGAATACAGTGATGAACAACTCGCTGTTTTACGGACACGGCAACCTGCTCATACTGTATATTGCCATGGTGCTGCTCACCAAAGTGTTCGCCACGTCGGCCACTAACGGTGGCGGCGGATGCGGCGGTACATTCGCCCCGTCGCTGTTCATCGGTGCCTTTGGCGGATTCCTCTTTGCCCGCCTGTGGAACACCTACAATGTGGGCGTTTATATCCCTGAGAAAAACTTCTCTCTGTTGGGCATGGCCGGCGTGATGGCCGGCGTGATGCACGCCCCGCTGACGGGTATCTTCCTCATTGCCGAAATCACCGGCGGCTATGGTCTGTTCATCCCGCTCATCATCGTTAGCGTGTGCGCTTATCTGGTCATCATCATGTTTGAGCCTCACAGCATCTACGGCATGCGTCTGGCGCGCGAGGGGCGCCTCATCACCCACCACACCGACCGCGCCGTGCTCACGCTGATGAGCCTCAACAGCGTCATCGACCGCGAATATACAGCTGTTTCGCCCGACATGTGGCTGGGCAAGCTCATCCACGCCATCAGCCGAAGCAACTCCAATGTTCTGCCTGTGCTCGACGATGCGGGCCATCTGCTCGGCGAAATCAACATCGACAACATCCGCCACCTGATGTTCCGCACGGAACTTTACACCCACTTTCAAGTGGCACAGCTCATGTCGCCCCCACCCTGCACACTGGGCGTGAACGACCCCATGGAGGATGTCATGCAAAAGTTCGAACAGACCAATGCCATCATGCTCCCCGTGCTCGACACCGACAACTGCCTGCTGGGCTATATCAACCGCACACGTCTCTATGCCCAATACCGCCAGATGGTGGCCGACATGAGTGCGGAGTAAGATTAGTGAGTGAGGAGTTAGGAGATAGGAGTTAGGAGTTAATCACGTCCCCATTTCCCAAGCTAATCAGAACTCCCTCCCTTCGGGAGGGTTGGGGTGGGTTTTTAATAGACTATGACGAAAGAAGAAGATATAAGAAATGCGGTGGAGGTGATGCGCCGTGGAGGAGTCATCCTCTACCCCACCGACACCATTTGGGGCATCGGATGCGACGCTACCAACAGCGAGGCCGTGGCCCGTGTCTATCAAATCAAACAGCGCGACGACTCGAAGGCTCTCATCTGCCTTGTCGATTCAGAAGGAAGGCTGCAACGCTATGTGCGCCTGGTGCCCGACGTGGCTTGGGACCTTATTGAGTTGGCCGACAAGCCCACCACCGTCATTCTTGACGGTGCCGTCAACCTGGCTCCGAACCTCGTTGCCGACGACGGCAGCATTGCCATGCGCATCACCCGTGAGGAGTTCTCACGCGAACTGTGCTACCGTTTCCAAAAGGCCATCGTCAGCACCAGTGCCAACATTAGCGGACAGCCGGCCCCGCAGAACTACCGCGACATTAGCCCCGACATCATCAATGCCGTTGACTATGTGTGCTGGAGCCGCCGCCAAGAGCACAAGCCGCACCAGCCGAGCAGCATCATCAAACTCAGCCTCAACGGTGAGGTAAAAATCATCAGGAGTTAGGACTCTTCTCACACTGAGGAACAGATAACATTATCTCTCACAGAAAAACAAATATCATAATCTCACACTGAGGAAACGGAGGAAACTGAGAAGAAAAAACTCCTTCTACTCTGTACCTCTGTGTGACAATTACTCAATGTTTAAAGTTCAAAGTTCAATGAATAAAAAGGATTTACGCATCATATTCATGGGTACGCCCGAATTTGCCGTCGGTACCCTGCAGCAGCTCGTAGAGGGCGGATACAATGTGGTGGCCGTTGTCACCCAGCCCGATAAGCCCGTGGGACGCCATGGCAGTGTACTGCAGCCATCGGAAGTAAAGAAATACGCGCTGGAGCACAGCCTGCCCGTGCTGCAACCCGAAAAGATGAAAGACCCTGCGTTTGTCAGCCAGTTGCGCGCCTACGACGCCGATCTGCAGGTGGTGGTGGCTTTCCGCATGCTGCCCGAAGTGGTGTGGGCCATGCCCCGTTTTGGCACGTTCAACGTCCATGCCGCCCTGCTGCCGCAATATCGCGGAGCCGCGCCCATCAACTGGGCAGTCATCAATGGCGAGCGTCAGACGGGTGTCACCACCTTCTTCCTCGACCACGACATCGACACGGGCCGCATCATCATGCAGCGGCCTTTCGACATCCCCGACGATGCCGACGTGGAGTATGTCTATGACGGGCTGATGCGCCTCGGCGCCGACGTGGCCATCGAGACCATCGACCGCATCATTGAGGGCGACGGTCATGTGGATTCCATGCCACAGGAACAGCTCATCGCCCCCACCACCGAACTGCACTCTGCCCCGAAAATCTTCAAAGAAACTTGTCAAATCGACTGGCAACAGCCCGCCAAACGCATCTACGACTTCATTCGCGGTCTCTCGCCATACCCCGGTGCCAGGACCACCCTCGTCACTCCCGACGGCAAACAAACCATCCTGAAAATCTATAAAGCCCGCATCGCCCCCGACATTCAATCAAAAGGATTCCACACCGAAAAGAACCAACTTTATATAAATGGCCTTGAGCTCCTTGAACTCCAGCTCACCGGTAAGAAGCGTATGTCCGCCCGCGACTTCCTCAACGGCTTCCGTGGCATAGAGGAGTGCAAACTAGTATAGATTAAAGCAACTCTAAAAGTCTAATGCAACAGAAAAACTGGCAACTCAACATTGTCAGCCCTATTGACATTATCACTATGTCTTATACACTATAATTGGCCGAAAGTATTGGTACTTTCGGTTTCTTTTCGTAATTTTGCGGCCTGAAAAAGATAAATGAAAAAAGACATGAAAAAAACCTATTCAATCCTATGGTTGCTTATGATGAGTATGGCACTCACAGCAGCAGAAATCAGCCAGCAGCAGGCAATGGACAACGCACGCTCGTTCATGCTTCAGAAAAAGGGCGGCAGGACGGCAGCTGCACGGGCCAGGAAAACCATTAACATGCATCCCGCCGAGACGGGGATGCCCGAACTCTACGCCTTCAACACCGAGGGTGGCGGCTACGTGATTGCATCGGCCGACGACCGCACACTGCCCGTGCTGGGATACAGCCCGGCACCACCGTCACTTCAAAGGACGCAACGGCCATCGGCACCATCGATGCGCCAAATGCTAATGCTCCCAATGCCAATGCATACTTCTACGACCTGCAAGGCCGGCGGGTGAGCCATCCGCAAAAGGGCGTCTATATCAGGAACGGCAAAACTATAGTTATTCCACATTCGCAGGTAAGGTAAACAAGGAGTACGCAGATAAAGTAAACAAGGAGTATGCAGATAAAGTAAACAAGGAGTTCAAGGAGTTACAAGGAGTTCAAGACAATAGACTTCGCGCCCAGGGCACCTTCTGAAAGGGATAACTGGAATAAAGCATTTATTGAGTCCACTTTAAAAAGTCAGGCGTATTAAAATTGTTTGTTTTTGCACTAAAATAGTCCCTGTTTTATGCCGATTTCTGGAATATTTTTTGTACC
>OMZS01000030.1 GCA_900315565.1 uncultured Prevotellaceae bacterium | reverse complement strand
GTGTGCCTTGTCGTCGCTCACGCCATATTTAACATATTTGAAACATCCTTCAGTGACAAAAGCGAACCACCGCGCCGGGTCACCCTCACGCTCCAGTTGATCACCCTTGCGGTAAGCGATTTCCTCACCCTCCCGTTCGCAGAACTCCCGCAGTATCTGCAAGTCCAATCGATTATTGTTGAATTTCTGTTCCATTGTCATCAAATTTGTTGGCAAAGGTAATGAATTTTACCAAGAAAACGTTTCTTTTTGTTATAAGTTGGGCTATTTTTGACTAAATTTGTGTCCATCAGAGGAACAGGAACCACATCTGAAAGATGTAAAGGAATTAATCAAACAGGGTAATTCTATTATGATAAAGAAGTGGATTCTATATCTAGGTTATTGCGTCATACTATGGGCGGAAACTCGCAAACAATGTTAGTTCCCGCCCAAATTCACTTTAATTCTTGTCCTTACTTGCCCTACAAATAATGATTCTTAATAACCATTCCCCTCTATAGATGCTAATTTTCTCTGAAACTCTTCATCTACCAACCTATTTATCTCCGTATCACGTTTTCCAGCTCTCTCTTCCACTATTTTTTTGTCAGTTTGAATGTTGCATAAATAAGTAGCCAACACACTAACAATTAAAGAGAAAATGAGTGAAATCCAGAAAGGAATAGAATCTGTAAATAAAGTTCCACAAACTAGCAATACTACAAAAATTGTTACAAACAAAAGAAACTTTCTTTTATATCCTCTTTTAAGACGAATGGTTTCTTGATCATACTTATTTGTAATTTGTTCTTTGATATCAGCTTTAATTTTTTCACGCAACTTCGAGTTTTGATTCTTGCTTTTTTCAATTTCTTTTTGTGCGTGATACAAATCATCTTTAGCTTGATCTAGAGCTTTGCTGGCTTTGATTTCACCGTCAGTAACCATTTCATTAAGTTCCCGCAGCAACTCATCCTCCTTCATGCCATCCATCATCTTTTTGTGCATCTCTGTGACAATCTCACATGTTGTATCTTTGGGAAGATTCGCAATTTTACTATTCATCTTATAGTATTGATAAAGCTCTGATTGCCTGAAGGTTTCCTCTTGAGGAATAAGCCCCATTCTGATAATGTTTGCAAACAATGGAGTATAATCGGCTGCATCAAAGGTATCCCCCCCATTGTTAACTGCTAATAAATTAATCAGAGTGTCAACTCTCAAAGCCAAAGGGAGTCCGTTTCTAAAGCCACAATCCCTAGAGTACTGGTTAACAGAAATTTCTTCGGATAGAATAAAAAATTTCTCGTCTTTAGTCAGGCTATCATTTCGTAAGTATTTTGCTCCCTCCAACAATCCGATATCGTGCTTTAATGCCCATTTTGACTTGTCATGTCCTACAACAGACTTGAAAAGATTGTTGAGTTTGTCTTTAAGGCTCTCATTATTTTGTGCAGTTTCAATAGCTGTTGCAATGGATTGTGTATCTAGGATTTCTATCTTTACTTTGTCATGAATGTATTCTGGGAGTTTGAGTGTAACATCAAAGAATGTCTTAAAATGTTCTAATGTCCTACAACCTAGATCTTTTGCGTGGTTAGTAAAATCGTCGTTTGGTATAGATGCAATATCATATCCTAATTTCTCGATATTCTTTAATGTGTCATCTTTTTGTTGCCCAATTCTCCCTTCATATTCTTGCTTTGTAATGTAGAAAATACTTGCTTTAACACCCAAATCTTGAAATACCTTTTCTATTGCGATGATTGCCTCTCTATAGCGACTTTCAAGAGAAATAAACATCAAGATATTGGTGTCAAGGATGCAATGACTATTACGGAATGTTTCAATGGTAATTTGATCTACACCATGCATAGTGCGGATTAACTTCGAAGAAAATGCAGATGTTCCATATTCCCAAAGATAAGCATCTACATCCTTTTCGGATGTGTTGACAAAATCAAAAAATTTTTTTGGTAAAATGGCCTTGTCCTCTGAATCAAGGGCTTTGTTATTAAGAGTCCTATTAGTGATTAAATTTCGAATACTTTCTTCGCTAGCTGCAATTCTTTTTGTATTCGCTTTTAAGTCAGAAATCCATTCTTCAGAATACACTTCAAAAAATTTGATTGATGCATCCTGTAGCCATGCCGATAGTATTTCTGAAGTGGTATTTAGGCGTGAGAAATATTTCTCTAATATCCTTTTCTTACGTTCTTCAGATTCCTCAATGGATTTTTTGATTTTTTCTTTTTTTGAATGAGACAAATAATAATCCCCACCTTTATGTTGTATTTCTCGCTCAGAAAGCTTGTCAAGAATCTCATCAACATCTTTTTTCCCAAGATGATTGCAGCTATTCACTTTAGCCAAGGCATCATAAATTGCCTGTTTTTTCATTCTGCCATCATGTTTGTAAAGCAACTTGACAATTATTTGTGCGATAGCTTTACTTGACAGATTTTGTAAACTAACATCAAGTCTGACAAAAATTGAATTAAGCGTATCGTTCATATTCTGCTCCATACTTATATTTAATGTTTTAATGCACAATAGTCTATCAATAGACATTTTTCGTTATTGTCCTTACTTTAAAACTTCCAATCTTTCAATTAATCTCCCAAACTCGGAGTAAGCATAACCTCTACCACTTTTTGTTTCTACTCAATAGAGCTATTGACATTGGATACAGTTAGATGATAGTAAGAAAAGCTATTAGTTTCTATTCATCACACTCTCAGCCAGCAGGTACACTCGCGTACCGAGTGTTTGCGGCCAACGGTCAGTCGGATTCTTGTCCAACGCTCTTGCCCGTTCTATCGCGTCTTCCACGTGAGCTATCAAAGTTAGTGCATCGTAAGATGACTCATGGTAGGCCCCCATCTTCTGGCGCAATCGCACCTTCAAATATGGGTCGGCATTTTTAGACTTTCTGCGATTCTCCATCCATTGTTTCTGTTCTTTAGGTGTCAGCGATGCTGCATCTTCTATATGCAATAATAGCCAAAGTTCGAAACAAGGATTGCTTAAAGCCATATGCATAGCAACTTCCTGCAAACATTCTGTGGCAACACGAGAAATCATGGCCTCAGTCCAGCGGTCTTTGTCTACTACTAACCAGAGTTCGTCGTCTGCCTCTAACTCATATTGGCTTTTGTAGTCATTGAGCTGTTTTAACACATGTTCTGGGCTGGAGTTGTTCTGTTCATCTACACTACGTTCCAAGATATGTACGTGCACGCGTGGATTGGTATATTCTTTGGCTAATGCCTTGAAATAAATCCGCTCCGTGTCTTTGCCTTCGGAGGCTATGACTATAAGGCGAGCGTCACGAAATGCCTCGCGACGTTCGCGCATCAAACTATTCCTGCTTCGCATCGTCCCAATGAATATTATTCAGTTCGCCAAAGAATGGAATCGCTCCATAGCGACCATTCAGATAACCTTTCTGCACATTCTCTCTAGGCTTATACTCACAAAGTGAAGACAGATGGCTTTCTCCTTTTTTGTCTTTTTCTACAAACCAAACTTCATCCTGACGGATAGGGGCAGTAGAAAGTAGATTGGACTCGTGTGTGGTGCAGATTAACTGCATTTGTGAATCGCTTCTAAGCAAACTGTTATACATTTCCAACAATTTCAATGTCAACATTGGGTGTAAGCTCCTGTCAACCTCATCAATCACATAGACAGCATCATTAGCGCGCATATCGATAAGCATTGGAATGAAGTCGAACAAACGTGACGTTCCATCAGATTCTTCGAACATTTCGAATATATAATCTGAATTACTGCCATCCTTCTTGTGTATGGTTTTCAGCTCATGCCACTTCAGATTCTTCGACTTATCTTTTTCTGCAAAGATAAAGCGGTTCTCATTGTGAATCACCACGCCAGTTTCGGAACCTTTGCCTTCAAGACTTTCCTCAATCTTTTGACGGATTTCGTCGGGAATGCCCAATTCTTCAGGTTTAGACTCTACGCGACGAAGGTCTGAGATACCTGTGCCAAAATAATTTAGCAGTTCGCGCATCACAGTTCTGAACTGGGTGTCGTTCACAACTCGGAATGGGAAATCTGTTCTATGTGTATTGGGGAAGATGATATTCAGATTCTCAAACCATTTACGAGCAGATTTAATCGTATCTATTCCCTTTCCGTTGCGCTTGATATACTCACTTAAGAAAGTACCCTTGGTAGGTGTGCCGTCAATCAGGAACTTCAAGAATTGTCCATCCTCATCTTTTAGGAACAAAGGTGCAATAGTATTATCCCAACTGTCACCATTGCGTTTACGCTCAAAGATCATGGTGTCATTGCGGCTGCCAGTCTTATATAGCCATTCCTCAAGCAGACCGCCTTTAGAGAAAGCTATTCCGTAAGAGGTTGCTCCAACCATTCAAGGCAAACTCCTTGATAATCGCCAAACATTTTATGATGTTTGACTTTCCAGAAGCATTGGCACCATAAATCAATCCCATGCGGAGCACGGATATATCATCTCGCTTCTCCGCACGTGACACTTGCAACGGCAATTGGTCGCTCTTGCTAGCAGTGAACAAGATGCGCGTTTCCTCGTTAAACGAGTAAATGTTTTCAAATTTGGCTGACAATAACATAATGACGTCTGATATTTTGTGAAATTTCGTTGCAAAGATAATAATTTATTTCAAACCTTAGACAATTATTTGCGTTAAATATGCATAAATACGACAAAAATTATATTATACATTGTCATTTTGTCAGTTATTAACACTGTTTTATCAAAAATTTGACTCTGGCTTAATATTTGCATGGGTAATATAAAGCGCTATGACATGTTTGTCAAAACTGGGCGCAGAAAGGAGGTGTAATAGATGAGAAAAAACCAACATGTTGTTCCTGCTGGAGATAAGTGGGGCATTAAGGGCGAAGGCAATTCAAAACTGACTTCAACATTTGATAGGCAGTCCGATGCAATTGCTGCCGCTCGTCAAATTTCCAAGAACCAGCATTCCGAACTATTTATTCACGGTCGTAATGGACAGATTCGAGAAAGAGACTCTCATGGTAAGGATCCATTTCCTCCAAGAGGATAAGTCTCTCAGCATTCTCTCCGTTTAGAGAAGAGCCCTAATACCACAGGGGCAGGTTGTGGTAGAGTAAAGATGTGCCATGGCGAAATTCGCTGTGGCTTTTTCTTTTAGTCGAATCAGATATAACGAATTTTTTGCCATCTACAATTGGCATTTTTTGTTTCCAGCCCTATTTAATAAAGTTAAAAAAGTTAAATCTTCCCATTTTTCGTTTTCTGTAGAATTAACGTCACCACTTTTCTACCGTTTAAGAAGTAAATCTCTGATATAAAGCGATTTGCAAATACTTTTGGTGCAGTGGCCTGACTTCTGTTGTTGTCCATAGCAAGGAGATTGGTGATTGGTGGTTCGACAATTTGAATTCAATAAAAGAAATAATTATAGGAGACGAAGTGGAAACAATCGGAACCTTTGCTTTCCATGGATGCACCGGCTTAACCTCTGTTATTTTTGGCTCGTCTGTGACCAGCATTGGAGAAAATGCTTTCAATGGCTGCAGTGGCCTTACTGAAGTCACCATTCCTAACTCTGTTACTACTATTGGAGAATATGCTTTCTTATATTGCACAAGTCTGACCTATATCACCCTCCCCAACTCTGTGACTAGTATCGGAAGAGGGTCTTTCTTAGGTTGCACTAGCCTAACCTCTGTCACCATTCCCAACTCCGTTACCAGCATCGGAGGTAGGGCTTTTGAAGGTTGCAGCAGCCTGACCTCTATCATTATCCCCGGTTCCATAACTACTATTGGAGAATATGCTTTCTCATCTTGCACAGGCCTTGCAGAAATCATTATCCCCAACTCTGTGACTACTATTGGAGAATATGCTTTCTCATCTTGCACAGGCCTTGCAGAAATCATTATCCCCAACTCTGTTACTACTATTGGAGAATATGCTTTCTCATCTTGCACAGGCCTTGCAGAAATCATTATCCCCAACTCTGTGACTAGCATCGGAGGAGGGGCTTTCCGTGATTGTACTGGTCTGACCTCGGTTACTATTGGCTCTTCAGTTTCCTCCATGGAAAACAATACTTTTTATGGCTGTACTGGCCTTACTTCTGTTGTTATCCATTGTAAGGAGATTGGTTGTTGGTTTCCAAATTTGACTTCAATAAAGGAAGTAATAATAGGCGAGGAAGTGGAAGCAATTGGGGACTATGCTTTCTCTGGCTGCACAGGCCTTATCTCCGTTACTATTGGCTCATCTGTGACTAACATCGGAGGAGGAACTTTCTATAAATGCACCGGTCTTACCTCCATTACTATCCCTAACTCCGTGACCAGCATCGGAGGAAGGGCATTCGATAACTGTATAGGTCTGACCTCTATCACCATCCCCAACTCTGTGACTAGCATCGGAGGAGGGGCTTTCCGTGATTGTACCAGTCTGACCTCCGTTACTATTGGCTCTTCTGTTACCTCTATGGAAAACAATCCTTTTTATGGCTGTACTGGCCTTACTTCTGTTGTTTTCCATTGCAAGGAGATTGGTGATTGGTTCTATGATTTGACTTCAATAAAGGAGATTATTATAGGTGAGGAAGTGGAAACAATAGGGTACTATGCTTTCTATGGTTGCAGTGGTATCACAGAAGTCACTATTCCCAACTCTGTGACCTTCATCGGAGATTACGCATTCTCTGGCTGCACAGGCCTGAGTTCTGTTATTTTCCATTGCAAGGAGATTGGTGATTGGTTCTATGATTTGACTTCAATAAAGGAGATTATTATAGGTGAGGAAGTGGAAACAATAGGAGTCTTTTCTTTCGATGGTTGGAACGACCTGACCTCTATCATAGTAGAGAGTGGGAATACTGTGTATGACTCACGAGACAACTGTAATGCCATCATTAGCACTGCTGACAACAAACTGATTGTAGGCTGCCAAAAAACAGTCATCCCTAACTCCGTGACCAGCATTGGATACTGGGCCTTTTATGGTTGCACTGGATTGACAGAAATAAACATTCCCAACTCTGTGACAAGCATCGAGCAAGAAGCTTTCTGTGATTGTACCGCTCTTACTTCCATCTCCATCCCTAACTCCGTGACCAGCATCGGAGGATCGGCTTTCCTTAACTGCACTGGTCTGACTTCGATTTTTTCTTACTTAGAAAATCCTTTTTATTTATATAGTCTTTTTAACAATGATATTTACAAGAATGCCACTTTGTATGTGCCTAAAGGAACCACTGGCAAATACAAAACGTGTTCACCATGGAAGTACTTTGCAAATATTGTTGAAATGGATGGTACCGACGGCATAGAGAACAATAACCTTGAAAAAATCACCGATAACCGTTACTTCAACCTGAACGGTCAGCGCATAGAAGGCCAGCCTTTGCAGAAGGGTGTATATATAAAGAATGGTAAGAAGGTGCTGATGAAATAGAAACGAAGAAAAGAATAAACCATTTATTCTCCGTTATTCTACCCCCGTTCGGTTGTGTTCTCGTTGGATTTGCAATCCAGCCTCGGCGAGTAATAGCATTTGATTTCCTCTTACAGGTATCCCATTTAGGTACGGGATGAGAATAGCACGTGTAGTGGAACGGAAGTGAAAAAACACGACAGAAAGAAAAAAGGACACGAAGAAAAAACTCTCCGTGTCCTTCGTTGTGTTCGCCCGACATGGGCATAATCTAACGGGTGTAAGTCCCGAGCGCGGCCTAATAGCGGCAAGCGCACAGCCAAAGACAAGGTGCCAATGGTGACATTGGGTCTGAAGGAAGTCGTCGGCAAATCACTGGCCTGCCGGACAGAAACTTGATACCAAGGCGTTTGCCCGTGGGTGAGACTGCATGAGAAGTCAAAGCCCGATAGCTATTCGGAACGGGTGGCGTAAATCAAGCAGGTATAAGTGTGAAAGATTATGTCCTTAATCGGGGAGGTCTCACGGACGCGGCGGCGACCCAATAACACTCAAAGCCGCGGAGTAAAGCTTGCCGTGAGAAGTCAGCCGAGGTCATAGTATGCCTAGCAACGAGCCTGCCGAGGAGTGTGAGAAAGGCAGGACGCCTCACAAGGGCAGAAGGACTGAACCCAACCGAAGTGTAACAACCAATGAAAGACTATCGTATGAAGGACCGAATGCAGAAAATGTCACCTCAAGGTGATAGCTGCCCGCAGACGAGTAGGCCGGAAGCCAAGGGATATGCGGGAGTGCAGACTTTCATGCGCGTGGTCGATGGCTGTCTCACTACGGAGCAACCTAACCAATACCTTCTGTTGGAACAGATACTGTCTCCCGCCAACCTCAACGCCGCCTACAAGCAGGTGATGCGCAACAAGGGTGCGGCAGGTATAGACAAGATGGACTGCGCCCGTCTGCTCGGCTATATATTGGAGCATAAGGACGTACTGACAGAGAGTATTCGCCAAAGGACATATCGTCCTAACCCCGTCCGCAGGGTAGAGATACCCAAGGACAATGGGAAGAAACGTCTGCTGGGCATCCCCACGGTGGTGGACAGGATGATACAGCAGGCTATGGCCCAAGTGCTAACCCCCATCTATGAACACCAGTTCAGCGACGGCAGCTTCGGTTTCCGTCCTAATCGTGGAGCAAAGCAGGCATTGTCGCGTGTCACGGAGATAGTAGGGCAGGGCTACCGCTATGCGGTTGGCATTGACCTTGAACGCTTTTTCGACACGGTTGACCATGCCAAGCTGATAGGGATACTGCAACGGACAATAAAGGATGATGCGGTCATTTCCCTTATCCATCGATACCTCAACGCTGGTGTGATGACTGGCACGAGAGTAGAGCCGACCCGCGAGGGTACGCCGCAAGGCGGCCCGCTGAGTCCGCTGCTTGCCAACATACTGCTGAATGAGCTTGACAAGGAACTGGAGCATAGAGGCCACCCCTTTGTCCGCTATGCCGACGACGGCCTTATATTCTGTAAGAGCCGCCGCGCGATGGAGCGCATAAGGGACAGCATCACCAAGTTCATCGAGAGTGAACTGAAGCTAAAGGTCAACCGCGAGAAGACCGAGTGTGCCTACATAGGCAAGTTGAAGTACCTTGGCTACGGCTTCTATGTACGCAACGGCAAATGCCGTCTGCGGCTGCATGAGAAGAGCGAGGCCAAGCTGCGCCGCAAGCTGAAGCAGATTACTTCTCGGAGTAATGGCATGGGCTATGAGCAGCGCAAGACCGCCCTGGGCAATTACTTGCGCGGGTGGTCTGAATACTACAGCTATGCTGATATGGGCAATAAGGTCGCGGACATAGACCAATGGCTTCGCCGCCGTCTGCGCATGTGCATTTGGAAGTCGTGGAAGAAACCACGTACAAGGGTGAAGAACCTTATCAAGTGCGGCATAGACAAATGGCGAGCCTACCAGTGGGGTAATACATGCAAGGGCTATTGGCGTATAGCCGACAGTTGGATACTCGCCCGTGCAATCGGTGACGAGGCACTCCGCAAGGCAGGATATAGCTGGATAGGTTGTTATTACAGTGCATCTGCGCTGCCGAAAGGTTGAGGAACCGCCGTATGCGGAACCGCTTGTACGGTGGTGGGAGAGGATAAGTGAACACGAAAAGAGGTGAACACCTTTGATTAGTGTTCACCTCCTACTCGATTTCTCCGAAGCAAAAAAATTGATGTTTCTCCGAGGCAAAAAATTGATGTTTCTCCGAGGCAACACAATAAATGGCCTCTCCGAGGCGACACTTATTTAGTAAGCTCAAAGCCTACACGGGCGCCGTTGGCACTCTTGGCAAGCTTGCTGATTGCCTGAACGGCAGCCGTGTTGCTGACCTTTCCTTCTTTCTGAAGGAGGTTGACCATCTGTGTGGAGTCGAACATCAGACCCATTCCCTTCTCGGTCTTGGTTACGTTGCCCTTAATGGTCTCGGTAGCTGTCTTGAGGGTGATTTCGCCGCTCTGAGGGTTATAGGCATAGGTGCCGTTGAACGGGATGCCGTTCACCTTGGCGGAGAACTTGTTGCCGGCAAGGAACGAGAATGATGTGTTGTTGCTGTTGATGCCGATGTTGTTGTAGTTACTTGCCAGCGACGAAGCCATGTTGGCAATGGTGGCAGAGCCTCCGGCCTTGGTCAGCGCCTGTTGGGTGGTGAAGGCAGCACTTGGGGCTGTGTAGTTCCAGCTGCCAAGAATGCCCGACTGGTTGATCATTCCTCCTAGCAGCACTTGGCCCAAAACGCTGCCAAGCACACTGCCCAGCACGTTGTTGTTTGAACTGGCGGGTGTAGTTCCCATTCCGGTTGATAAGCAGCTCGACAGCATGAGTGTCGCAGCTGCAAGAAGTGTCAAAAAGGTTTTCTTCATAGTGGTATGGTTATTAAATTGATATAAAGAATATGTTTTCGCGACAAAGTAACAGAAAAAAATTGAAGTTTCCAAAATTTTTACTATTAAACTGATAGATTATCTATCACTTTCCGTTCGTTTTTTGTAACTTTGCCGAGAATAATTCAACAACAAATACCGTGAAAACTATGACGACAAACATGCGGAAACCCTTTTTCATGTTATTAAGCGTTGAGCCACGACCTTGGCCGAGAAACTTCTGCAGCTTTGATAACTAAACGGTAGAAGTACATATACATCTTCAAAAAGAAAACTAAGTAATGAATTCCGTAGCCATCCGACTTCTTAGCCAACAACTTACGGCTCCTCTGTTCAGCCATCCTGCCGACGTGGTCGGCTATATGGGGGCCATGCAAGCCCAAGATTATCGCATGATGCGCTGGGCGGTGGCTATGCGTACGCGCAAACCGTCGCATAAAGCCTTCAAGGAGGCGTTCGACAAGGGGGAGATAATCCGTCTCCACTTGATGCGGGGCACCTGGCAATTGGTGCCTGCCGAAGACTATTGGGCAGCACTCAGTATCTTTGCGCCCAAGGCCATTGCGGTTACGAAGGGCTGGATGAGCAGCAACCGAATCAGCATTCCCGACGAAGAGTATGTGCGCATCAGGGAACTTCTTGCCCAGACGGCTGCCGACCTGCACAGTGTGACGAAAGACGACTTCGTTGGAGCTTTGGAAGAGAAAGGCATACGGATGGACGCGCATCGGCTTTCATATCATATACGCATGGCAGAAATGAATGGCGTTCTCTGTAGCGGAAATCTGCTGCCGATGAAAGCCACCTATGCCCTCACTGCCAACAAAATAAAGAGGGCATCGGTGACTATGGATCGAGACGAGGCTCTGATGCTTTTCGCCCGAAAATACTTCCAGAGCCGTCAGCCCGCCACGTTAGAAGATTTTGTTTGGTGGACAGGGTTGAACATCAACGACTGCCGAAGAGGCATTTCACTCTTGGGAGATTACCTTCATGCGGAGAGATACAAAGGTCGGGAATTTTATCTGACAGAGGATTGCCGCACAAGAGGCTTCAGAAAAGGAAAGTTTCTACTAATTCCTCCCTACGACGAATACCTCATCAGCTATAAGAGTCGCGACATAGTGCTTCCGCAGGAACATCGCCATCATGCCCATAACAACAGCGGAATCTTCCAGCCCATTATTGCTCACGACGGCATAGTATGCGGCAACTGGTCTCCTTTCAAGGAGGACTGCCAGGTGAGTTTTTTCGAAGGCGATGTTGACATTGAGAAAATACACGATTCGTGGAGGGCGTACAACTCATTTAGGAAATAGCAACACACTTTCCCTGTATTACTGGAGCTTGGCAAAGAAGAATGAAACGAACTTATTGTTTCATCTTTAGTTCTTCTGCCAGGAATTTCGGAGTGAATCCCTTGTCACTCTTGGCCACCTGCTCGGGCGTTCCTGTTGACATGATTTGTCCGCCGTTGCGTCCACCCTCGGGGCCCATGTCGATGATGTGGTCTGCAAGTTTGATGACGTCGAGGTTATGCTCGATGATGATAACGGTGTTGCCTCGCTCCACAAGTCTTTGCAACACGTCCATAAGAATGCGAATGTCCTCGAAGTGGAGTCCAGTGGTGGGCTCGTCGAGGATATAGACAGTCTTTCCTGTGTCGCGCTTGCTGAGTTCTGTGGCCAGCTTGACGCGCTGGCTCTCTCCACCAGAGAGGGTGGTGCTGGGCTGGCCAAGCTTGATGTAGCCGAGTCCGACGTCCTGAATGGTTTTTATTTTCTGCAGAATGTTGGGCACATTCTCGAAGAACTCCACGGCCTGGTTGATGGTCATGTCGAGCACGTCGGCAATGCTTTTGCCTTTGTAGCGCACTTCGAGTGTCTCGCGGTTGTAGCGCTTGCCGTGGCACACCTCGCAGGGCACCATCACGTCGGGGAGGAAATTCATTTCGATGGTCTTGTAGCCATTGCCGCCGCATGCCTCACAGCGTCCGCCTTTCACGTTAAAGGAGAAACGCCCGGGCTTGTAGCCTCTGATTTTTGCCTCGGGCAGACTGACGAATAGCGACCTGATGTCGCTAAATACTCCCGTGTAGGTGGCGGGGTTGGAACGGGGAGTGCGCCCGAGCGGGGCCTGATCGACGTTGACCACCTTGTCGATGTACTCAATGCCCTCGATGCTGTCGTAAGGCATGGGGCGTTTCAATGAACGATAGAAGTGCTGGCTGAGGATGGGCTGCAGGGTTTCGTTGATGAGGGTTGATTTTCCGCTGCCGCTCACGCCTGTGACCACGATGAGGGTGCCGAGGGGGAAACTCACATCGATGTGCTTCAGGTTATTACCGCTGGCTCCGCGAATGGTGAGAAAATGGCCGTTGCCCTGGCGGCGGCTGGCGGGCAGGGGTATCTGCCGGTGGCCGAAGAGATACTGTGCGGTGATGTTGTTGGCGTTGGCGCTGACCTGGCGCATCTGAGCGGGTGTGCCCTGAAAAACCACCTCGCCACCTTTGCGCCCTGCCTTGGGGCCGATGTCCACCACGTAGTCGGCGCTGAGCATCATGTCTTTGTCGTGCTCGACCACGATGACGGTGTTGCCAATGTCACGCAGTTCCTTGAGCGAATGAATGAGCCGCTCGTTGTCGCGCTGGTGGAGGCCGATGCTGGGCTCGTCGAGAATATAGAGCACGTTGACGAGCTGCGAACCTATCTGCGTGGCGAGGCGTATGCGCTGGCTCTCGCCGCCCGAAAGGGAGGCCGACTGGCGGTTGAGTGCCAGATAATCGAGTCCCACCTCGAGCAGGAAATCTACGCGGGTACGTATTTCCTTGAGTATTTCGGCGGCAATGCGCTGTTGTTTGGGCTCCAGGTGCTGCTCAGCCTGGTCGAGCCATTGGCGAAGCTCGCTGATGTCGAGGTTGGAGACCTCAGAGATGTTCTTGTCCCAGATGCGGTAGGAGAGGGCTTCGCGATTAAGGCGCTGACCTTTGCATTCCGGGCATTGGCAGGTGGCCAGAAACTGGTCGGCCCACTTCTGTCCGCTGGCGGAATCATCGTTGTCGATGACGTTGCGCAGGTACTTGATGACGCCATCGAAGGTGACGAAATAGTCGCTTGAGGCATGCACCACCTCTTTGGGAATGCGGACATTCTGCAAGCTGCCGTAGAGAATCTCGTTGAGAGCCTCGTCGGGAAGCTGGCTGACGGGTGTCTTGAGGTCGAAGTCGTACTTGTGGAGAATGGCGTCGATCTGCCAGAAAATCATCTGGTTCTTGTATTTTCCCAGGGGCGTGATGGCTCCTTCGTGAATGGAGAGCGAGCGGTCGGGGATGACTTTGTTGAGGTCTATCTCGTTGACATAGCCCAGACCCTTGCAATGAGGACAAGCTCCTTCGGGCGAGTTGAATGAGAAATTGTTGGGTGCGGGGTCGCTATAAGAAATGCCAGTGGTGGGGCACATGAGCCGGCGCGAGAAGTTTTTCACGCTACCCGTGTCGTTGTCGAGAATCATGAGCACGCCCTCGCCCTGGCGCATGGCGGTCTCGATGCTCTTACGAAGCCGCTCGTCCTCACCGTTGGGTTCCACCCGCATCTTGTCGATGACCACCTCGATGTTGTGATTCTTGTATCGGTCAACCTTCATGCCGCGTACAATCTCTTGCAGCTCACCATCCACCCGGACATAGAGGTATCCTTTGCGGCGCATGCTTTCGAAGAGCTCGCGGTAGTGGCCTTTTCGGGCGCGCACCAGCGGAGCGAGAATGTAGATGCGGCGGCCAGCATAGTCGTTGAAAATCATGCTTAGCACCTGTTCGTCGGTGTATTTCACCATGCGCTCGCCGGTGGCATAGCTATAGGCTGTGCCGGCCCGTGCATAGAGCAGACGCAGGTAGTCGTAAATCTCGGTGGTGGTGCCCACGGTGGAGCGTGGGTTTTTGTTGGTGGTTTTCTGCTCGATGCTGATGACGGGACTCAGTCCGGTAATCTTATCTACATCGGGGCGTTCCATGCCCCCGAGAAAGTTGCGGGCATAGGCCGAGAATGTCTCAATATATCGCCGTTGGCCTTCGGCAAAGATGGTGTCGAAAGCCAACGACGATTTGCCAGACCCCGACAAGCCCGTGATGACGGTAAGGCTGTTGCGCGGTATTTCTACATCGATGTTCTTCAGGTTGTGAACACGTGCGCCCCACACATTTATTTTCTCGTCTTCTCGTTGCATGCGGTTGGGTTCATTCGTTAATGGTGCTGCTCGAATTGGTGGTCTCGGTGTAGCCACGCAGCAGATTGACGTCTTTGCGTATGTTGTAATTGTGGCCGTCGGCTCCCTTGGCCTTCACCAATACGAAATAAACACCCTGTTTCACGTCGCGCCCGTTGAACTTGCCGTCCCATCCGTCGGCAGCAGGGTCGTCCCACTCGTAGAGCTTCTGTCCCCAACGGTTGAAAATGGTGGCATGAAACTCCACCAGACTCTTGTATTCCTTGGGCTTATAGGTGTCGTTTTTGCCGTCGCCGTTGGGCGAGAAGGCATTGCCCATGACGAGGGTGCTCTGGCTGATGGAACACACCAAGGGGCCAATCTCATTCCAATAGTCGCGGGTGTAGGGAATTGTGTCGTTGCCGTTGACAAAGGTGGCGTAGCACACAATGTAGTGTCCTCCGGCAGTGGTGAATGTAACTTCGGTATCTTGCTCGTACCTGACGAGATAGGGCTCTTCCTCCATAGAATTCAGGTAGAAACGCCATTCGTAGTTGGCCGAGTAGATGCCCACATTCTCAGGATTGGCACGGAAAATGCCCCTCAGCGGGGCAGAGCCGGAAATGTTTGAGTTCTCTTCCTCGCCCTCTGGAGTAATGTAGGTGGCGGTAGGCGAAATGGTAGGCACTTCGTCGTCAGCCCATGCACTTATTGTTGCGAACAGCATGGCGGCCAGGGCCAGCAGTATTCTGATATTCATGTTTGTTTGTCTTTTTTGTTTAAGGGTTTTATGTTTCGCTGGGCTCCGTTTGCATGGAGCAAACAGGAGTTAGCAGTAGTTAACTAGCCTTGCTCATGAAGATAGTGAACAATAGAGTTCAGTCTGCAAAGATAAGCAAAAAACTCGAAATGCGCACCGGTAGCACTAAAAAAGTTTACCAGCACAGAACTTGTAGTATGAAGTTACTGTGCTGGTAAACTCTTTGTATGGTTGAGCGAGTGCTATTTTCTCCAAAAACAGCTGGTGATATCCTCGAACGTGCCGTCTTCGTTTTGGCGGTAGAGCCGCTGGTTGGTAGTGGGCTTGCTGATCGGTCCGAGATGGCGTATGAAAGGACCAATCTTGATGTAGTCGAAATCAGTCTTTGTCACGCCTGGTGCAATGCGCAGACGTCCGCTGTACCAGGCCACATGCAGTAACGGATATTCCTCGTGGATATATTGTGCCAGCAGGTCAACCCCTTTAGGGTCGGCATCGCCACCCATGAAGGATACGCATGTTATCTTTGAACCGTATTTGCCCACCAGCGCGTCGATGGCACTGGTGTCGAGAGGCAGTCCGATATCTTCCCACAGATAGCGGCTGTGACAGCCCGGACAGTGGCACGGGCAGTTGCTGATGTTGATGGCCAGCGTCACTTCGTCGGGTATTTCCTGAAAGACAATATCTGTATTGACGTATTTCAGCATAAAATAATCAACCTCAAGTTTCGCAAGCTAACTTGCAAGAAGTTAATGGGAGTAAGTTGGAGGTAACGGGCTAATGTCTGTTAACTCCTGAGGTTAAAATACCTCTTAACTCTTGATGTCAAATACCTCTTAACTCCCAATCACTTCTCAGATAACTCCTGACATTGTTATTCGGCATGCGCGTGGGCATAGTAGCGGCGGGCTGCTTCTTCCTGACGGGGCTGCGAGAAGTTGCTCACACGCTTCAGATAGCCAATGATGCGCGTCATGTAGTCAACATTCTTCGAGTGGCAATGGGGGCACTCCTTGAGGTAGCGTTTGTCGATGTGTCCGCACTCGTTGCACACGGTGTTGGGAATATTGAAGGTGAAATAGTTGCAGCCTTCCTGGGCGGCCACCTTGAGCAGGTGGGCATATTGTTGCTTGGAGAGGTGCTCGTCGAGATTCATGTGCAGGGCCGAGCCGCCGGTAAGATGCTCGATGTAGGGAGCGCCGTGGAGTTTGAATTTGTCGATAATGGTGAGCGAGTCGTCTTCCACCACATAGAAATAGCTATTGTAGCAGTCGCGTGGCACGAAGTAGCCGTCCTCGCGGTCCCATTTGGCGTGTTTCACACCCACGTTCTCGGCGGGAATCATTTCGCAGTTGAACATCACGTCCTTGGTGCGGTATTTCTTGTTATACTGCTCGATGAGTCCCAGAATGCTTTGCACAAAGTGCAGGTAGTCGTCGTTGGGCGTAATCTTGAGGCCCATAAACTCGGCAGCCTCCACCAGTCCGTTGATGCCGATGGTTAGATACTGGCGGGCAATGTTGATGTATCCTGCGTCGAACAAGGGCAGCATGCCGTGGCTCTGCAGTTCCTTGAGGTTCTCGTTGTAGGCCAGCTGCACCTTGTGGCAGAGGTCGATGATGTTGCCCAGATACTCCATGTAGTCCTGCCCGTTGTTGACGGCATACTGTATGCAGCGGTTCAGGTTGATGGTGAGCACGCTCTTCGAGCCGGTGCTCACACCGCCGGCCCCAAGCGTGTAGCTGAAACCGTTGTCGGTGATTTCGTTGCGCAGGCGGCAGCAGCTCGAAAGCGAGTCGGCATTGTCGCTCATGTAGGTGAAGAAAGAGTGTCCCTCAGAGTACATCTCTGCGGTGAAGTCGCCCCACTCGGGGTCTTTGCATTCGCCGTTTTTGTCGGTGAGCAGGGCCATGGTTTCCACGGGGAAGGTGAGCAGCGTCTTGGTGCGCTCTTTGTTGAACCACTTCATGAAGCGTTTCTGCAGCCACGACAAACCTTCCCAGTCGGGTTTCTCGCCGTTGGGGAAATAGAAGTCGCCGAAGATGCTCTCAAAATAGTAGCGGTCGTAGTAAGCCACATTCCAGAACACGGCCTGATAGTTGCGTGCGCCGGTGGGCTGGTTGAGCGTATAGACAATCTGCTCAAAACAGTCGGTAATAACCTTGTCGATGGTGCGCTGCTTCAGGCTCAGGTCCACCACCTCGTCGGCCCGCTTGTAGTAGTCCTTGCCGTACTCCATGCCCACGAAATAGTTCATATACATCAGGAACTCTGGTGTGGCACAGGCGCCGCTCAGCATGCTCGAAACCATGAACACCATATTGACGAATCCACCGCAGAACGACTTCAGATTGGTGGGGGCGGTAGAGTTGCCGCCGATGGAGGCTGTGCCGCCGATGAGCCAGGGGTACATGGTGATAGAGGCGCAGTAGTTGGCCAGCGACGTCTCATCGTTCTTATATATAAAGTGGTGGGTCAGTTTGTCAATATATTCGTCGGCCAGCTGCTTGCCATACATCTTTTTAATACGGTCGGTCAGCAAGCGGCGGTTCAGGCGAATGAAGTTTGATTTGGGAAGCTCGCCGATAAGCGTGGCAATGTTTTTGTGCTCCACGTTGGCATTAGCGTCATATTTTGAACCAGTTGCTGCGTTCACCGAGTCGCAGTATTCGGCCAAGAATTGCAGTTTGGCCAGCGTCTCACGGTCCTCAGAGTGCTGCTGTCTGTAGAGCATGAACGATTTGGCCACTTTGTAGAATCCTTCACGCATGAGGGCTTCTTCTACTTGGTTCTGAATGTCTTCAACCTTTATATCATCCTGAATGTCTAAGTGGCTGAGAATCTTTGAGATGGTTCCCAAGTCTGCAGGCTCTTTCACGCTGTCGAAAGCCTTGATAATGGCATTCATGATTTTGTCTAGTGAGAAACGGTCTTTCGAGCCGTCTCTTTTCGTAATAGTGAAATTTTTAATTTCCATGGTTCCTTTATATGTATATTTTTAGTTATTCTCTCTCAACATCAAGTTGTACGTTTTGGGAAACTTTTTTGAAATTCCATCTTGAAAAGTTTTCCGTTTTGGAAAACTCTATTCGGCTGCAAAGTTATATAATTTTCCTAATATGGCAATAATCTCTACGTGTTTTTTTTATAAAATGTTGTTAAACGCTTGTTTCTTTTTTCTTGTTTTCATCGCCAAAAATATTGTTTTTTGCCTCGCTTGCCTTTGGTTAATAGTGATTAACTGGAGTTAAAGAGCCTGTGGCGCACGAAAAAATATTTGCGTTTGGCAAAGAAAACGAGTTTCCTCTGTTCTCACTTATTCAGATTTTTCGTATCTTTGCACCCAGAATGCAGTGTTCCGGCTCTGCCGCTGGTGCCATTGGGGCACAAGAGGAAAGTCCGGGCAGCACAGGGCGCTCCACTTCCGAAAATAGAAGCTATTGGCGACAGTAGGATATGGCAGAAGAAAACAACCGCCCGTAAGGGTAAGGGTGAGAAGGTGGTGTAAGAGACCACCAGGCGGCGGGTGATCGCCGTGCTGTGCCATCTGGAGGCTGCAAGTTCATGTAAACCGCCGTAAAGGAGAGTTGCCCGCTCAACGGCTCTCGCCCACATCTTCCTTCGGGATATGTCGGGGGAGACCGCGGCGGAGGGTAGAATGCTTGAGCCGCAGGGCGACTTGCGGACTAGATAAATGGCAGGCACTCCCCTTGGCCGAGAGGCTGGGGGAGAACAGAACCCGGCTTACAGGAACACTGCTTTCTTTTTCTTTTTAGCTTACCATTAGGGTTAAGTTTACCGTTAGGTTAAGTTTACCGTTAAGACTATGTTATCATGAAAATACCTGTTCACCTGGATTTACAGAAAATGTGGAAGAGGGTGGTTTATTTCGTTAAGTTCTTTGTTTCAGAAGTATCCACCAAGCGCGTGCTCGATTCGGCCGCGGCTCTCACTTACTCCACGCTGCTGGCCATTGTGCCCATTCTGGCTGTGGTGTTTGCCGTGGCGCGGGGCTTTGGCTATTCCAAATATATTGAGATGTGGTTTCGCGAGGCGTTGTCCAGCCAGCCGCAGGCCGCAGATATTCTGATAGGTTTTGTCAATTCCTATCTGGTGCACACCAAGAGCGGCATCATTCTGGGAATGGGTCTTCTGTTTATGCTCTGGACCGTCATCATGCTGGTGAGCAATGTGGAAAAGACGTTCAACTCCCTGTGGCAGGTAAAACAACCGCGCGAGCTTTTCCGCACCTTTACCGACTATATAGCCATGATTTTCCTTGTGCCCATCGTCATTGTAATCCTGGCCGGTGTCAATATTTTCATGGCCGCCGTCGCCACCAATCTCGACCAGTACATCGTCATTGGCCCCATTTGGCGGTTCCTCATCCGCATTACACCTTATATATTAATGTCGGCCATCTTCATTGCCCTCTACGTATTTATGCCCAACACCAAGGTGAAGCTCACCTCTGCGCTTGTACCTGGCATTCTTGCGGGCATCGCCATGCAGTTGTTGCAATATGTTTACATCAACTCGCAAATATGGGTCACCAGCTACAACGCCATCTACGGTTCGTTTGCCGCGCTGCCATTGTTTATGCTTTGGATACAGTTTTCGTGGACCATCTGTCTTTTCGGTGCCGAACTGACCTACACCACCCAAAACCGCGAGAACTTTGCCTTTCTGGCCAACTCGGCCGAGATGAGTCACCGCTACAAGCTGATGCTCAGCCTGACTCTGATTAGTCTGATTTGCAAAAACACCATAGCCAAGCAAAAACCCCTTACCGCCCTGCAGCTGAAAAACGCTACCCAAATACCGATTCGCATCACCCACGACCTGCTTCACAACCTGTGCAACGCAGGGTTGATTAACGAGTGTTTTTTGGGCGACGAAAAAAGCCAGGAGCCCATTTTTGTGCTCACTGGCTCTGCCGACCGAATAAGTGTTGGTGAGGTGGTTGATGCGCTCGAAGCCTATGGAAAGTGGCAACCTACCATTAAACTTCGCGACTTTCTCCATACTAACGGCTTCAGTACCAAGACGTGGGCTCGTGCCTATTCCGTCAGAAACGATTATCTGAAGCAAGAGCGCACCATTCTGCTCAAAGACCTGTAGCTTGACCCACCATTCTTAAGAAAGACTTGTAGCCATCTCTTCCAGTTCCCTTCAAGGTGAAATAGCCAAGCCCTCTGCCATCCTTTCTTTTCTCTCCCTCTCGATTATTATTATTTTCCTCCGGGAAACTTCGAGTTGATGTAGGCAAGGAAAGCCTCGCGGTAGGCATCGGTAACTCGGATGATTTCCTTGCCGATGTAGATGCAGTCGTTGCGGTCCACGCTGCGTATTTTCTCCAAAGCCACGATGTACGAGCGGTTGACACGCATGAACTGAGTGGCGGGCAACATGTCTTCTA
The DNA here is from genome assembly GCA_900315565.1 of uncultured Prevotellaceae bacterium. Taxonomy (GTDB): domain Bacteria; phylum Bacteroidota; class Bacteroidia; order Bacteroidales; family Bacteroidaceae; genus Prevotella. Next base: position 22,253 of record OMZS01000030.1, on the reverse strand, counting down.
CGGCCTTCATGGTGAGGTGTGTAATGAGCGGGCGGGGCTGGTCGTCCATGTAGAACATCACGTAGTCTTTCATGCCGCTGACGTAGAGCAGATGGGCGAGCTGTATTTGGCGGAACTCCCCGTCAACGCGCAGAAAAATGGTTTCTGTCTGTGGTAGGGGAGCCGTGTTCTGTGCTGTGCTATGCGTTTCCGCCATGGTGTTGCCGTTTGCTGAACCTTTCGCATAGCTCTGGTTGTTTTCTTGTTCTTGCATTAATGGCGCCAAGGCTTTTCGGGCTTTCTCAATGGCAACCAGAAACTTGTTGTAGCGGATGGGTTTCAGCAGAAAGTCGAGCGCCGACACTTCGTAGCTTTCGAAAGCATATTCCTTGAAAGCCGTGGTGAAGATGATGCGAGTAGTTTCGGGTATCATGTGGGCGAGTTCCATGCCGTTGAGGTCGGGCATCTGAATGTCTAAGAACAGCAGGTTGGGCGAATGTTGCTTGATGGCATTGATGGCCTCTACCGAGTCGGTAAACGATGCGAGCAACTCAAGGCCCGGAGTTTTATTTACAAACGATTCGAGCAAACGGACGGCCAGGGGCTCGTCGTCAACAATCATACAAGTCAGGTTCATTTAATTGATAATTGATAATTGACAATTGATAATTGACAATTTGAAGGTTCAACCGTTTTTTATAGTGACCTCAACATGGTAGATGTCGCCTTCGAGCGACTGCTGCCATTGGTAACGGTCGTGGTACATCAGTTCCAGCCGGCGGCGGGTGTTCTCCAGTCCGATGCCCGAGCCGCTGCGGTCGGCGTCGTCTTTGGGATAGTTGGTGTTGTCGCAGCAGAACTGCAGCTGCTCGTCCTTTTGAGTGAGGCTGATGTCGACAGACGATGGCCGGCTGCTACTGAGTCCGTGCTTGAAGGCGTTCTCCACGAGCGAGATGAAGAGTAGGGGAGCGATGGGGTATTGCGGGTTTTGAATGTTAAACTGGGCATTGACCACGGCCTTGTCGTTGCAGCGCAGTTTCATCAGGCTGATGTAGTTGCGCATGAATTCCACTTCGCCCTGCACGGGCACAGTCTTCTTGTTGGTTTCGTACATGGCGTAGCGCAGCAGGTCGCTGAGCTGAGCAATGGCGTCTTGGGCAGCGTCGGGGTCAATCTGTGTGAGGCTCGAAATGTTGTTCAGGGTGTTGAACAGGAAGTGCGGGTTGATTTGGTTTTTCAGCCACGCCAGCTCAGCCTCGGTGTTTTTTGCTTTCTCGTCTTGTAGCTGTTGGCGTATGCGGCGTATGCGTATAAAGTGGCGAATGCCAATGGCTACGGCTGCAATGATGATGTTGAGCAGCAAGAACATGAAGGCGCCCGAAAAGAAACCTATCCAGGCCCGTCCATCCATGGCTGGCACGCGCTCCTTGATTAGGAAATAGCCGTAGAAGAAACCGTAGTTCATGCCCAGTATGAGCAGCAGGTTGCAGACTACGAACTGCCAGTAGCGCTGCCGGAAGAACAGGTAGGGGCCCAGCAGGTAGAAATTGGCAAAATAGACCACCAACGGAGCGCGCAGCAGCTGCCACACCATGGTCAGCGACGTGGAGGTTGACTCCCAGTTTCGTGTGCTGATGAAGGTGGCCAGGGGCAGCACCAGCATCATGAGCAGCCATACGGCGGCTTGTGCCAGAAATAGCCAAAGGTCTTTTTTTGTGATTGTCTTCATTGTTTGCAAAAATAGCTATTATTTCGTAAACCTACAAATTTTTCGATGAATATCTTGGGGGAAGGAGTTGCAAGGAGTTCAAGGAGTTGCAAGGAGTTCAAGGAGTTCAAGACAAATGCAAGGAGTTGCAAGACAATTGCTGAACATTTTCATTGAAGAGCGCAGGCACGGACGGAAGGCCGCACCTGCGCATGTTGAGTAATGAAATTATAATAGTTGATAAAGTTAGGGTTGCATTTGTCCTTGCTGGGCTCCCTGCTGTCCCTGCGTGTTGCCCACGCTGTTGAGCATTTCGCCCTGCGACTGTTGCTCTATGAAGTCGCTGGTCACTCGGTTGACGTGCTGCTTGGCCATCATCTTGGTGTTGCCGAAGGTGTAGCTCACGGTGAAGGTAACGCCGTAGATGGGCACTTTGATGTTGGTGTGCGAGGTGAAGTCCTTGCCTCGGTTCTCGCTTTCTATGAAGAGCTTGCCGCCCTTGTTGAGTCCCATGATGCCGCTTACGCCGATGGTGAGTTTGTTGTCGAGCATCGACTTCGAGAGGCTGGCCGTGAGCAGGTTGAATCCGCCGCTCCATCCCTGCAGGGTGTAGTTCTTGGTCGAGGTGATGGCAAAGGCGCTGAGTTTGAGGTCCCAGGGCAGCGTCTGCTGCACGCCCACCATGGCGTTGGCTGTCCATCCGCTGTTGCTCTGTCCCAGGGCGTCGCTCCGCAGGTCGGTGTAGTTCACGGCGGCATTCATGAAGATTCGTGTGTCGGCCGTGGCCAGGTAGTTCAGATAGCCGCCCAGACCGGTCTGATGGCGCTTCACCACGTTGCCGTAGGTGGTATTGAGCAGGTTGTTGTTGTCGTAGAAGCTGTATTGCGAAATGGCGTTGTCAGTAAAGTTGTGGTGCAGGTTCAGGTTCAGCATCAGCTTGGTGGTGAAGGCGTTGTAAACCAGCGACACGTTGTGGGCTTTCTCCACGTCCAGGTCGGGGTTGCCATAGGTGCGGGCAATGGGGTTGGTCTTGTCCACGTAGGGGTTCAGATAGCTGATGCCCGGACGCGAGATGCGCATGTTGTACGACAGTCCCAGATTGCTGCCCTGGGCGATGGTGTATTGCAGGCTGGCCGTAGGCACCAGACTGCTGTAGTTGGTGCTGAAGTCCTGTCCGTTGCCCAGGTGGTATTTCACGTCCTGCCAAGTCTGCTCGTAGCGCAGTCCGGCCTTCAGTCCGAATTTGTTGAAGTTTCCGGCATATTCGCCATATCCGGCCAGAATGGTGTTCTTATACTCGTAGTCCGAGCTCGAGCTGGGGTCGTAGGTGCCCTTCAGGTAGTATTTCGCGTCCGAGGTGGCGTCGTGCAGCTGCAGTTTGCTGCCCAGGCTCAGCGTCTGACCGATGCCCAGGGGCATGGTGTAGTCCATCTGGAAGGTGTGGTTGGTGGTCTTGTCCTTGTTCTCCGAGTAGCGGTCGGTCAGGTCTATCAGCGACGAGGCCGTTCCAAAGTTGCTGGTCATCTCTGTGGTGGCGGGGCTGTAGTTCAGCTGATAGGTGACGGCGAGCGACTGGGTGCGCTCCTTGTTGAAGAACCGCTGGTAGTCGATGCTTCCGCTGAACGAAGTGCGCGAGTTCTTCATGTCGGTAGAGGTGGTGTAGTTGAATCCGTCGCCAAAGCCGTTGCCGCCCATGGTGGTGGTCGATGTACCGGTGCTCTTCATGCTCATGGTGTTGATAGATGCCGTGGCGTTAATCGCACTCATCGGGTCAATCTGGTAGCCCAGCGAGAGGCTTCCCATGGTGAACGGGGTTTTCACGTTGTTCTCCGAGGTCATGAGCTGCTTCATGCCGTTGTCCTGTATCTGTTCCATTTCGGTAGTGGTGTTGCCGGGCTTGTTGTAGCTCGTCATCACGTTGGCACTATACGAGAGCTTGCCCTGCTGTCCGCTGACAAAAGCGCTTCCGCCCATCTGCTTGTTGCCTACCGAGGCGCGCACCGTGCCGTTATAGCCGTTCATGCTCTGCGGGGCCATGGGGCTCAGTCGGTTCATCACTATGTTCAGCACGCCCGATGCACCCTCAGCATCATATTTTGCTCCCGGGTTGGTCATCACCTCAATGCTTTTCACGGCCGATGCAGGCATGCTCTTGAACACCATCGAAGGGTTGTTGGAGAACATCACGTTGGGCATGCCGTCCACATACACCTTAAACGACTGCGAGCCGTTCACCGAGATGTTGTCCTGCCCGTCCACCGACACCATGGGCACCTTGCGCAGCATGTCGAGCACGGTCATCGACTTTGAGTCCTCGTCCTCGGCCACGTTGTAGCTCATCTTGTCAACCTCCATTTTCACCAGCGGCTTCTGTGCCACCACTTCCACGCCCTGCAGGGCCGTGGCGTTGGCCTCCATGTAAAGGGTGTCCAGGTTGAGCACCTTGCTCTCGCCCAGCTGCACGGTCTTCTTCAGGTCGTTCTTGCCAATGCTGCTGAACACCATGTCGAACGAGCCCTTGCCGTTCACCTCGTGGCTGAAACGGCCTTCTGCGTCGGTTACAAACATGCTTACGGCCTTGTCGGTCTTGCCCTGTTTGAAAACTCGAATGGTGGCGAAAGGCTCACCCTCGTTCAGGCTCTTGTCCATGAGCACACCCTTCACAGTGGTCTGGCCCATCATTGCCGACGAAATCATCATCAGCGTCATCATGAAAACTGCTTTTACCTTTTTCATTGTCTTTACTCCTTATTTTTTTGTTTTGGTTTTTTTGTGGTTATTTTTTCTGGTGCAAAAGTAATCAGTATATAATAACCCTCCAATTCATTTTCGACGAGTTGCTGCGTTTTTTTCGACCAAATTCGCCCCATAGTCGGTTTTACCCTTGATTTTTCGGGGCTGCGGGGGTGGGTTATAGGGCTAAGGAATGGTCGAGAGCTCGTTCTTTGCTGGATGCTTGTGTACTTACGATACTTCAACATAATTCATAAAGTTTTTAAAAGGTTCAACATTTGTTTAATTAAAGACCGTTGCGCATGGGTGCTTTTTCTATTTGCAAAGATACAAAAGTTTCCTGAGGGCTGCAATAGTACCGGGGGTGTTTTTTTGACCTTTGGCGAAAATTTATGAAAAATGTTTACAACGGATTTTCGCGGGTTTGTAACTGTCTCACACAGAATTGTTTTCTCAATGCGCCAGCCGCTCCCCTCCCTTCAAGGGGAGGGGTGGCCATAGGCCGGGGTGGGGTCTGTATCTTATCTCACGCAGAGGTACAGAGAGAACAGAGAATAGCGCCCCCTGGCGTATGTAGGGAATTAAGCTTGTCTAATTCCCCGTCGGTGCGAAGCGCCGAATGTACGCGCGATGAGATTGGCACTGGCGTGCCATGGGAATTAGACAAGCTACATTTCCCTACAATTCATTGGGAGAAGAACGCCAAAAGTCTTCATGCTCTGTGGCTCAAGGTTCTGCAGGGCTCTGTAAATAGCTGAGAATGAGTAGCCAAAATTGCTTTTGGCTCCATATTTTCCGAGTTATTTATCATCAATAAATTCCTCCCTATTTTCTATAATGATTTTACTTAAATTTTCCTTATCTATCTTATTTTAAGTTAGTTACAACCGATTTTTTGAACTGACAGAGTACACAAGTACACAAGTACACATGTACACAATTTAGCCTATAAAAGTTTACCACTCAAAATTAATTAATATATATATATATATTAAAATTTTTGTGATTTCTAAAATGTGTACTTGTGTACTTGTGTACTTGTGTACTTTGAGCTGTGCTCATTTTCTTGTCTGTTTTCTGTTTATTTCGTGTGCGTACAAACATCATTTTCTGATTATTTGCGTGCGTACAAACATCGTCGGAGCAGATTTTTTCATCTTTCGACGCCAAATTTTTATCTTTCGGCGCGCGCTCCCCTCCCTTCAAGGGGAGGGGTAAGGGGTGGGGTCTGTATCTTTAAGGGGTGGGGTCTGTAACTCTCACACAGAGGTAAAATAATCTCACACAGAGGTACAGAGCGAACAGAGGATTTATTTCACGCAGAGGCGCGGAGGCATTTGGAGGTTTAGGAGGATATTTTCAGAGTCAATGAGTCTTTCAGAGTTTTGTGAGTCCTTAAGAGTTTGGGGAGTCAGCGACCGTAGGTCGCTCTCCGTTCCCTCCGTTTTCCTCTTTGCGGCCAGGGGCCGCCCCCTCCGTTCCCTCCGTTCCTCTGTGTGAGCTTTTCTCTCTGCGTGCTCCTCCTCCCTCCGCGCCTCTGCGTGAGACAAGTTACAGACCCCACCCCGGCCTACGGCCACCCCTCCCCTTGAAGGGCGGGGAGCGGCTGGCGCATTGAGAAAACCAAATCTGTGTGAGACTTTAACTCTGCGTTCTCAAAAACTTCTTTGCGCCTCTGCGTGAGAATATTCGCCTCTGTGTGAGACAGTTACAAACCCCCTAAAACCCGTTGTAAACATTTTTCATAAATTTTCGCCAAAGGTCAAAAAAACACCCTCGGTACTATTGCACCCCTCAGAAACCTTTTGTATCTTTGCAATAGAAAAAGCACCCATGCGCAACGGTCTTTAATTAAACAAATGTTGAACCTTTTAAAAACTTTATGAATTATGTTGAAGTATCGTAAGTACAAAGCATCCAGCAACAACGAGCTGACCGACGGCAAGCTCACGGCCAATCCTTAGCCGTAGGCTCACACAGAGGAACAGAGTAAGCAGAGGGGAGCTCTCCCCCGGCCCTCCCGAAGGGAGGGAGGATTGCACGCAGAGGAACAGTAGGGGCTACCATAAAAAAGAGCACCCGATGATTCGAGTGCTCTGTTGATTATGAAGGTCGGGATTGCAAATCCCTCCAATGCTTAGGATTACTCCTGGCTCCAATCCTCCTGCGTCTTGCGGACGTAGGTCTTGTAGCGGATCTGTGCCATGCGCTGTGCCTCGGCGAAGAGTTCCTCGGCCTCGTTGGGATAGGCCTTCTTGACAGAGAGGTAACGAACCTCGCCCATGAGGAAGTCGTGGAAGTTTGCCCAGTTGGGCTCCTTGGAGTCGAGGCTGAACGGATTCTTGCCTTCCTCGATGAGGGCGGGATTGAAGCGCCAGAGGTGCCAGTAACCGCACTCAACGGCTTTCTTCTCCTCGGCCTGACTCTTACCCATGCCGCCCTTGGCCTTCAGACCGTGGTTGATACAGGGAGCGTAGGCGATGACAATAGAAGGTCCATGCCAAGCCTCGGCCTCGCGGATGGCCTTCAGGGTCTGAGCATGGTCAGCGCCCATGGCAATCTGAGCCACATAGACGTAGCCGTAGGTGGTGGCAATCATGCCGAGGTCCTTCTTGCGGATGCGCTTACCCTGGGCAGCGAACTGAGCAATGGCGCCGAGCGGAGTAGCCTTAGAGGCCTGGCCACCGGTGTTAGAATATACCTCAGTATCGAGCACGAGGATGTTGACATCTTCGCCAGAAGCAATGACGTGGTCGAGACCGCCGTAACCGATGTCGTAAGAGGCACCGTCGCCACCGATGATCCACTGAGAGCGCTTCACCAGATAGTGGTCGAGCGTCTTGAGCTCCTTGCAGAACTCGCAACCGGCCTCTGCACCAGCGGCAATAGCCTCGCGCAGCTTAGGAGCAATCTCCTTGGTCTTGTCGGCGTCTTCCTTGTTGGCAATCCACTCTTCGGCCAAAGCCTTGAACTCAGCGGGAGCTCCCTCGGAAGCCTCGCAGAGCAGCTTGGCCACGCGCTCCTTCATCTTCTTGTTACCGAGGGCCATACCGAGACCGAACTCGCAGAAGTCCTCGAACAGAGAGTTGTTGAAGCATGGGCCCTGACCCTTCTCGTTCTTGGTGTAAGGAGTAGAGGGGATAGAGGCTGAATAGATGCTCGAGCAACCTGTGGCGTTGGCAATCATCTGACGGTCGCCGAAGAGCTGAGAGATGAGCTTCACGTAAGGTGTCTCACCGCAACCGGCGCAAGCGCCCGAGAACTCGAACAGCGGCTGAGCGAACTGAGAGTTCTTCACGTTAGAGCGGATGTCAACCAAATCCTGCTTGCTGGGAACCTTCACGAGCTTGTCCCAGTCGGCAGCCATCTTCTTCATCTCGGCCTTGTCGGGATTGAACGGAACCATGGTGAGAGCCTTGCCCTTCTTGGGATGGCCCGGGCAGATGTCGGCGCAGTTGCCGCATCCGAGACAGTCGAGCACGCTGGGCTCAATGACGAAGTGCATGCCTTTCATGGCGGCGGGAGCCTTCATCTCGAGGGTGGTGAGGCCATCGAAGCCAGCCAGCTCGTCGTCGGTGAGTACGAACGGACGGATGGCTGCGTGAGGACAGATGTATGCACACTGGTTACACTGGATACAGTTCTCTGAGTTCCATTCGGGAACGAAGGCCTCTACGCCGCGCTTCTCGTAAGCGGCTGTGCCAACTTCCCAAGAGCCGTCGGTGGTGCCGAACTTGGCAAATGCGCTGACGGGCAGCAGGTCGCCGGCCTGGGCGTTGATGGGGCGAACCACTTCCTTGACGAATGCGGGAGCGTTGTCCTCCTTGGCTGCGTCGTCGGCCAGGTTGGCCCACTCGGCCTTCACCTCGAACTTCTTGTACTCACCACCACGGTCGATGGCTGCGTAGTTCTTGTCAACCACGTCCTGACCCTTGGCGCCGTAAGACTTCAGGGCAGCAGCCTTCATCTTCTCTACGGCCAGCTCAACGGGAATCACCTCGGTGATGCGGAAGAATGCGCTCTGCAGGATGGTGTTGGTGCGGTTGCCCAGACCAATCTCCTGTGCAATCTTGGTGGCGTTGATGGTATAGACGGTGATGTTGTTCTGGGCGAAGTAGCGCTTCACCTTGTTGGGCATGAACTTCTCGAGCTCGGCATCGTCGAAGATGGTGTTGAGCAGGAAGGTGCCGTTCTTCTGCAGGCCGCGGGTCACATCGTACATGTGGAGGTAGGCCTGAACGTGGCAAGCCACAAAGTTAGGCGTGGTCACCAGATAGGTAGAGCGGATGGGCGTGTCGCCGAAACGCAGGTGAGAGCAGGTGAAACCTCCCGACTTCTTGGAGTCGTAAGAGAAGTAAGCCTGGCAATACTTGTCGGTGTTGTCGCCGATAATCTTCACAGAGTTCTTGTTGGCACCCACGGTACCGTCGGCACCCAGTCCGAAGAACTTGGCCTGGAACATGCCAGCGCCGCCGAGAGCAATCTCGGGAACCTCGGGCAGAGAGGTGAAGGTGACGTCGTCAACAATACCAATGGTGAAGTGGTTCTTGGGCTCGGGCATAGCGAGGTTGTTGAACACGCTGATAATCTGAGCCGGAGTGGTGTCGTGAGAACCCAGTCCGTAGCGGCCACCCACGATGAGCGGACGGTCCTCTACGTCGTAGTAGGCATCCTTCACGTCGAGGTACAGAGGCTCGCCGTTGGCTCCGGGCTCCTTGGTGCGGTCGAGCACGGCAATGCGGTTCACGCTCTTGGGAACGCTGGCCAGCAGGTGCTTCACGCTGAACGGACGATAGAGGTGAACGCTGATCATACCCACCTTCTGGCCTTGGCTGTTCAGGTAGTCGATGGCCTCGCGGGCAGCGTCGGTGGCCGAACCCATGAGGATAATCATGCGGTCAGCATCCTCGGCTCCGTAGTAAGAGAAGAGGTGATACTCGCGGCCGGTAATCTTCGAGATTTCGCCCAGATACTTCTCAACCACCTCGGGAACGCTGTCGTAGTAGGGGTTGCAGGCCTCGCGGTGGGTGAAGAATGTCTCGGGGTTCTCGGCGGTACCACGGGTGATGGGACGCTCGGGGCTCATGGCGCGGTCGCGGAAGCGCTTGATGTACTCTTCCTTCACCAGCGGGCGGATGTCCTCCTGGTCCATGAGCTCAATCTTGTGGTACTCGTGAGAGGTGCGGAAACCGTCGAAGAAGTTGACGAACGGCACGCAGGTCTCGAGTGTTGCCAGGTGAGCAACGGCGGTGAGGTCCATCACTTCCTGCACGCCACCCTCGCAGAGCATGGCAAAACCAGTCTGGCGGCAAGCCATCACGTCCTGATGGTCGCCGAAGATGCAGAGCGAGTGGCTGGCCAGTGTACGGGCCGACACGTCGAACACGGTGGGGATGAGCTCACCGGCAATCTTGTACATGTTTGGAATCATCAGGAGCAAACCCTGAGAAGCGGTAAATGTAGTGGTGAGTGCACCAGCCTGCAACGAACCGTGAACTGCACCGGCAGCACCAGCCTCAGACTGCATTTCCTGCACACTTACGGTCTGGCCCCACAGGTTCTTGCGACCACGGGCGGCCCACTCGTCAACATGCTCCGCCATAGGCGAAGACGGGGTGATGGGGTAGATAGCAGCTACCTCGGAGAACATGTAGCTCACATGAGCCGCAGCCTCGTTACCATCACAGGTGATAAATTTCTTTTCTTTAGCCATAAAAAAATGAATAATGTTAATGTATGTTTGATATTTGTTCTTTAGCTTTTCTAAGCTTTTTATTTCTATTTTTGTTTTGTGTCTCCAGCTCATGGTGTTGAGCCTGCTGGTTGTTGCCCTGGTGAGGCCTGCCAGCCCGCTAATAGAGGAACCCGAGCAGCCAGAGCGGTATTTGATTGCCTTTGCCCACCTCGGTGTTGTAGCGGGCGTAGATGACGTCGGGACGAATTCTTATCTTGTTGCTCTTCGAGGCGTCGCAAATGCGGAAATACTTGTTCTGGTCCACCAGATAGACTCCATCCTTGCCTCCTTCGTTCACGATGTGGTCTTTCCAAAGCGAGTTGACGAAGAAAGTCTCCATCACGTTCTGTTTCTCTGCCTTGATGGGATAGATGGCGTACATCAGGTTGGAGTTGTGCATCATCACCTTGGCCGGCTTTTTGGGGAATACCTGCCCTGCGGGGTAAATCAGGTTGATGAGCCGGGCGTCGGCCAGATACTTCACGTAGTTCATCACCGTGGCGCGGCTGGTTTTGATGTCGTTGGCCAGCTGGCTGATGTTGGGAGCCTTGGGCCCGTTGACGGCGAGCAGATAAAAAAGTTTCTTGATTTTGGTGAGATATTTCAGTTCTATTTGTTTGATGAGCAGAATATCCACTTCGGTCATCATGTTCATGGTTTTTAGCAGATTCTCTGAGTAGTTGCGGTTCTCCTGAAAGAATGGGTAAAATCCGTGGTGCAGATAGTCCTGAAAATATTTGCTGGGTGAAACCTTAGGAAGTATTTGCTTGATGATTCGCTCGTGGTCGTTCAGTATCTCGTCGAGCGTGTAGGGCCTGAAGTTGTTGCCGGTGAGCAGGTTGAGAAACTCTCTGAACGAATAGCCTCTGAGGTTGTAGCTTTTCACGATGCCGTTGAGCTCGGGGTTTTCTTCTTTCAGCCGCATGACGCTCGAGCCTGTGAACACGATTTTCAGTTCGGGGTAGTGGTCGTAGCAGTAGCGCAGCTCCTTGCTCCAGTTGGTTTCCTTGAACACCTGGTCGATGAGCAGCACTTTGCCGCCGTTCTTGTAGAACTCGCCGGCAAAGTCGGCAATACCGCGCCCCTGGAAGTAGAAGTTGTTCATGTTCACGTAGAGGCACTTGCGGTCGCGCACATCGAAATTCTCCTTGGCGTATTGCAAAAGGAATGTGGTTTTTCCTACGCCCCTCGTACCTTTGATGCCAATCATACGGTCGCTCCAGTTGATTTCGTCCATAAGGCCGCGACGAACTGGTGCGTTAGTATGCTCCACAAGATAAGAGTGTGTGCGAAAGAAAGCTTCCATTAATTCCTTGTTGTTTGTTTTCAATTTGCAAAGGTATAAATAATTATGATAATTTGCAAACTACGCTTAGCAAAATATCGATTTTTTTTGTTATTTTTGCACCCGCTTATTGAAATAGAAAGATTATACGCATGATTATTCACCTTTTCAACCCCGAGCACGATTTGGCACTGGCTCACAACGGCCGGCATTTCACTCCGCCGCATGCTGCCCGTGAGCTTCGCATGAACCTCGGATATATTCCAGCCCTTTGGGCTGCCGACGGCGACATTGTGCTGGTAGATGACTCCGACTTTGCCCAGAAAGCGTCGCGCCGGCTTCGCTCACGCATGGCCAACGTGTCGTTTCTCACGGCCGATGAATTTCGTCTCCGGTTCAATCCGCAGGCGGTGAGTCTTACGCCGGGCGAGTGCGAGGTGCAGGTGTGGGGATGGGATGCTGCCGTACGCTTTCAGCTCTCAGAGGCTGGCGTACCCCAGAGTCTGCTTCCCTCCGACGAGCAGTTGACGGCCCTTCGTCAGCTTTCTCACCGCCGTACAGCCGTCGGTTTGCTGGCCGCCCTGCGCCAGCACCAGTCGTTGGCCGACCTGACGGTAGGGGAGAGTTGCGAATGTCGCACCATGGACGATGTTCTGCGAATCATAAGCCAGTGGCACCACGTGGTGCTCAAAGCACCGTGGAGCAGCAGCGGGCGTGGCATTAAGTACGTTGACGGCCAACTGAGCCGCTCGCAACAAGGCTGGTGTGTCAACATTCTCCGCGAGCAGGGAAGTGTGGTTGCCGAGGTATATTATAATAAGGTTAAAGATTTTGGCATGGAGTTTTTCTCCGACGGAAGGGGGAATGTTACTTATCTCGGCCTTTCACTCTTCAGCACGCTCAACGGTGCCTATACGGGCAACATTCTCGCCACCGAGGCCGATAAGGAGCAGATGCTCGCGGCCTATTTGCCAGCAGAGCTCACGCATGCCGTGCGCACCCAACTCGAAGCGTTGCTCTCACAAACCATTGGTGCCGCCTACCGTGGCCCTCTCGGCATTGATATGATGGTGGTAAGCCAAAGTTCAAAGGATCATGCTCAAAGTTCAGACTCCCATACTCAAAGTTCGATGTTCAATGCTCAAAGTTCAGACTCCAATGCTCAAAGTTCTGACTTCAAAGTTCTAAGTTCAAAGTTCAAAGTTCAAAGTTCCAACTTTCTTCTCCATCCCTGCGTAGAGTTGAATCTTCGCCGCACCATGGGCCATGTGGCGCTGGCCTTGTCAAAACGCTTGGCAGACTCAATCGAAAACGGTTCACACAAAGAGATGATAATCACCTTCAATAAAAACTATGAACTTAAAATCTCAAAGCATTGATAATCAACCTACAATTGTCTTCCCTTTGATAGTTTTCCTCCTTGAGCTTCACAAGCCTTGTGAAAAAATAAATATTCCTAAATCCTTTTCCGTTCAGAGAAATAGTTGTATTTTTGCAGAAATATGTTTTTGGGCCCATGAAAAACTATCTGATAAGCGAAGCTATCGGCGACATAGCGGGCAGTGCCTACGAAGGAAGAACACACCGCATCAAGGATTACAATAAAGTGAAGATGTTCAGCAGCAGGGCACACTTCACCGACGACACTGTACTAACCTTTGCCTGTGCCGAAGCGTTCATCGACCATCTCGATATGACCATGAATCTATGGAAATGTGCCAACGAACATCGGCATGCCGGCTTTGGGAGCAAGTTCAAACTATGGATGGCCAGCCATAACCCGAAACCCTATCGCAGTCTTGGCAATGGCTCCGCCATGCGCTGCTCATCGGCCGGATGGCTGGCACAGACGGAAGACGAGTGTATCAGAATGGCTACAGAGACCGCAGCCCCCACCCATAATCATCCCGAAGGCATCAAAGGAGCAGTGGCCACAGCTCTCACTATCTTCCACCTGAAGAATGGTAGGGACAAGGAGTTTGTGCGCGAGCATCTTCTGAACAAATACTATCCCGACTGGGCCAATCAGAAGTACGCCGACTTCCACGACTCATATACTTTCAACTCCACTTGTGCTGGCACTGTCGGCCCGGCCATCATCTGTTTCTTAGAGTCAGAGGACTACGTTGACTGCATCAAGCTCGCCATCTCTCTTGGTGGTGATGCAGATACTCTGGCTGCTATTGCAGGGCCTATGGCATACGCTTATTACAAGCACATGCCCGACGCACTCGTCTATCAAGCATTGAAGAAACTGCCAAATTGGATGGTAGAGGTAAGCGAAAGATTTGATAATATTGTAAATTCAAAGTCGATAATATGAATTATCCATTGATTTCAGAATATATAGAGGCTATCATGTCGGCAGAGGATAACTTTGATAAACTGAAACCTCTGAGACCAGTGTTTGGAGATGATGGGCAGCCTGTAATGACAAGTGGCAACTTTGCTGTGGTCTTCAAAATGAAAGATGAACGGAACGGCAAACTATATGCTGTAAAGTGCTTCACCAAAGAGCAGGAAGGGCGGACTGAGGCTTATAAGCAGATAACGGAAGAGCTGAAAGATGTTTCGTCGCCTTATCTTGTATCCATCCATTTTTTGGAAAAGGAACTTTTTGTAGATACCGACCAGACAACGGACACGGAGTTCCCTGTATTGCTGATGGATTGGGTAGAGGGTATGACGCTGGATAAGTATCTTCGCGAGAATCTTGATGACAAGTATACTCTCGAAATATTAGCCTACCGTTTTAGCCAGTTGGCTCAATGGCTCATTCCCCAGCCCTTTGCTCATGGTGACTTGAAACCAGATAATATCCTTGTTCGCGAAGATGGTTCTCTGGTATTGGTTGATTACGATGGTATGTATGTCCCAGCCATGAAAGGCCAAAAAGCTCGTGAACTTGGCTCGCCTGATTTCCGCCATCCATTAAGGACAGAGAATGATTTTGATGAGCATATTGATGATTTCCCGTTGATGGTGATACTCTTGTCATTGAAGGCTGTCTCTGTCAATCCTTTCTTATTAGAAGAATACGGTGCTAAAGATAGATTGTTACTTTCTTCTAATGATTACTATAATATAAAAGAATGTAGATTCTTACGGAGACAGATTCCAAGTGGTAATAAAGATCTTGACAGATATGCTTATCTCTTTAGTGCTGTTTGTTACGACGAGCAATTACCCTCCCTATTGTACGATCTTATTCAAACAGATAGACCATTACTATTGGTGCCCTATAGAATTAGTAATAATTGTTATTCTTTGTATGACAAGGTTAACCAGAAACATTTGTCTTTACAGAATAAGTACATTGATTTTGTAGATTCCTCATTGAAAACCAGTACTTCATGTATTATAAGTAACGAATACGGTTCATGGGGGATGTTTGGATACAAGAATGCGGCAATTGTCTCACAGCCTCGTGATGTATTAGACCTTCATTGGTACAAACAATTATTGAGCATCGGAAAATCAAGAACACATATAATAGCAAAGGACTCGTTTGATAGGTATGGAATTATAGATGATCATAACAACATTCTATTGAATTTTGTCTATCAAGAGATAAAGCCTCTTGAAGTAGGAGAAGAAGTATATATAATATGCAAAGAAGGGAAGTATTATGGAATTCTCAATAAAGAACTGAAGGTTATTGTTCCATGCTTTTTATTGGAGTTGGAAGATTATTCTAGGCTCAAATTAATTACATACAAGAATAAACAAGGCTCTTCTTTTGCAATGGATTTGACTACCTTAAATGAATGTAAATTACCCGATAATTTTAATAGGATAGATGATTATAAAGAAGGAATTCTCACTTTTGAAATAGCTGAGGAACAATATAGGTTCTTCAATCTTGAGAAGAAATGCTACATTAATTCTTATATATATCAAAAGGTCTCCGAAGATGAAGAGATAATTATAAATAAGTCCTTTGTTCTATGTAGAAGAAATAACACAAACATATTAGTGTCAATAGACGGAACGGAATATCCCATAAAGTTTGAAGGCAATCTTAGTCAATATGGTGAAACTGTGATAGGTGTGACTCCAATTGAAGAGAAATACATAGGGCAATATGGATTTGAATGTACACGGACTAATTATGATGTATCAGTTTTCAGGAAAAACATTCTGTTGTCCAAATTTACCCACAAAGAGAGTTCAGTCTATCATGAAGCCTTTGATTTAGTTAGTGAAGATGTAATTTATGTGTCGCACTATGGAAAATGGGTACGAACAGGCCATTATATAAATTTGAATGGCGAACATGTATCTCGGCCAAATTCAAATAACATGAGGAAAGATAATAATGCTCATGATTATAACCAGAGCTTCATAAATCTAATCAAAGAGAAGTATCTGAACTCAAAAAATATAAGCAATTTTGAAGATTTGGAAATAGACCAGTGTTGCTTTTTTGAAATAGACGACCTGGGAGATATTGCTTTGGTTACCTACCATTGGGAGAATGGTAGTTGTGATTTCGAAGATTACCATGCTGAAAACTTCAGATTAGGGTATGCTGATGACAATATGTGTTACTGGGCAAAGGATTGTATGATTAATCAAATTTGACAAATATGACAGTAGAAGAACTATTAGAGATAGAGAAGCAATATAAAGATAGTCATAGGAGTGTCCATCTTGTACCTAATCAAGTTGGTGAATCAATTCCTGATAATATGGATGAGGATATTAGGTTCTTGAACGATGGCTATATTGCAAAACATTATAATCCAAACGGGAATACTACGTCTGCTTTGAAAAAGCAAGGATTAGATGATTATGAGGTATTAATGCTAAAATGTTTCTTAGGAGGGGTTTCTCATGCATTCAAATGGGACTCTTATGAGAATCGTAATAGTCCTATACCTGAAATGTGTGATGGACTTGATAGTGTCTTAGATAAAACTCCAATATATGATGAAGGGAATGATTTATATCGCTTCTGTACTATAGATGATAGAGTTGATTTTCAAGTAGGAGATATTTATCACGTACCTCATTATATGACGACAACCAAAGACAATTGGAAGTACAAGACAAATGTATATGTCATAACTCCCAAAAAGAATGGAACTAATGCACGTTCTTTGTATAATATGTGTAATCATGGTAATGAGAATCAAGTAACATTCAAGAGGGGAACAGATTTCCGAATAAAGAAAATAAAAGGAGGAAAAAGAAAAATCATATATATGGAGGAGATTTGATTACCAAATTGAGATGTATGAATGAGATAAGAAATCCGCACGGTGGTTATATCGGGGACAATAACCTCTTCCCATTCCGAACAGAGAAGTTAAATTCCTCAGAGCCAATGGTACTGCAATTTAATGTGGGAGAGTAGGTCACTGCCAAATGGTGTCTGCAAAGTGCTTGTGTGGACGATAAAAGGTACAGGCACACCATTAAACAATTAAAAACGGAAGAATTATGTGTAAAAACATTAATTTGAATGTTTAGATTGTACTTGGTAATACAAAGCCAAGTCAATCTAACGATGCAGAAATGCAAAGTCTGACAGAGTACGAGAAAGAGTCTTTACTGATAAGCAAGCAACAACTTGTAGAATCACGGAAATAGACAGTTATCGAAATAGCAACTTTATTGACAACTGTTGCATTTGGGCTGATAGCCTTACTCTAATGGCTAGCTTTGGGGCAGAGCTCTTCAAACTCTGCCCTTTCAAAGGAAAAGTATGTAAAATAAGAATATGAGCGTATGATTGACGAAAGAGAAATATTGAAACAGAACGCAGATATGGCTGAGCATGCAAATGGTGCGGCCCTGTTTCTTGGTTCAGTAATTGGAGGACAATATGTAACGAAAGAGCAAGTTCGTGAGACAATGGACTTTCTTCTTGCTTCGACAAAGCGAAACATAGAGAGTTGTCCAAATGCAACTCGGCAGGAAAAGAATGTCGAGATACGTCGCAAAGAGTTTCTGATGAATATGCTTAAGCAACAAATGGGACTATAATTTTTCCATCATGAAAAAAATAAGGCTTAATGTTTTTAGATTGTTATTCATTGCATATTCCATCTTAATAATAGTATCATGCAATGAAAAGAAACAGTTTGATGGATATCTGTATCCAATTCGAGAGAATGGGTTATATGGATATATTGACTCTGTTGGAAATAGAATAATTGAGCCAGAATTCTTGTGGGTATCAACTTTCCATAATAGGCTGGCGATGGCTGTTGTTGACACCATTTATCGTGTAGTTCCAGATTCAATGGCTTATGAGGTCGGAGAAAGAGATACTATCATCAATGCGTATCGAATGTATGCCAAGTATGGATACATTGACAAGTCTGGGGATTTCGTAATAGAGCCAAAGTTCATCAGTTACGTCAATATGAATGAAATAGGGGATGTAACCAATGATATGGACGATTGCAGCAATGCACTATATAGGAATTCTTTTCGTAATAGACGTGCCATGTTTTACGACACAACAACCTGGAAGAATGGATATATTGATACGAAAGGGGATATAGTTATCCCCCCTAAATATTATTATTCTGAACCTTTCAGTGATGGGCTGGCTGTAGTAAGAGATGCTGTTGCAGAACCGCTATATACAAATAAAGCGTGTATAACTCCATCAAAACTTAGATGTGCTTATTTGGATACTCTTGGAAATTTGGTAACAGAGTTTAAATATGAATCTTTAACGAAGTTTAGTTCTGGACGGGGAATAGGAAGTTACAAAAGAATAAACAGAGAACCTGTTGACATAGCGGACACAACAATTATTTGGGAGACTTATAGCATCCCTCGATATTTGTTAAATAGGGATGGAGAGGAAATAAAAGAACTTAGTTTTAATTATGATTATTATGGATTTAGTAGAAATGGAATAAGCGTTAGTGCAGATGGTTTCTTTTATAGAAGTTTTGTTGGAAAAGACAATATTTCGTATTATTTCATAGATATTAATGGTGAATTTCTAGAACCTCTTAAAGGATTATCAGAATACCAACTTGATTCTTTAGGGAAATGCGATGACATAATTCAAGTTTTACCAGAGAATGCCAAGATAGCTGCTGCGACATATTTTAATGACGGTTTTGCTGGGATATCCCCAGACAAGATACATTGGCTCATTATTGATAAATTTCTTTTGATTCATGGTTATGGTGATCAATCCATTTTTGAAGGCTTCCGGCCTTTTAATAATGGATTGGCTGCTGTTAAGAAGAATGGGAAGTGGGGCTTTATTAACAAGAAAATAAAGGAACAGATACCATGTAAGTATGATTCATGCGGTGTCGTTTATCCGTATTTGGAAGAAGTTTTTGAAAATGACATACAAGGGGAAGTAAAGAAGAAAGCTTACATCAACAGGAAAGATAGCCTTGTATGGGAAAGCCCTGTATACAACTCTGAAAAAATCGAGAATCGTTACTCTGTAAAAGACAGAAAGGATTGGGGACAATGGACATACAAGTATAATCCGTTAAAAGAGTATCTGACATTCTTAGTTTTAGGAGTTATTATTATATTGATTATTCTTATTGCTGTAGTTTGGAAAACTATATCCAACAGACAGTCAAAGGTAGAGGACAATAAGGAACTGGTTACACGGATAGATCCAGAACCTGAGGTGGTATCGGACGTCCCCCCTACTATAACTGATGAATTAGAGCCTGACGAGATTCTGTCATATCCCACCGTTGGTCAATATACCGAAGTTATCAAGGATTCAGCAAAATCGCCTGACGAATATTTTGATAAGTTAAAACATCTACACCCTGTACTTGATAGCAATGGTGAGCCAATAATGAGTAGTGGCAATTTTGCTGTTGTCTTCAAAATGAAAGATGAGTATGGAAAACAATATGCGGTAAGATGTTTCCATAGAGCACAGCAGGGAAGGGAAAAGAATTATAAACTGATATGTGATGAACTGGCAAAGGTGTCTTCGCCATATTTGTCGCCTATAAGATATTATGATAAGGAATTATTTGTAGAATCTGGCGAATATCCTGTTCTTTTGATGGATTGGGTTGAAGGCATGACCCTAGATAAGTATATCCGTAAAGTAGTAAATGACAAGAAAGCCTTACGCCAATTGACAGAGAATTTTAGAAAACTTGCCATATGGTTATTAAATCAGCCATTTGCGCATGGTGACATGAAACCAGACAATATCTTGGTAAAGGAAGACGGTTCGCTTGTATTGGTGGATTACGATGGAATGTATGTTCCAGCTATGCAAGGGCAGAGGGCAAGAGAAATTGGCAGTCCTGATTTTAGGAACCCATCGAGGACGGAAGATGATTTCAACAAGGAGATAGACATTTTTCCCATCGTCTCTATATTGCTTTCTCTAGAATTAATAGCAACGAAGAGCCAGTATCTGGAACAGTATGGGAAAGAAGACAGATTGTTATTGTCGCATGACGATTATTTAAATCTTCGGAGTAGTGGTATTTTCAAAAGAGCTCTTACGTCTTATGATGATGATATTCCCGAACTTGCAGTTATGCTAGAGAGGATGGTTAATGGTGAACAATGTGATAGTGATATAGTTAAGGAGCTCTTACTTACAAATAATTGGTACGAACGGCTTCGTCCTAATAAGGAAATAGAAAGGAAAGCATCCTGGTTTGTAGGGGCGTGGTTCATTATTGTATTATTCTTACCACTATATTTGAGGTCAGTAATCCATTGGCATATAATGATGCTATATGTGACAGTATTATTCCTGATAACATTGATGTTCTTAATTTTGGTATTCGTGGATAGATTAAGGCCGAATAAAAAAGAACATATTGGTACAATCGGTAACGAAGGACCAGCAGGATTCTTTTGGTGGATAAATTTCATCCCTTTATTTTTAATGGCAGACTCTTTCACAGATTGGTTTAATAACAATGTTCCTTTCTTAAGTCAACCTTATTATAAAGGAGAATGGTATGTTACAGCTTTGATGTGGGTTGTTTGGTGGTATTCAGGTATGGCAATTACTTCAATTCCAAAGTATCTATTAGAATGGAGACTAAAAAATTTTAAAACCAAAGAAGAAGCCGAAGCAGAACAGACAGAGCTAGAACTTTCAACCATAAGGGTAGAAGTTAAAAAAGAAGATGAACAATGGGAAAAAGGACGGAAAGAAATAGAAAATCGAAATAGAAATTGGCGGTCTGACGATCTACCTTTCTGATGATACACAAAAATCAATGAAAAAAATCAAACAAGAAAGATACAAAAAATGGTAAAGAACAACGAATGGATAAATAGAATGAACTCACAAAATATTTTAGTTAGTTCATCAAGAAGGATATTCCAAAGTGATAGGCATACTCTTTCCAAGGTGTAGCCATACTCTAGGCTGCTTTTTGCCTGCTTCATAGGCTTACTCAAGAGTATGGCAAGAGTATGGCCACAAGGAACTTGAAAGCAGGGTAGAAGGAGGCAACACGATATGAGGTGGCTGATGTAAGAAGTAAGATGTGATAATAAAGCAACAAATAAAAACGTTTTAAGAATATGGCAAAACGAAGAGAAATAAGAAACAGTACAGCGGAGTTCCTAATCTTTCAGATAGAAGGAAAAGAGCAGGGTGTCGAGGTATACTATAAGGACAAAACGGTGTGGTGTACCCAGAAAGCGATGGGTATGCTGTTCGATTGTACCTCTGACAATATTAGTGTGCATCTGCAGAATATTTATGAAACGGATGAACTGAATAAGGAGGCAACTACCGAGAAAATTTCGGTAGTTCGACGCGAAGGTAACAGAGATGTTAATCGTACGCTTCAATTCTATAACCTCGATGCTATCATCAGCGTAGGCTATCGTGTCAATAGCATCCGTGCCACTCAGTTCAGACAATGGGCAACGAGCGTTCTACGTGAATATGCTATTCGTGGCTATGTGCTTGACAGGAAACGGATGGAGAATGGAACTTTCCTTGATGAGGACTATTTTGAGCATCTGCTGGCAGAGATACGAGAGATTCGTCTTTCTGAGCGCCGCTTCTATCAGAAACTGACGGACATCTATGCCACTGCTATTGACTATAATCGGGATGCTCCTACAACCAGACTGTTTTTCAAAATGATGCAGAATAAGATGCACTATGCCGTTCATGGACACACAGCTGCAGAGTTGATAGTAGAGCGGGCAGATGCAGAACAAGAGCACATGGGACTGACGACTTGGGAGAATGCTCCTGACGGAAAGATAGTGAAGACCGATGTGGCTATAGCCAAGAACTATCTGAAGGAGATGGAATTGGCAGACATGGGACAGTTGGTGAATGGTGTGCTTGAATTGGCTGAACGTATGGCGAAGCGACATATTCCGATGACGATGGAGGACTGGGCAAAACAGATAGACACCATCCTTGATGCAGGCGGAAATGAGGTATTGCAAACCACAGGTAGCGTAACTGCAGAAGAAGCAAAGGATCATGCGGAAACGGAATTTGAGAAATACCGAATCATTCAAGACCGCCTGTTCCAAAGCGACTTCGATAAATTTCTGGGCGAACTACCATTTATAGATGAAGACGATAAACCATGATTGTCATAGAATCGAAACGAAAGAAGGCGGAAACGATATTGAAAAAATATCCGAATGCGATACTGGCAGACGTGACAAGCAGTACGACGAATGAAGGCTTGCGAAAACTGAGTCCATTCTATCCTCATGGTGGAATACCTGTTCCGTTTAGTGAAGGCTATACTGCTTCCTGTGTAGAAGCAATTTGGCAGGGGTTAAAGGTATTTAAGGAGGCTGATGTGGACACCTCACTGTTCAGTAATAGTATGATGAAAGGACTGAAG
>OMZS01000018.1 GCA_900315565.1 uncultured Prevotellaceae bacterium | reverse complement strand
AGGTACAAAAAATATTCCAGAAATCGGCATAAAACAGGGACTATTTTAGTGCAAAAACAAACAATTTTAATACGCCTGACTTTTTAAAGTGGACTCAATTAATAATTTACAAAGATGAAAAAGCTTTTTATACTACAATTGGTCCTCGTGCTGACGCTTCAGGCGCTGGCCGATGCGGCGGTTACGTTTGAGACGCGGCAGGTGCCCGTCAGCCGTGGCGGTGAGGCCGACGGCACGGTCAGTCTGCGCTTCTATAGCGACTTGCCCTCTGTACCTTACATCTCGGTGGCCGACTTCCAGCAACTGATGCTCCCCGGCACCACGATAGCAGTCAGCAAGACGGCTGAGGGGACGTATCTCCTCCAGGGGCCGTATGCCAAAGCCACGGTGAATATTGCCACCGAGCAGTTCTCGTCGGACGACTACATGGCCTTCACCAACCTGATGGGACAGGTGCAGGAGGGAATGGACAATGTGGGCTATGGCGGTTCGCCTTTCTTGCGCTACAACCATCAGGAGCTGACGCCGGCAACGGCCACGGTCACCTTCGACTTCAAGAAGTATGGCATCGACCTCAGAGGCGACGACACGGCCGTGTATTTCCCCTTCACCACCATCGCCGACATCTTTAGCGACCAGGATTTCCACCTGGCCGGCTATAACGGCGAGAAGGTGATAGTGCTGACAGGCGATGAAAACAACGATGTGGCCATGCTGGAGCCGGAGAGGGCCAAGGAATTGCTGGAGGCCAAGAGCCGCAACGCTGACATGGCTGCCTACTGCTATGCCGAACTGTGTTTCGTGGTGGACCACTTCTACGGCATGCCCGGGCGCTCGAAGCTGGAGGGTGGCATACAAAAAGACGGTCTTGACAAGACGCTCGACGGCATCAAGAACGGACCGCTCATCAAACAGCTGCTCAAGAGCACCAGCATGGACGACTACTTCACGGGCATGAAAAGCCTGCAGGTGCTGCTGCAGGACGGTGGACATACCGACCTGATGCTCGACTGGAACCTCTTTAAGGTTACGGGGGAAGGTGACGACATTTCGGAAAATTTTGAAACATGGAAGGAGGGGAATAAAGTGATAGAGGACACATACCCCCAGCTGTACCAGCCGCTGATGGACTATTGCGAAACCTATACAAATCCTAAGGGCCAATTTATCGACATGGCTCGTCCGTCGCCATCGGATGAAACCTATTACAAGGAGGGCGACACGGCCTATCTGATGTACAACTTGTTCGGGCCGGTCAACAAAGAGGCATGGAATGCATACTACGAAGGCGGCTGCAAGGGCGAGACGCCTGCCGTTGACGAAGAGTTCCTGTGCGACCTGAGCGTGGTGCTCGATGCGCTGAAGCGGGCTAATGACGACCCGGAGGTAAAGAACCTGGTGGTTGACCTGTCGTGCAACACGGGCGGCGACTTCGACCTGCTGATGGCCATGTCGGTGCTGATGGGCGGACCGAACTATTACTACGCCGAGAACCTTGTGACCGGACAACGGCAGAAATTCTACTTCGACGTGGACTGCAACTTCGACGGCGTTTTTGACGAAAAGGACAAGGAGGTGAAGTACGACCTCAACATCGCCGTGATGGTTTCCGACCTGTCGTTCTCGTGCGGCAACTTCCTCCCCTCGCTGTTGAAAGACGCGGGATTCCCCATCATCGGCGAACGCAGCGGCGGTGGTGCCTGTTCCGTGCAGCCATTCATCACCCCCGAGGGAATGCAGTTCCAGTTGTCGTCGGCCCGCGCCCGTCTGACCAACGACAAATGGGTGAATATCGACAGCGGCATAGAGCCCAATTACGCCATTGACATTTCTTCGGGCGACTACGATCCGCTCTACGACGTTGCCGCCATCAGCAAATTCATCCACAACTATTATAGCCCAGCGGGCATCTATTACGTCATCAACCGTAATGCCAACCACGAGTATTACGACTTGTTCGGCCGCAAGCTCGCAGGTCCTCCTGCCAAAGGAATATATATAGTGAATGGCAAGAAGGTATTCAAATAACCCTTTCGTGCTCTCGATAACCGTCGAAACGTTGCAGAAACGGTTTCTTGCTCCTGCTACAATTGCCAACATCTATACTTCTTACAATGCGAAGTTGACGAGGTAATAGTCGATAGCAACATCGGTTTCTGACAAGTAGTAAACAAAATAATCACCACTCCCCAATTATCGGGGATGTGGTGATTTTTTGGTATCTCATATCTATGTCTTATTTGCTTTTATAGGTCTCAGCTATAAATTAGTGAAAAAGTTTCAACCCACGCGCAAAGCAAAGGTTTATGCATAAAATAACTAGAAAATGTGGACGTAAAGCAATGATATGGGGATATGGGGTTGGGAAATGTGAGCGCGGAGCGGGCCTTGGGTGCATTAAAATGAACCGGGCTAATGAAAGGAGGAGTGGTACCTCCAGGAATCGAACCGGGGACACACGGATTTTCAGTCCGATGCTCTACCAACTGAGCTAAGGCACCATGCTTTTATCTAAGCGGATGCAAAGGTAAGCAGTTTTTTTTGTCCCACCAAATTTTTTCTCCACTTTTTTTGTTTTCTGCCCAAAATTGTTTGGTTTCTCAACGAAACGCCGCTGTTTTTCGCTGTTTTTCTACTAATAACGGCAAAAATAACCATTGGGAATTCATTCGGCTGATTCTTATTTCTTCAGCGGGTTCCAGCCTTGGGCGCGTATTTCAAACTCGTTGTTGTCGCGGGTGACAAGCATCGTGCCGAGTTCGGGTCGTGTGATGTGGCCGATGAGGTGGATGTCGTCAAGGGCTTGAACCTTTTCGTAGTCGCCGATGGGCACGGTGAAAAGCAGCTCGTAGTCCTCGCCTCCGTTCATGGCGCAGGTGGTGACGTTCATGTTGAGTTCTTCGGCCATGACGGCAGTCTGATAGTCTATGGGAATGTTTTTCTCAAACACTCGGCAACCGCAATGACTTTGTTTGCAGATGTGCAGCAGCTCGCTGGAGAGTCCGTCGCTGATGTCCATCATCGCCGTGGGGCGAATGCCGGCCTCGCGCAGACGGCTGATGATGTCGCCGCGCGCCTCGGGCTTCAGTTGGCGCTGAAGCAGGTATTCCTTGCCAGCGAAATCGGGCTGAAAGTCAAGGTTTTTTGCGCCTTGAACGTTGGTTTTGGCATTCTCTTCTTTCAGCTGTTGGTAGTAAACGGCTTTTTCGCGTTCCAGCAGCTGCAGTCCCATGTAGGCGGCTCCGAGGTCACCGCTGACGCAGATGAGGTCGGTGTCGCGGGCTCCGTTGCGATAGACGATGTCACCCTCGGCAGCCTCGCCGATGCAGGTGATGCTGATGGCCATGCCCGTGAGCGACGAGGTGGTGTCGCCGCCAACGATGTCGATGCCCCACTTGTCGCAGGCCATGCGCAGTCCGCTGTAGAAGGCTTCCATGTCCTCAACGGTGAAGCGTTTGCTCAGGGCTATACTGACGGTCATTTGGCGCGGTGTGCCGTTCATGGCAAAGATGTCGTTAATGTTCACCATGGCGGCCTTGTAGCCCAGATGCTGCAAGTCGATGTAAGTGAGGTCGAAGTGTATGCCCTCCATGAGCATGTCGGTGGTGACGAGCACGCGGCTGTCCGGATAATGAAGAACGGCGCAGTCGTCGCCTACGCCGTACTTCGTGCTGCTGTTCTTCGTTTCAATATCTTTGGTGAGATGGTCGATGAGGCCAAACTCACCCAGTGTTGCTATGTCTGCCATGTGTCTTTGTTATGCTCTTTTAATCATTTCGCGCATGATTTCGGTCATCAGCGGCTGTGCCTTGTTGGCGGCTTCCTGCACTTCCTCGTGGCTTACCTCAACGGGCACGTCGAAACCGCCAAGGTCGGTAATGACGCTCACGCCGAAGGTGCGAATGCCGCAATGGTGGGCCACGATGACTTCGGGCACGGTGCTCATGCCGATGGCATCGCCACCCATGATGTGGTACATGCGATATTCGGCGGGAGTCTCGAACGTGGGTCCCTGAACGCCTACATACACGCCGTGCATCACGCGGATGCCCCGCTCGCGGGCAATCTCATCGGCCTGAGCAATGAGCGCGTGGTCGTAAGTCTCGTGCATGTCGGGGAATCGCGGACCGGTGGGGAAGTTCTTCCCTCGCAGCGGATGCTCGGGGAAGAGGTTGATGTGGTCGGTGATAATCATCAGGTCGCCAATCTTGAACTCGGGGTTCATGCCTCCGGCGGCATTCGAAACGAAAAGAGTCTTGATGCCCAGCTCGTACATCACGCGCACGGGAAACGTCACCTCTTTCATGTTGTAGCCCTCGTAGAAGTGGAAGCGGCCCTGCATGGCCAGAATGTCCACGCCGCCGAGTTTACCGAAAATCAGTTTTCCGGCATGTCCCTCGACGGTGGAGACGGGGAAGTTGGGAATGTCGGTATAGGGAAACTCGTAGGTGTCGGTAATTTCTGAGGCTAGTTGTCCGAGACCTGTTCCCAGCACAATGGCTGTTGTCGGGCTAGTGGTCATTCTTTGTTTTAACCACGATGCTGTTTCTTGAATGGTTTTATACATGATACTCTGTGTTTTTTAGTTGATGATAGTTGAACAATGTGCTTTTGGTTTGGTTTTGAGGCAAAGATAAGCGTTTTTTCAAAATAAAGCAAATATCTTCGCTTTTTTTTTCGTATATACCGATTTTTGTGTCACTACCAACAGAAAGGGCGGCCCATTGCGGGTCGCCCTGTTCCGTTTTTATTTTGTTGCGCCGGGTTCTTATTGTGTCAGCTGTATGCTGATGTCTTTAGAGATGTTCAGGCCGTTCCATTTATCGTCGGCGACGATGAGTTGGCCGGTGATGGTGTCGCCTTGTTTGTAGCCGAGTTTGCGGAGCAGCGAGCCGTTGAGCCTCCATTCGAGGGTCAAAGGGTTCTGAGCCATGATGGCGGTCTGGTTCTTGCCGTCGAGGGCAATCCATTCGCCGTTGATATTTACCTCTATGCCTGGAATATTGAAGACAACTCCGTGATAGAATCCTTTGTCGAGTGTGGCAGTCTTGCTCCAGCTGATGCTTGCGGGCATAGATAAAGGCATCAGGTACTTTTTGAAGAAGCCGGCAGGATTCATCAATTGGAGAGGCTGCGTTTCTGGCTGGCCTTCATAAGTATCATTTGTATCTCCATCACCGTTCAAGTCAAATCTGATATAGTCAGTTAGTGCTGTAGATCTTATCATTTCAAGTAATTCATCAACATCAGATACATCAGCCTTCATTTGGAAACATAGATCAGCTATGGCTACATTTACGTAGTTAGTATGCGATGTTGCATATTTTCATGGTTCTCATCAGATTTCATCTCAATCATATCTACGACATGGAAACGCACGACCTGAAAATAATACTTTATCGTGGAATCATACGGGGAATTTACTACTTTCTACATCTTCATTTGTCTGATCTATATCTCCATCCTTATCTGTCCCAAATGTTATAAGCAGATGTCTATCAAGTGTGTTGTCTGTCTTGCTGTGAGCACGAGACGGACCACTATATACTGAATGTTCATCAGGTAAAGATAAATCTTCCTGATACACTTTATTATGTAGATTGCCATTTTCTGTCCTAACATTTCATCACGCATAAAAGACAAGTCGATTTTTTTCTTTAGCATACTGTTTTATTTTTTCATTTGCTCGCAAATCATATTTTTCTTTATTTACATCATTACCTACAGAAATTCACATAATATTTATTTGATTTGGATTTGATTTACAGAGATTGTATAAATTATCATAATAATCTCCACAGTCTAAAACTTTAAAATTTGCATGTTTTACTAATGTATTTAAAGTAAACCATTCAGCATGGGCATGATTAGATGGCTCATTATATGGGTTTCATCATACAGCTTCATAGTTATCATAATCTACTGGATTTTCTCATAGCATACCAGTATTTAGTCTCATCATCAGCTGTTGATATTCTTCAGGAGAGTAATTACCTGCACCATACTTCCACATCATATCCGTGATTACAGTAGATTCTGGTATCCTAAGATGTTCTATGTGTTTATAAACATTTTTGTCTCATATTTCTAATTCTGGCATTAAGTCTTCAGGATTGATATTTTCTATTTCTATTGCTTTATATTCCAGTGGCTTGATGGTTACGTTATCTGCTCTGACCTCCGTTGTGTTGTCGTCCTTCACCTTCACCGTGAAGATAAAGGAGCACTCTCCGGGATATTCTGGCGTATAGCTGTGCGGGTCTGCGATTTCTGAGCGCTGGCCGTCCTGCTCTATCTCTACTTTCTGCAGCTCTACGCCAGGAGCGAAAGTCAGTCCTGCGAGCAAGTCTTTGGGCTGGTCCACCTGCATCGAGCCAATGTCGGAGATTCCGTAGATGCCGTCGGCCTTCACCGTGATGTCACGGCTGGCCGACTTGCCTGCCTCGTTCTCCACGAAGAGGGTGAGCGTTCACTCCTCGCTGAGCAAGTTGTCGAAGAAAAAGGCCTTGCCGTTGAAGGTGAGATGAACATTGGTGACCTTTGAGCGCGGCGATGTCCACCACGCTGCCTTCTCGCCTCCGATGAGCAGCGTGCTGTCCTTTTGCTCTACCTTGGCACCGCCGAAGACGTTCACCTCGCCAGGGGCAACAGTGATGGTGGGTGCGCCGGGCACGACGGGTGTTGGCGTGGGTGTAGGTGTAGGTGTAGGTGTGGGAGAGGACTCATCGCTGTCACCGCCGCCACAACTGCCAAGAACGGCAAAGGCCATTCATGTCAGGAAGAAGAGCTTGATGATGGATTTCCAGCCAGTTACGGGTTTATGCTTGTTTGTATTCATAGCGGTGTGGCTTAATGATTCTATTTTATCTGACAATGACCTTCTGTCCGTTCTCAATATATACACCAGGCTTGGTGGGCTTTGCATTCAGGTGGATACCGTCGATGGTATACCATTCATCAGGTGTATAAGGCATTGTGACAGTGTTAATGCCAGACGCATCTACTATGTTGACAGAAAAATCTTTTGTGATGTTGAGTCCGTTCCATTGGTCATCTACAGCGATAATCTCTCCCTTGATAATGTCACCCAGTTTGTAGCCATAACTATTGAGAGTTTTTCCGTTAAGTCTCCATTCGAGGTTCATAGGATTTTGAGAGAAGATGAGTTCCTTGTTGTCATCAGTGAATGGAATCCACTTTCCATTGATGTTTACCTCAGTACCTGGAACTTGGTAGACTACACCATGATAGTATCCCTTCTCGAGGGGAGTGGTTTCATTGGTGCTGAATTTTGTGGGTAGAGATGTAGGCATGAGATATTTCTGGAAGAAACCTGCAGGATTCATGAGTAGTAGAGGTTGAGTTTCAGGCTGACCGTCAAGAATATCATTTGTATCTCCGTCTCCATTCAGGTCAAATCTGATATAGTCAGTGAGGGCGGTAGACCTTATCATTTCAAGTAGTTCATCGACATCAGCTACATCTGCTTTCATCTGGAAGCACAGGCTTGCAATGGCTACATTTACATAGTTAGTATATGATGTAGCATATTTTCAAGCTTCTCACATTATTCTATTTGAAGATCATGATAAATATGGAAAAGCACGTCATGAAAATAATACTTTATCGTGGAATCACACGGGAAATTTGCTAGATTCTACACATTCATTGGTTTGATCAATGTCTCACTTTCGGTTTGTTCAGATTGTTACTAACAAATGTCTATCTATATCAGTATCACTTTTTCAATTTGCAGTAGATGCCATTCAATAGATTCACTGTTCATCATTAGTATTTATATTTTCTTGATAAATTTTATTTTTTAAAATTCAATCATCTCATCGACCAATATTAGTTCATGCTCAAAACAATATAAAATTTTTAAATTTTAATAGATTTCTTTTTGTGCCCCAACCTTCAATATTAAAATATCATTCATTACTAGATCATTCTCGAGACATAGATTTTCAGAATATGTTTATGCTATTTTCATTATTTTTGACAAAATCGTATAGTACATTCATGTCACCTTCTCTTGAGTGTACAACTTTGAAATTTGCATGATTTACTAGAGAATTTAGTATGTTTTGTTCGTTATGGGCATGGTAGCTTGTTGTGCTTTGCATGGTTCAAATTGATTCATAATTGTCATATCACCTTGGAGTTTCTCAAACCATCCCTGTGTTGAGTCTGCTCATAAGCTGTTTGTATTCTTCAGCACTATGGTTACCTGCACCATATTCCCACATCATATCTCTGATTCTAGTAGCTTCGGCAACTCTGAGATGTTTTATGTGTTCATAGCATTGTTTGTCTCCACCCTCTACCTGTCAAATGATAGGCAGAATGTCTACTGGGTTGATATGGATGATATTGATGGATTTGTAGCCTTGCGCATAACTTGCATGAACGGCAACGGCCATTCATGCTGCGAAGAGAAGTTTCACGAAAGCGGTGCAGCCACGGCGGCTGCCTTTGTTGAGATGTTTCTTTCAGGTCTTCATAGATGTGAGTGTCTTTATAGGCCATTCCGGTTCTGCACTGAACGGTTTCAGGGGATGAGGATGGAGGCCGCCTGCGGCGAGACTACCGTTTACCATGTGCCTATCTATGGGCGGCAGCCGTGCCAACTTGCCTGCATATCCCTATACAGCTTAATAAGGCATGCTTTCTTCCTATGGAAAGCGCATTGTGCTTTCCCCGCCCTTGCACCGTCTCGCCGGGCCTCTCCTTTGCTGTCGAATGGGCTGTGAACGCAGATAAACGCTACCCCCAGACGTGACCCCCTCTGCGCGCTCGCAGGGCTGGAAAGCCCGAGTTGAACTTTTGTTTCTGACGGCAAAGATAGGGAATAAAGGAGTAACTTCCAAATAATTTAGGGGAAATGTTTGGAGAATTAGTTGTTTTTTGTATCTTTGCATTGAAATCAAGACCGTCAGCCTATGAGCACTCAGACAATGCTACAGACCATCGCCGACTACTTCAAGACACAACCTGTCTTGAAAGCATGGCTCTTCGGCTCTTTTGCGCGAGGCGAGGAGACCCCATTGAGCGATGTGGATTTATTGGTGGTTTTCGATGACAAAGAACGGGTGAGCCTGCTCAAACATGCCGCAATGATCAACGACTTAGAAGCGTTGCTTGACCGGCCTGTTGACCTGGTACAGGAAGGGACATTGCTACCTTTTGCCGTGAAGAGTGCTAACCGTGATAAAAAGTTGATATATGAGAGAGCCCATTAAAGACCGAACAAGACTGGAACATATTAAGGATGCCATTCTTCGTATATTAGACAACACTAAGGATTTGTCATTAGACCAGCTTAGTGCCAATGTTCTTGTTTACTACGGTGTCGTAAAGAACATTGAGATCATTGGCGAGGCAGCCTATAATCTAACTGCAGCCTACCGTGAGAGTCACCCTGAAACTCCCTGGAAGGATGTTATGCGTATGAGAAATGTGCTGGTCCATGACTATTACAGGATTGACGAGCGCGAAGTATGGTATGTCATAGAGGACAACCTTGCTCCTTTACTTGCGCAGGTGAATCACTATCTTGCCGAGACAAACTGGGAAGAATGGGAGAACGATGAACAGGCCAAGGCCGAATCGGCTGTTTATAAGAGTCTCATGCAGACAGCCAGACGGATGAAACTACGCGGCTATGAAGAAAGTGAAATCTGCAAAATAACAGGTCTTACCGCCGAGGAAATCAAAGCCATATAGCCAACGGCTTTTCAGTATATTGCGGGTGTAGTGTAACGGCAGCACGCAAGACTTCAGATCTTGATCGGCGTATATCCAATACGCAGGCGCGGGTTCGACTCCCGTCACCCGCTCAAAAGAAGATGAAAGATAAATAATTCAACTTTCGTAGGTAAAAGAAAACAAGGAGTTCAAGGAGTTGCAAGGAGTTACAAGACATCGGTCTTTGCTCAGATGCATCTTTCAGAAGTAGGAAACAAGAATAAAGCTATTGTCTTGAACTCCTTGCAACTACTTGAACTTCTTGAACTACAAAAAGTTGAGAGCTTGCGAAACTTAAGTAAAAAATTAAATATGCGGGCATAGTGTAACGGCAGCACACAGGTTTTCGGGGCCTGAATGTCAGCTTCCAATCTGACAGAGGTGGTTCGACTCCGCCTGCCCGTGCAAAGAGAAAAAAGCCTCTCCCCCGACCCCTCATTCCCGAGCAAGGCTCGCCTACCCGTAGCCTTTCCCGTAGGGAAGGGAGATGATAAAAGCATCTATGGAAGACGAGAAACGACAACAGCAACCACATCCGCGCGACAATTTCAAGAAATGGGAAGACCCGCTGTTCAACGACCTGCGGCGGATGTTTTCGCGTGCCCGTCTTCGTGAGGTACTTACCCACAGCTCGTTCTACGAGGAGGAGGGTAAAGGCAACAGCCGCTATGTGTTTGCGGGAATGTTCGTTTTTAAGGGCATGGTGGGCGAGGTGTTGTTCCGCTATGCCGCAGGCGACGGCAAACACTTACAGCACGTGTTGGGCAATATGTTCCGCCAGGAGCGGCTGGAGCGGCAGTTCGACGAGTGGCAGCTGCAGCAGTTTGTACGTGCCGGAGAGAAGTTCGACATACCGAAGCATAAGCACATCTTTGTTTATGCCATCTATGGCTACGTGACGACCCTCGACGAGGATACCCGCCAATGGTTTATCTCGAAATACATCATTGGCGAGAACAGCCATCTGCTGACCCACAAGAAGCGCAACCGCAACCTGCTGGCGCAGGCCGACGACATCGTGAAGCGCACCGACGGGCGGCGGCTGACACTCGAGATGGAACTGACTGACGACGGGCTGCACCGGGCGAAGGCTGTGCTGAGTGACGGCACGGTGCTGTGCGAGGCGGTGAGCCGAAGCTGGCATTACGCCCGCCGCAAAGCAGCGAAAATGGCTTTAGACATAGTGGCCATGCCGTCGCGGAAGTACATTCTGTCGAATCCCGAATATCAGGCCCGGGTGATAGCCCGGCTGGAGGCGGAAAAGGAAAAGCGCAGGGCGGAGATTGAGGAGCGCGAGCAACAGAAAAAGGAAGCACGAGAAGAACGACGGGAGAAATGGAAGGAGCAAAAGCGCATCCGCGACATCAAACGGCGTCAGGTTCAGGCAGCCGTCAAGAAACGCAAGGCCGAGAACGCCGCCCGCGCCGCTGCCAAGGCCGCTAAGGAGGCGCGCCCCATGAGTGCGAAGAAGCGCCGCTACTTGGAGGACAAGAAGAAATAGGAGTGAAAGGAAGGAAATAAGGTGGAGAAATGGGTTTAAACACAATAAGGAAAACAAAAATTTGCTAAAAAGTTTTCTGCTATCAGTATTTTGCCGTAAATTTGCACCCTGTTTTAAATAAGGTATAAATATTGTTGTATGAAATATGCCATCATAGCAGCAGGTGAGGGGTCGCGGCTGGCCAGCGAAGGCATTGGCGAACCCAAACCGTTGGTGCGCATCAATGGTGAGCCACTTGTTGACAGGCTCATCAGGGTGTTTATGGATAACAACGCTACCGAGATACTTGTGATTTGCAATAACTTGACTCCGCTGGTGAGCGACCATCTGGCCGTCATTCAGCGTCAGGGGTTGAGCGGACAACGTGTGCCCTTGCGGTATGTGGTGAAGACCACGCCCAGCTCGATGCACAGTTTTTATGAGCTGAGCAGCCTGATGGACAAGGAGCCTTTTGTGCTCACCACGGTGGATACCATCTTCCGCGAAGACGATTTCCGCGGCTATGTGGAACACTTCAGCAAAAGTATTGCCGCTACGGGCGGAGCACAGCATTCTTCTTCCAACAACGGAGAGAATGGAATTGACGGGCTGATGGGAGTCACCGACTTCATTGACGACGAAAAACCGCTTTACGTGGGCACCGATGCAGAGATGAACATCACGGGATTCTTTGACAGTTACGAATCGTTGCGAAAGAACGAAGACCCCCATGTTGCTACCACCCCCACCTACATCAGCGGCGGCATCTACGGACTGACAGCTCCTGCCCTGCGAACGCTCAATGGGTGCATGGTGCGCGGTGAGTCGCGTATGCGCAACTATCAGCGGGCGCTGATCCGCGACGGTTTGCGCCTCAAGGCGTTTGCCTTCTCGAAAGTGCTCGACATCGACCATGCCAGCGACATCGCTAAGGCCGAGGCGTTTCTGTGTGGCTAAGATAATAGTTTAGGCAATTGAAAATAGTTTGCGTATATAGAGACGAGCAGTATTCGCCCAACTCGGTGGAAAACGACAAGGCCATTCTCGATGCCGTGGGCGGATCGCTGCGGCAGCAGGGAGCCGATGTGGCATTTGTGAGAGAGGCCGACCTGCAGGCGGTTGAGGGCGATGTGTGTTTGTCGATGGCTCGTTCGCCTCGTGCGTTACAAATGGAGCGCACGAGTGGTGTGCGTTGCATCAATACCCCCGACAGCGTAGCCTTGTGCTGTTGCCGTTCCCACCTTGTGCAGTTGATGAAGAGCGTGGGCGTGGCGATGGCACCACAGCAGGGCGACAAAGGTTATTGGCTGAAGCGCGGCGATGCCTCGGCCGAGCAGCATGGCGACGTGGTGTATTGTGCCACCGAGGCCGATGAGCAGCGGGTAATGGCAGCTTTTCGTGAGCGAGGAATTGCCGATGTGGTAAGAAGTGCGCATGTAGAAGGCGACGTGGTGAAATTCTACGGAGTAGGCAGCGGGCAGCTGTTTCGCTACTACTATCCCTCGGACGACGGCATCAGTAAGTTTGGCGACGAACGCCGCAACGGTGCCTCTCACCATTATGCTTTCGATGTGCAGCAGCTGCAAGCCCATGTTGAAAGGCTGGCCCGCGCGGTGGGCGTTCAGGTGTATGGCGGCGACTGTGTGGTGCGTGCCGACGGCACCTTTGCCATTATCGACTTCAACGACTGGCCCAGTTTTTCGCGCTGTCGCGAGGAGGCTGCGGAGGCTATTGCTCAGCTTGTGCGCTTCGCTAAATGATAAATGATAAATGATAAATGAAAAATTAAATATTTAAAATGGCAACATTCAAAGAGATGCTTCAGGCATCGTTTAAGAGTAATGACACCGAGGAGTGGCTCGACGTTCATTTCACGCGGCCCATAGGACTGGTGTTTGCCCTGTTTTGGAACAAGCTGGGTGTTCACCCGAACGTCATTACCATACTCTCTATATTTCTGGGCATTGGTGCCGCCGTTATGTTTGTGAGCACCGATGTATGGCACAATCTGGCTGGTGTGGCTCTGCTCATGCTGGCCAACTTCTGCGACTCCACCGACGGCCAGATGGCTCGCCTGACGGGCAAGAAGACGCTCATCGGGCGCATGCTCGACGGTTTCTCGGGCGATGTGTGGTTTTTCTGCATTTATTTCGCCCTTTGCCTGCGCATGATGCCGCAACTCATTCCCGGCACCGACATGCGCTGGGGCATCTGGATTTGGCTGCTGGCTGCTGTTGCTGGTCTTCTTTGCCATTCGCCGCAAAGCTCGCTTTCGGACTATTACCGCAACATTCATCTGTTCTTTCTCAAAGGCAAGGAAGGCAGCGAGCTGGACAACTACGCCCAGCAGCGGCAGACCTACGAGGAAATGAAGCGCAAGGGCGACATTCTGGGGCGGATGTTTTTCTACAATTACGCCAACTACTGCAAGAGTCAGGAGCACCGCACCCCTGAGTTTCAAAAATTCTTTGCTGCGTGGCGAGACAACGGCAATGCTGAGCTGAAAGAATCGGTGCGCCAGGAATTTCTCGCTGGCAGTCGTCCGCTGATGAAATACACCAACATCCTGACTTTCAATGTGCGTGCCATTTGTCTTTACATCACAGCATTGCTCAACTGTCCATGGGTGTATTTCCTCATCGAAATCATCGTGCTCACCGTTCTCTACGTGTATATGCACAACAGCCATGAGAAACTCTGCCAGCGGTTGGGGAGTTCTTTGAGCTTTGAACATTGAACATTGAGCTTTGAGCTTTGAACTTTAAAAGAATAATGAACATAAAAGGATATATATTCGACTATGGCGGCACCATCGACACTGCCGGTTGCCACTGGGGTAAGAAACTGTGGCATGCCTACCAGCGGCTGCAAGTGGCGGTGAGCGAACAGCACTTTCGCGAGGCATACGTGCATGCCGAGCGTACGCTGGGAAGCCAGCCCATTGTCAAACCCTCGCACACGTTCCACCGTCTGCTCGACCTAAAACTGCGCATTGAGCTTGAGTTTCTGATGGAGCAGGGCTATTGGAACCCCACCGAGGAACTCTATTTGCAAACCCATCAGCAGTTGCTCGAAAACCTGTATGCCGAGGTGCGGCAGACCGTGGCCCATAGCCGCGAGGTGCTGCTGAGGCTCAGAGAGCGTTGTCCGATGGTGCTGGTGAGCAATTTCTATGGTAACATGAGCGTGGTGCTTCGCGAGTTTCAGCTCGACGATTTGTTTGAGCATGTGGTAGAGTCGGCAGTGGTAGGCATTCGCAAGCCCGACTCCCGCATCTTCACACTGGGTGTCGAGGCCATGCAGGCCGTGATGCCCGGAAGTGCTTTGAGCGCGTCCGATATTACAGTGGTGGGCGACAGCTTCTACAAGGACATACTCCCCGCCCGCAAGGCCGGTTGCCGCACTGTTTGGTTCAAGGGCGAGGGATGGACCGACGAAACCTACGACGAAACAGTGCCCGACCAGGTAATCACCGACTTGGCGCAGCTGTTATGATAACACAAAAACAATAATAAACAACGGAGTGACAGATAGAACATTGATGATTATGAAACAGTCAAAATTCCATACTTTCCGGCTCAAGAAAACAACCCTCATGCTGGTGCTTTGGCTGGTAGCCCAGAATGTGGCTGCCCAGATCAGCGGTGTCGTTACCGATGCCTATACGGGCGACACCATTGCCTCGGCCAGCGTCATTTATCAGGGCCACCATGTGGCCGTGTCGGGTGATTTCGAAGGCCGCTACACCATTGAGCGCCACAACGGGTGGTATCTCACCTTTTCGGCCATCGGCTACGAGCGGGTGCGCCTGCTCATCGACAGCAAAACACCCTCGACACTCAATGTGAAGCTGAAACCCGAAACCAAGACGCTGCAGAACGTGGTGGTGAAGTCGAAGAAAAAGAAGTACAGCCGCAAAGACAACCCTGCCGTTGAGCTCATGCGGCGTGTGATAGCCGCCAAGAAGAAAACACGGCTGGAGAACCATGACTACTATCAGTACAACAAGTATCAGAAAATTACCCTGGCCTTCAACGACCTCACTCCCAAGGACCTGGAGTCGTCGCTCTTCAAGAAACACCAGTGG
The DNA here is from genome assembly GCA_900315565.1 of uncultured Prevotellaceae bacterium. GTDB lineage: Bacteria > Bacteroidota > Bacteroidia > Bacteroidales > Bacteroidaceae > Prevotella. The sequence goes on along the minus strand of OMZS01000018.1, from coordinate 83,346 downwards.
TTGCTCAACCAGGTGGAGCCGTCGCCCTATACCAAAAAGCTGATACTGCCCATCTCGGTTGACGAGACCGTCACACAGAAAATTTACCGCAAAAGCCCACGCACCGAACGAAGCATCATCAAGGGACAAAACTCTACCGGCATCAACCATCTCATTGAGACGGGCGACATTCTGAACACTGCTTTGAAAGACATCTTCACCGATGTTGACATTTACGACGACCAGGTGCGCCTGTTGCAGTATCCCTTCACAAGCCCCATTGGCAAAGATGCCATTGCCTTCTACCGTTTCTACATCGAGGACACGGTTTATGTGGATAAAGACCTGTGCTACCATCTGCAGTTCATTCCCAACAATCAGCAGGACTTCGGATTCCGTGGCGAAATCTACGTGCTCTGCGACTCCACCCTGCACGTGAAGCGCTGCAACCTGACCATACCCAAGCGCAGCGACGTCAACTTTGTGGAGAACCTGCAAGTGATGCAGGAGTACACCCGTCTGCCCAACGGCGAGTGGGCACTCTCGGTAGATGACATGTTTGTTGAGATGGCCTTGACCAAGTTTCTCAGCAAAGCCCTCGTCATCCGTACCACGAGGCTCAGCGACTATGCTTTCGACGAGTTGCCCAAGCAGCTTTTCAAAGGCAAGGCCAAAGAGCGGCGCGACGCCGATGCCATGATGCGCGACGAGGCTTTCTGGAACCAGTACCGAGGCGTGGAACTGACCAAGGGTGAGAGCTCTATGGATGCTTTCATCCACAACATCGAGCAAATCAAGGGATTCAAATACTTCATCTTCGGCATCAAGGCCTTGGTTGAGAACTTTGTGGAAACCAGTCCGCAGGGTAAGAAAAACTATGTGGACATAGGCCCTGTGAACACCATGATTTCGAAGAACTTTGTTGATGGCTTGCGCACCCGTATCAGTGCGCAGACCAACGCGCACCTGAATCCCCACTTCTTTGCCTCGGGCTATCTGGCCCATGGTTGGCGCAGCAAGAAGAACTATTACAAGGGCGAGCTCACCTACTCGTTCAACAAGAAAGAGTATCTGCCCCGCGAGTTTCCCAAGCGCACCCTTACGTTCACCAGCACTTACGATGTTTGCGCGCCTACCGACAAATTCATGCGCACCGACAAGGATAACGTGTTCACTGCCTTCAAATGGAGTAAAGCCGAGAAGATGATGTTCTACAACCGGCAGGAAATCACCTTCGAACGCGAGGAAGACTGGGGATTTAAGACCACCTTCAGCCTTAAAACTGAGGAAAACGAGGCTACGGGCGACCTCTACTTTGCCAGCATCGCCGACGTGAACCGACAGCTCGAGCTGCTCAAGGCTGCGCCGCCAGCCAATGCTGCCGCCGACTGGGCGCCCGCAGTGGCCGACGCACAGGCTGCTCTCTTCCCCGACAATCTGCACCACGGCAAGTTCCGCACCACCGAGCTTCATGGCGAGCTGCGCTTTGCCCCTGGCGAGACGTTTATCAACACCAAGCAGCGCCGCATCAAGATGAACCTCGACGCGCCCGTGTTCACCATTGGCCATACCATCGGACTGAAAGGCGTGCTCGGCGCCCGCTATGCCTACCACGTCACCGATGCCAGCATCTACAAGCGCTTCTGGATGAAGAGCTGGGGAAAAATAGACTGTTATATAAAAGGCGGCATCCAGTGGACCAAGGTGCCTTATCCGCTGCTGCTCATGCCGGCCTCCAACCTGTCGTACATCATTCAGGACGAAACCTTCAACCTGGTGAACAATATGGAGTTCTTGAACGACCGTTACGCCTCGCTCGACATTTCGTGGGATATGAACGGAAAGATATTCAACCGCATTCCGCTACTCAAAAAACTCAAGTGGCGCGAGTACATCGGTGTGAAGTGTCTTTGGGGCGACCTCTCTGACAAAAACAACCCCTATCTTGGCCACCACGTCAACGATGCCGACCTGATGCCTTTCCCCTACGGAAGCTACATCATGGATAAGAAGAAACCCTATTGGGAGCTCATTGCCGGCGTGCATAACATCTTCAAGATTCTCCACGTGGAGTACGTACGCCGTATGTCATACCTCGACTTGCCAACAGCCAACAAGGATGGCATCAGAATGATGGTGAGAATGACTTTCTAGGAAAAAACAGAAAAAATGATAAATATATGCTTAGCCGACCGTCAGGACATCACCCGTGCAGGACTGATGTATGTCTGTCAGACCATCGAAGACGCGCGGCTGAAATACACCGAGGACAAAGCCTCGCTCATTGAACAGCTCAAGAAGTATCCCGACTCGGTGGTACTTCTTGACTACACGCTCTTCGACATCAACGATGCCGAGGAGTTGCTCATTTTGTGCCAGCGTTTTGCGCAGGCGCGCTGGGTGCTGTTCTCCGAGGATCTCAGTCAGGACTTTGTGCGCCGTATCGTAGCCTCGTGGAGTCAGATCAGTGTACTCCTCAAAGAGTCGCCCCTTCACGAAATCAGTCAGGCCATCCGCTATGCCATTGCCCGCCAGCGCTATATCTGCCAGCGCATGACCGAACTGCTGCTTGCGCCTGCCGCCGCCCCCGATGACGGTGCAAGGCTCACCAACACCGAGCGCGAGATATTGAAAGACATCGCCATGGGAATGACCACACGCGAGATTGCCGAGAAGCGCTTCTCCAGCTTCCACACCGTCAACACCCACCGCAAGAACATCTTCAGGAAAATCAGCGTCAACAATGTCCACGAGGCCACCCGCTATGCCCTTCGTGCAGGCCTCGTCGATTCGGCCGAGTATTACATCTGATGAGTTAGGAGTTAGGAGTTAGGAGTGAGGAGTTAGAAGTTTGGAATTAGGAGTCATCGTTGACGAGACTATTGTCTTGCAACTCCTTGAACTTCTTGAACTTCTTGAACTCCTAACTCTTAACTCCTAACTCTTACCTCCTAACTCATAGCAATTTTTTTTGTAAAATATTTGGTGGTATCATTTTTTCTTTTTACTTTTGCACACGCTAAATGCTATGTGCATTTTTCAATAGAGATTAGTATAGAGATTAGAAAGTAATAGGAGGTTGTGACATGTCAATATCAAAAACTCGTCAGTTGCTGGTGGATGTAGCCCGGCAACTGTTCGCCAAAAATGGTCTTGAGAACACAACGATGAACGACATCGCCGTGGCTTCGGGCAAGGGCCGCCGTACGCTATACACCTATTTTAAGAGCAAAGAGGATGTATATTATGCGGTGATTGAGTCGGAGCTGGAGCGTTTGTCTGAGAAAATGGACGAGGTTGCGGCTAAGAAGATTCGTCCTCAGGACAAAATCATTGAGCTTATTTATACCCATCTGAATATGATTAAGGAGACGGTGATGCGCAACGGTAACTTGCGCGCTGCCTTTTTCCGTAATATCTGGATGGTGGAGAAGGTCCGGAAGAATTTTGATGAAGACGAACTGGAGATTTTCCGCAAAGTGTATGCTGATGGCAAGGCCGACGGCGAATTTGACATTGAGAATATTGAACTGGTTGCCGACATCACGCACTATTGTATCAAAGGACTGGAAGTGCCCTACATCTGCGGCCGTTTGGGCCACGGCATGACCCCGGAAACTAGCAAACCGCTGGTTGCCAAGGTGGTATATGGCGCGCTGGGAAAGAACAATATTAAGTAAATCACTCGAAATCATTTTATTAACACATAAAAAACAAAGAAAAGAAATGGGTTTATTAGAAGGTAAGACTGCGCTCATTACGGGTGCAGCCCGCGGTATAGGAAAGGCTATCGCACTGAAGTTTGCCGAAGAGGGAGCCAATGTGGCTTTCACCGACCTGGTTATCGACGAGAATGGCAAGGCCACCGAGGCTGAGATTGCTGCCAAGGGAGTAAAGGCTAAAGGCTATGCCAGCAATGCAGCCGACTTTGCTCAGACCGAGCAGGTTGTCAACGAGGTGAAGGCTGAGTTTGGTGCCATCGACATTCTTGTCAACAACGCCGGCATCACCAAGGACGGCCTGATGATGCGTATGACCGAGGCTCAGTGGGACGCAGTGATAGCTGTGAACCTGAAGTCGGCATTCAATTTCATCCATGCCTGCACTCCTATTATGATGCGCCAGCGCAGCGGTTCTATTATCAACATGGCCAGCGTGGTGGGCGTTCATGGCAATGCCGGACAGTGCAACTATGCAGCCTCGAAGGCTGGTCTGATTGCTTTGGCCAAGAGCATCGGCCAGGAGATTGGTTCGCGCGGAATCCGCGCCAACGCCATTGCCCCGGGCTTCATCGACACAGCCATGACGCAGGCCCTGCCCGACGACATCCGCAAGGAGTGGATCAACAAGATTCCTCTGCGCCGCGGTGGTACCGTTGAGGACATCGCCAACGTGGCTACGTTCCTTGCCAGCGACCTTTCGAGTTATGTCACTGGTCAGGTGATTCAGGTTGACGGCGGTATGAACATGTAAGTTCCTCCACAACCCAACAAACAGACCGGCTGTGCTTTCACAGCCCTAAACCCGTGCTTTCTGCGCGGGTTTTTTGATGCCCCAAACTTAATGCCAGATTTTACAAGAAGATTATCTAGAGAATTTCTTATTATCTCCCGACGTTATTTTTCTAAACCACGATAATAAAAAAATATTTCACGGCGATACATTCAGATTCTCTAGAAAATTAGTACGTCGTGCTTTGCTCTGAAAAGTTCATCCCTTTTTTCTTTTACGTTTCGCTCGTTTTTCGTATCTTTGCCAACAGAAAATAAAAACTGACGTATGCAAGTAGTTTACGAGGACAACCACATCATCATCGTCTCGAAGCGCAGCGGCGAGATTGTGCAGGGCGACAAGACCGGCGACGAACCGCTGTCGGAAACGGTGAAAAGGTATATCAAGGAGAAATACCATAAGCCAGGCAACGTGTTTCTGGGCGTTGTCCACCGCCTCGACCGCCCCGTGTGGGGGCTGGTGGTGTTTGCCCGCACGTCGAAAGCCCTCACGCGGCTCAACCAGATGTTTGCCAGCGGCGAGGTGCACAAAACCTATTGGGCCATTGTGCCCAAGACAGCCGATGCCGACGACGAGTGGCACGAGCTGGAGCACTGGCTCGTGCGCAACGAGCAGCAGAACAAGAGCTACGCCTATCCCCGCGAGGTGCCCCGTAGCAAGCGTGCCAAGCTGCGCTACCGCGTCATCGGGCGCAGCGACCGCTACCAGCTGCTTGAGGTTCAGTTGCTTACGGGCCGCCACCACCAGATTCGCTGTCAGCTGGCCAAGGCTGGCATGCCCATCAAGGGAGACTTGAAGTACGGCTCGCCCCGCAGCAATCCCGACGGCAGCATCGCCCTGCTGGCCCGCCGTGTGGAGTTCCAGCATCCCGTGTCCCGTCAGCCCATCGTAGTCGAGGCTCCGCTGCCCGACGGCACGCTGTTCGGCGTGTTCGGGGTGTAAGGATGCCATGGTAGTCTTTGTTAGGGCGGTGAGTATTCCTTTCTTTATCAAAGTCAATAATGTATAACCACCTCAAACAATTGTGAAAATGATGAAAAAACTTTCGTTTACCATGCTGCTCCTTATGGTTGTCTGCACAAATGTACAGGCACAGGAGATTTTTAGTTTTTGTGGAAGTGCTGTGTGGGAAAGTAAGGTGTTCGACGCAACCACCAACAGCGACATCAAGAGCGGCAAAGTGACGTTCGACAAAGAAAACCTCACCATCACGCTCGAGGACCTGGAGATGGTGATGGGGTCGCTCCATTCTCCGTTCTTCATCTTCGCTTCCAAATTCGACATTGTGCTGAAGGGCACCAACGTGATAACGCTGCCCTTCGAGTATCAGACTGGTATTTACTATAGATATCCCGGTAACTTTACCATCCGTGGCGACGGCTCGCTCAAGATTACAACCGATGTTGACAACGTTCGTTGCATTGAAAGCAATGCCTCGGAAGATGATGCAAACCTCACTGTGAGTGGAGGATGCACACTCGACTTGACAGGCTATTATCCCATCCTCGGCTATAGAAATGGTTCTGGTACTCAAACCTTAAACCTGACGATAGATGCCTCAACGGTGCATGCCAAAAGTCGCTCCGAGGAGCTGAGCCGGGGCACATGGGTAGGTGAGACATTCTGTGATTTGAAGAGCCTCACGCTTGTTGACTGTGCCATCACTACGCCTGCTGGTGCTTTCTTCGACGAAGAGGAGCGAATGGTGGTTTTAGATGGCGAAGAAGTATGCGACGAGATACTTGTTGAGCCTACCACCAGTGAGTCTGTCAGCCTGATGAACAGCGTTTCGGCAGCTGATGCACCATTTTATTCGCTCGACGGCCAACAATTGAGAACCCGCCCCCAGCAGCGCGGCGTGTATATCCGGAACGGGCGCAAGGTGGTGGTGAAGTAATCACAGGTTACAACTTGTTCCTGTAATTGCAGTTTATGTTCTACTCTGGCTGGTTTTTTCACTCAGCCAGAGTTTTTTTGTTGTAATTATTGGCTGTTCCAAGTTTTTTCTTTACTTTTGCATTGAGATAATGCGCTTGACATGAAAAAAGTGTTGAAGTGGGTGGGCGTTGCCGTGCTGGTGCCCATTCTTCTCTTTTTATTGCTGACGGTGCTGCTTTACCTTCCCCCAGTACAGAATTGGGCGGTGAAGCATGTGGCGGCGTATGCTTCGGAGAAGACAGGCATGGAGATCAGCGTGGGGCACGTCAGGCTGGAGTTTCCGCTCAACCTTGGCATCGAGGATGTCAAGGTGATTCAGCCGCCCGACACGGTGGCGGCCATCGGGAAGGCCGTGGTCAACGTGCAGCTGAAACCGCTGTTCAAGAAGCAGGTGGAGATTGACCGTCTGCAGTTGCACGACGTGAAGCTGAACACCACCAATATGATTGCCGAGGCCCACGTGAAGGGCACTGTGGGCGAACTCTCTCTCAGTTCGTCAGACTCCAATTCTTCCGCAACAGGCATCGACCTGAATAACGACCGTCTGCGCGTAGGCAACGCGCGGCTGGCCGATGCCAACATTCATGTGGCGCTGACCGACAGCACATCGAATGACACCACCGAAACAGAGAACCGCTGGAAAATCATGGTTGACCAGCTGAAGGTGGAGCGCAGCCAGGTGGCAGTGACGATGCCCGGCGACACGCTTCGCATCAGGGCCGACCTGAAGGATGTTGCCGCCAACAACGGGTTCTTCGATCTGGAGGCAGGCCGCTACGAGGTAAATCGCCTCGACTGGAAAGACGGGAGCCTGGCCTATGACAATCGTTTTGAGAAACCTGTCAACGGGCTCGATTACAACCATTTGCAATTGTCGAACATTCAGTTGGCAATTGACTCGCTCACCTATGCTGCTCCTCACCTGAACCTGCGCGTGCGCAATGCCAGTTTTGAGGAGAAAAGCGGTCTGCGTGTGGAGGATATCAGCGGCCCCGTGCTCCTCGATTCCGCTAAGGTGATGCTGCCCAACCTGCACCTGAAAACCTCAGAGTCGGAGTTGGCTGCCGACTTCGAAATGGATCTGAACACCTTCGACGAGAAACAGCCCGGCCAGCTGCGAACCCGCCTCGACGGCACCTTCGGCAAGCAGGACATTATGCGATTTCTTGGCGGCATGCCCACCGACTTTGTGCGCCGTTGGCCCAACCAGCTGCTCACTGTCAAAGGCGTGGCCCAGGGCAATATGCAGTACATCAACTTTGCCGGGCTCAATGTGAATCTGCCCACAGCCTTCAAGGCCAACGCCAGCGGTTACATTGCCAATCCTACAGACATGAACCGGTTGCGCGCCGATGTCAATCTCGATGCCACTACCCACAATCTCGATTTTGTCACCGCTCTACTACCCAAAGATGTCACCAGTCAAGTGCGCATTCCGCAGGGCATCGGTGTAAAAGGCAATTTCAAGGCCAACGGTCCCCAGTATGCCGCCGACTTCACGGCCACCGAGGGAAAAGGCCGGCTCAAAGCCAAGGCCGACATTGATACACGCACGATGACCTACACGGCCAAACTCGATGCCGACCGCCTGCAGTTGCAGCACTTTGTGCCCAACAAGGGACTGAGTGCGTTCAGCGGCACCATTGATGCCCGTGGTTCGGGCACCGATTTCCTCTCTCCCCGTACGCAACTCACCGCCAAGGCCAATATACGCGATTTCAACTACGGAGGCTACAACCTCTCGGGCATGAAAGCCGATGCCACCGTGCGCAACGGTCGCTGCAAGGCTCTGATAGACAGCGATAATCCGTTGCTGAAAGGGCAGATTGCTCTCGACGCGCTGATGAACACCAAAAACATTAACGCCACCATTGGAGCCGACCTGACCCATGCCGACCTGTTCAGACTGAAAATCATGGACCGCCCGCTGACAGCCGCCCTTTGCGGCCACGTGGATATAGCCACCGACATGAAAGACTACTACATGGTGCAGGGCACCGTGGGCGATGTGGTTATTCGCGACTCGGCCCATGTTTATCGTCCAGAGGACATTACCCTCGACGTGCTCACCCGCCGCGACACCACCCACGCCGTGGTGAGCTGTGGCGACTTCTACCTCAATGCCGATGCCAGTGGCGGTTATCAGCAGTTGCTCCGCCACTACGACCGGCTGATGGCCAATGTGCAGTCGCAAATCAAGAATCGCACCATCGACCAGGTGGCCTTGCGCGAACGGTTGCCCAACGCCCGTGTGCAGCTCACGTCGGGCAAGAACAATTTCTTCTGTCGGTTGCTGAAGGGCGAAGGCTACGAGTTCGACGAGGCACAGATTGACATGCGTATGTCGCCCGCCGAAGGCCTCAATGGCTATGCCCAGTTCAACCGTCTGCTGGCCGACAGCATGCAACTCGACACGGTGCGCCTCTACGTGGAGTCCGACAGCGTGAATACCTACTATCGTGCACAGGTGCGCAACAACGAAAAGAACCCACAATATACGTTTAATGCGCTGCTCAACGGACGACTCACAGAGCACGGTTCGGCGCTCAAGGTGCAACTCTACGATGCCAACAACAAACTGGGTGTCAATCTGGGAGCCGAGGCAGCCATGGATGCCAATGGCATACGCATGCACCTCGATACCGATGACCCCATCTTGGGTTACAAAAAATTCAAAATCAACGACGACAACTATCTCTACCTCACCAACGACAAACGCGTGTCGGCCCATCTTATTCTGAAGGGTGACGCGGGCGAAGGCGTGCAGGTATATACCAACGACGACAACCTGGAGGCGCTGCAAGACTTAACGGTGAGCATGAACCATTTCGACTTGGAGAAAATCCTGTCGGTGCTGCCTTATACGCCTTACGTGACGGGCATGATGGACGGTGACTTCCACGTCATTCAGACGCGCGACGAACTGTCGGTGTCGTCGTCGTTGGCCGTTGAGAAACTCACCTACGAGCACTGTCCCATGGGCAATCTGAGTACCGAGTTTGTGTATATGCCCCGCGAGGACGGCTCGCACTACATTGACGGCCGCTTGTTGCGCGACGACCAGGAGATAGGCACCATCGTGGGTACCTACAGCAGTGTTGGCAAAGGCGCACTCGATGCCAATCTGACACTCGAGCGGTTGCCGCTTTCGCTGGTCAATGGCTTTATTCCCGACCAGTTGTTCGCCCTCCGGGGCTATGCCGAGGGCGACATCAGCATCAAAGGGCCGCTCAACCGTCCGCAAGTCAACGGCGAGGTGTTTCTCGACTCGTCGTACATTGCCAGTGTGCCCTACGGTGTGGAGATGCGTTTCGCCAACGACCCCGTCCGAATTGTGGGCAGCCATCTGCTCTTCGAGAATTTCGAGGTTTATTCGCACAACGAGAACCCCCTCAACGTGCAAGGCGACGTGGATTTCAGCAATCTCGACAATATTATGGTGAATTTGCGCATGCGGGCGCAGAACTTCCAGATTATCAATGCCCAGGAAAACTATCGGTCAGTGGCTTTCGGCAAGGCTTTCGTCAATTTCTTCGGGCGAATGAGCGGACCGGTCAACCGTCTTTCCATGCGGGGGCGGCTCGATGTGCTCGGCACCACCGACATGGGCTACATTCTGCGCGACTCACCGCTGACCACCGACAACCAACTCGACGAGCTGGTGAAGTTCACCGACTTCAGCGACACCACCGAGGTGGTTATCAACCGCCCGCAGCTCGACGGCTTCAAAATGGACATGACCATCGACGTGTCGCAGGGTGCCCACATTATGGCCTACCTCAACAGCGACCACTCCAACTACATCGACCTCATGGGCGGCGGCACCCTGCGCATGCAATATACTCCTGCCGACCATTTGCGCCTCAATGGGCGATACACGCTGAACAATGGCGAGATGAAATACTCGTTGCCTATTATTCCGCTCAAGACGTTCGTCATACAAGACGGCAGCTATCTGGAGTTTACGGGAGACCCCATGAACCCGACGCTCAACATTACCGCCACCGAAACCACCAAGGCCACCGTAACCAACACGAGTGGAGTGGGGCATAGCGTGATGTTCGTCTGTGGTGTGATAGTTACCAAGACGCTCAACGACATGGGGCTGGAGTTCACCCTCGACGCGCCCGAGGACATGGCGCTGCACAGCGAACTGATGTCTATGAGCAAGGAGCAGCGCGGCAAGTTGGCTGTGTCGCTGCTTACCACGGGCATGTACCTGGCCGACGGCAATACCAGTGCGTTCTCGCTGAACAGTGCGCTGAATACCTTCCTCAACAGCGAGATTAACAATATCACGGGCAATGCGTTGCGCACCATTGATATTTCGTTTGGCGTTGACAACTCAACCGACGCCAGCGGCAGCCAGCACACCGACTATTCGTTTAAGTTTGCCAAGCGGCTCTGGAATAACCGCCTGAAAATTTCGGTGGGAGGCAAGGTCTCTACTGGTGCGGAACTCGACAACCGTGACGACTCGTTCTTCGACAATGTGGCACTTGAATACCGTCTCGACGACACCGCCAACAAGTACGTCAAACTATTCTTCCAGAACAATACCTACGACTGGATTGACGGCTACACCCAGCTCTATGGTGCTGGCTTCATTTGGCGCCGTTCGTTGCAGCATTTCAAGGATATCTTCACACTGAAGAACGACAAGGCCACTATGCTGCCACCACGTGGTACCACTCCGTCAGCTCCTGTGTCGCCAGGTTCCGCAGCAACGGGCACAACACCGTCGGCTCAGGCGACGCAGACCGTTGACACCATAAACAGCCGAAAACCATGAACAGAAATATTTTTCACGCCATAAGACACTCGCTGAGAACCCTTGCCGCCTGTGGCGGTGCGGGGCTGCTGTTATTGTGCCTGCTCGTGCTGGCGGGCTGTTCCACCACAGCGAATATTCCCGACGACGATCAGCTCTTCATCGGACTTACCAAGATTGACTATCAGAACTACGAGAAGAACGACAACTTCGTGACCACTCGCGAGGAAATCGACGCCGCCTTGGCCACCGCGCCCAACGGGGCATTGTTTGGCAGCAGCTACTACCGCACGCCGTTCCCCTACGGTCTGTGGATTTGGAATGCTTACAGCAAGTCGGAAACGGGATTCGGAAAATGGATGACCAAAGCGTTTGGCAAGCCGCCCGTGCTGATGAGTATGGTGAATCCGGCTCTGCGCGCCTCGGTGGCACAGTCGGTGCTAAAGAATCACGGCTATTTCCACGGAAAAGTAGATTACGCTGCCGTGCCGCAGAAAAATCCGAAAAAGAGCAAGATTGGCTATACAGTGAACATGGGACCTTTGTTTATGGTTGACAGCATGAGCTATGTGGGATTTCCGGCCACAGCCGACAGCCTGATAGCAGCCACCGCCGACCAGACCATGATTCGCAAGGGCGACCCGTTCACCGTGGGAAGACTCGACGCCGAACGTTCGCGGCTGAGCACCCTTCTGCGCAACAACGGATATTATTATTTCCAGCCGAGCTATGCCTCTTACTTTGCCGACACGCTGCAGGTGCCGGGCCATGCGCAGCTGCGGTTGCAGCTGGCTGACGCAATTCCGCCCGAAGCCACCCGCCAGTGGTACGTAGGTCGCGTTCGTCTCGATATACGCAAGTCGTTCATGGAGCAGCCCACCGACAGTCTGGTGCGCCGTTCGCTGACGGTACGCTATACGGGCGACAAGCCCCAGTTGCGTCCGCGCGTCATCTTGGGCGGCATGCGGCTGCGTCGCCGGCAGTTGTTCAGTTACGACAACTACATGGAAACAGTCAGCAAAATCAATGCCATGGGACTGTTCAGCATGGTGGATTTCAGCTTTACGCCCCGCGACACCACGGCCACCTGCGATACGCTCGACCTCAATATCAACTGCATACTCGATAAGCCCTACGACACCTACATTGAGACCAATTTCGTGAACCGCACCATCGGGCGCATGGGACCCGAGCTGCGTCTTGGCCTCACCAAGCGCAATGCCTTCAGGGGGGGCGAAAAGTTCGACATCAACCTGCACGGCTCTTACGAGTGGCAGACAGGCAAAAACAGCGCCGGCATGAACACCTACGAGTATGGTGCCGATGCCTCGCTGGAGTTTCCGCGTATCATCGCACCCTTCTTTGGTGGCAACCGTGTGCGCCGCACTCCGCGCAGTCAGCAGACATCTGCTGCAGGCACATCCGACAATCGTCGCCGCCGTCGCCGCCGGTTCTACACTACGCCCTCTACCCTGGCCAAGGTTTCCACCGACATCATCAGTCGTCCTGGCTACTACAAGATGCACGTGGTGTCGGGCGAGTGGACCTATCGCTGGCAGACCTCGGTGAGCAGCCGCCACGAGTTCAGTCCGCTTACCGTGAAGTATCAGTTTATGAACAGCCACTCGGAGAAATTCGACTCGCTGGTCATCGACAATCCCTACATGAGCACCATGGTGAGCGACTATTTCGTGCCCGAAATGCGCTATACCTACACCTACACCAGTCCTGCAGGCACAGCCAACCCCATACGCTGGGAAACCACCCTGTCGGAGGCAGGCAACCTGATTTCACTGGGCTACGCCATTGCGGGCCACAGCTGGAAAGAGAAGCATAAGAAAATGTTCAAGAATCCTTATTCGCAGTTTGTCAGGGCCGAAACCGACTTCACCAAAACCTGGACGCTCAGCCCCTACTCGCGTGTGGTGGGGCACATCAATGCTGGTGTCATCCATACCTTTGGCAACAGCGATGTGGCCATTTTCAGCGAGCGTTTTTATGCGGGCGGTGCCAACAGTGTCCGTGCGTTCCCCGTTCGCACATTGGGTCCCGGTGCCTACCAGCCCGTAGCCGACCTTTCGAGCAAGGACTCGCGGCTGTTGTCTTATCTGATGCAGAACGGACAAATCAAGTTTGTGGCCAATCTGGAATATCGCACGCGTTTGTTCGGAAATCTTCATGGCGCGCTGTTCCTTGATGCCGGCAATGTTTGGGATTTCAGGTACGGCTACACCGATGAAACCAGCAGCGACGTGCTGGAGAATGAGGTTTTCAAACTCAAAAACCTGCCGCGACAGCTCGCCCTCGGCACAGGTGTGGGTCTTCGCTACGACCTCGACTTCCTCGTGTTGCGTCTCGACTGGGGTATCGGTCTTCACGCTCCTTATGACACGGGCCGTTCGGGCTATTTCAACGTGAATCCGTTCAAGGACGCGCGCACCATCCATTTCGCCATTGGATATCCCTTCTGACCATTGCACATTCAGCGCATCATCTCAACAAAAAATCGTTTAATCACTAATAAAAACCAAAGAAAGATGAAAAAATCATTTACACTTTTATTGTTGCTCGTGGCCATAACCACGAACCTGTTTGCGCAAGACACCCGCGCCAATGCCAGAGAGGCCGACATCACCATCGTGCTGAAAGACGGTCCCTTAGAGCCAGGCGACTTCACCGCCCAACAGCTCGTTGGAATGGTAGCTCTGTATGCTGAGGAGGCGGTGCTGTTCAAGAATGAACTTTCAGAAGTACTGAATGGGCACATCGAGTTGATGAGCAAAGCTAAGAAAGACCTCTGCACCATCGACATCAGTGACATGAGTACCCTCAAAGGCAAAGTCGTTATTGCAGATGATGTGACGACCGACGACAACATCTTTTGTACGCTTGGGCTACGCTCTTCTACTATGGTACCGTTGATACCACTTGATTTGATTGGCATTGAAGGTAATCCAAGCAAACTACTTGGCAACGCCAAGACCGTGGCCCTTATTTTTGATGTCGAGCGCAAAGATCCAACTGCTATCAAGTCGGCCGCCGTTTCTGCAGGAACTCCCACTGCACTTGGCATTTACGACCTGCAAGGCCGTCGTGTAGCTTTGCCGCAGCAGGGCAGCCAGCTGCCGAAAGGCATCTACGTGGTGAATGGCCGCAAGGTGGTGGTGAAATAAGCCGTTGCCTCACTAGCATCGCGCTTTTCTTTTTTGTCACGCCCGTTGACAATATTATCTCACGGCGCGGCTCCGAAATTTTCTAGAGAATTTCGGAGCCGCGCCGTGAATTATTTTCATAACGCCGTGTATTATTTCCGTAACGCCGAGAGATATTTCCGTAAAGTCGTGAACTATTTTCGTAATGCCGTGAGATAAATCCGTAATCTCGAGAATCATTTGAATTGTGAAGAGAGATGTTGTTGTTGATTCGGGCATTCCAATAAAGGAAAAAGTCACTTTCTTTGGGTTACTTGCTTTTAATTCGAGAAAAATAGCTACTTTTGCAGTCAGTTAGACGAAAATTATAAAAAAACAAACTGACAACATGAAACCAACATTGTTTTTGCTTGCTGCTGGCATGGGCAGCCGCTATGGCGGTCTGAAGCAGCTCGACGGTCTGGGCCCCAACGGCGAGACCATTATGGACTATAGTATTTACGATGCCATTCAGGCCGGTTTCGGCAAGATTGTTTGGGTCATCCGCAAGGACTTTGAAGAGCAGTTCCGCACGCAGATTCTTGCCAAATACGAGGATAAGATTCCCTGCGAACTGTGTTTCCAGAGCATCGACGCGCTTCCCGAAGGCTTCAGCTGTCCTGAAGGCCGCGTGAAGCCGTGGGGAACCAACCACGCCGTGCTCATGGGCAAGGAAGTCATCAAAGAGCCGTTCTGCGTCATCAACTGCGATGACTTCTACAATCGCGATGCCTTCATGGTGATTGGCCGTTTCCTCAGCGAACTGCCCGAGGGCGCCAAGAACCAATATGCCATGGTAGGTTTCCGCGTGGGCAACACGCTGAGTGAGAACGGCACCGTGGCTCGCGGCATCTGCTCGAAGGACGAGCAGGAACATCTTACCACCGTGGTGGAGCGCACCGAGATTGTGCGTTGTGCCGAGGACGGTTCTAACGCGGGTGCTGCCACCGAGCCTATCCGCTATAAGGATGAAGAGGGCCGTTGGGTGGTTGTTGACGACAATACGCCCGTTTCGATGAATATGTGGGGTTTCACGCCTGACTATTTCGAGCACAGTGAGTCCTATTTCAAGGAATTCCTGAGCGACCCGAAAAACATGCAGAACCTGAAGGCCGAATTCTTCATTCCGCTCATGGTAAACAAACTCATTGGTGAGGGAACGGCTACGGTGAAGGTGCTCGACACCACGTCGAAGTGGTTTGGTGTCACCTACGCTGCCGACCGCGAAGGCACCGTTGAGCGCATTGGCCAGCTTGTTGCCGACGGCGTTTACCCCGAGAAACTTTTTTAATAATTGACAATTGATAATTGACAATTAATAATTATAATTGACAATTGAATATCAATCTGCTTTCAGAGAATGAGTGTGCGCAACTGCGTACAATCATTGCCGAGGCTGCGAATATTGTTGTCTGCTGCCACCAGAATCCTGACGGCGATGCCATCGGGTCGTCATTGGCGTGGGCCGAGTATCTGCGGCAGCAAGGCAAGGATCCCCGCATTGTGGTGCCCGACATGTTTCCCGACTTCTTGCATTGGATGCCGGGCGTGGAGCGCATTTTGCGCTACGACAAGCATGTGGAGCAGGCCCAACTGTTGCTCAGCACGGCCGATGTGGTGTTCTGCATGGACTTCAACGCCATTGACCGTCTGGGCGAGAAGATGGGCGACGACCTGCGCGCGAGCCAGGCTCAGCGTGTGCTCATCGACCACCACCTTGGCCCCGAGCCTGGCATGACGCTGAGCATCTCGCACCCGGAGTTGTGCTCCACAGCCGAACTGGTGTTCCGCCTGATTTGGCAGTTGGGAGGTTTCGAGCAAATGGACCGTAAGATAGCGGTGCCCATCTATTGCGGAATGATGACCGATACGGGCGGCTTTACTTACAACAGCACCACGCCCGAAATCTATTTCATCATCAGTCAGCTGCTCACCAAGCGCATCAACAAGGACAAGATTTACCGCAGCGTGTATAACAACTACAGCGAGTGGCGCATGCGGCTCATCGGCTACGTGCTCTATACCAAACTCAACGTTTTTGCCGATAAGCATGCGGCCTACTTCGCGCTGTCGCGTCGCGACCTGAAGCGATTCCATTACCTCAAGGGCGATGCTGAAGGCTTGGTGAACATGCCGCTGCAAATCAAGGGCATGAAAGTGTCGCTCTCGTTGCGCGAAGACACCGAGCGCGACAATCTGGTGTGGGTGAGCATCCGCTCGGTTGACAATTTTCCGGCCAACAAAATGGCGGAGCAGTTCTTCAACGGCGGCGGCCATCTCAATGCCGCCGGCGGTCGGCTAAACTGCTCGCTCGACGAGGCCGAGCGCATTGTGCGCGAGGCATTTGTCGCATTTTGCTGTTAAATAACGCTAATCATACGGCTTTTCGGGCGAAAATGCGTATATTTGCACTTTAAAACATTACTTATGTAAGCCAAATGAGAAAAACAGTCCTATCACTTGTCGTCGTCGTGGCACTTGCCATCATGGCAGGCTGCAACAAGCACGAGACCTACGCCGACCAGAAGAAGAAGGAGACGGCGGCCATTCAGAAGTTTATTGCCGACTCTACCATACACGTTATTTCTGAGGCTGACTTTAAAGCCAATAATAACACCACCGATGTGAGCAAGAACCAGTACGTGCTCTTTGAGAGCACGGGCGTTTATATGCAGATTGTTCGCAAGGGATGTGGCGAGCCTATCAAGAAGGGCGAGACGGCCACGGTGCTGTGCCGGTTCAAGGAAACCAACCTTCTGACCGACTCTCTGCAGCTCACCAACAATGTGCTTTACTACGCCTCGCTGGTGGATAGGCTCACCGTGAGCAACACGAGCGGTTCGTTTACCGCCTCGTTTGTTTCGGGCAACAGTGTGATGGCTTCGGCCTACGGAAGCACGTCGGTGCCGTCGGGATGGCTTGTGCCCCTGTCGTACATCAACGTGGGACGACCCAGCAAGGCGGGTGAAGAGACGGCCAAAGTGAGGCTTATTGTTCCTCACACACAGGGACAGGCTTACGCTACACAGAATGTTTATCCCTGCTATTACGAGATAACTTACGAGAGAGGACTCTAAAAAATGACACTCATAAAATCTATTTCGGGTATCCGCGGAACCATTGGCGGACCCACGGGCGACACGCTCAATCCCCTGGACATTGTCAAGTTTACAACGGCTTTTGCCACCTTCATTCGCCGCAAGGGCGGAACGGGGCAGTATGCTGAGTTCAATAACCACCGTCCTACCATCGTGGTGGGGCGCGATGCTCGCATGTCGGGTGTGATGGTCGATAACGTCGTTAGCGGTACGCTCATCGGCATGGGCTACGATGTGGTGAACATCGGCCTTGCCACCACGCCGACCACCGAACTGGCTGTGCGTCAGCTGGGTGCCGACGGTGGCATCATCATTACAGCCAGCCACAACCCGCGCCAGTGGAACGCGCTAAAGCTGCTCAACCACGAAGGTGAGTTTCTCACCGCCAGCGATGGTGCCGAGGTGCTCAGTATTGCCGAGAAAGAAGATTTCTGCTATGCCGACGTTGACAATCTGGGCCGCTACATCAACTGCGATGAGGCCGACCAATGGCACATCGACGATGTGATGAGTCTCGACTTGGTGGATGCTGAGGCCATTCGCAACGCTCATTTCCGCGTTTGCGTAGATGCCATCAACTCCGTGGGCGGCATCATACTTCCCAAGCTGCTCGACGAGCTGGGCGTGGAATACACCGTGCTGAACAGCGAGCCGACGGGCAACTTTGCCCACAATCCTGAGCCATTGGAAAAGAATCTGCAAGGCATTATGCAGGAGATGCGCTCCGGAAGTTACAATCTGGGTATCGTGGTTGACCCCGACGTTGACCGACTGGCCTTTATCTGCGAGGACGGCACCATGTTTGGCGAGGAATACACGCTGGTGAGCGTGGCCGACTACGTGCTGAGCGAGGAGTTTAAGATTAGGCTCCAGAAGTTTAACGAAGAGAACGGCATCAGTCCCCTCCGGGCAGCAGCCGGCGACGGTCCCTACATGCTTTCTTCAGGACTGACCACCGTGAGCAACCTTTCGTCAACCCGTGCCCTGCGCGACGTTACCTATAAGTATCGTGGCGAGTATCATGCCGCAGCAGTAGGCGAGGTAAACGTCACCACGAAGATGAAGGAGGTGGGTGCCATCATCGGCGGCGAAGGCAATGGTGGAGTCATCTATCCCGAGAGTCACTACGGCCGCGACGCGCTGGTGGGCATAGCCCTGTTCCTTTCGCATCTGGCACACAAAGGCTGCAAGGCCAGCGAGCTTCGTGCCACTTATCCCACCTACTACATGGCCAAAAACCGCATCGACCTGACCCCCGACACCGACGTGGATGCCGTGCTGGCCGAGGTGAAGCGCATGTATGAGGGTACTGAGAGCGGCACCAATCCCACGCGTGTGAAGGTGACCGACATCGACGGCGTGAAAATCGACTTCTCTGACAGTTGGGTTCACCTGCGCAAGTCGAACACCGAGCCCATTATCCGCGTCTATAGCGAGGCAAACACCTTGGAAAAGGCCGACGAGCTGGGCAAGCACCTCATGCAGGTGGTTTATGACATGCAGAAAAAATAAGACGTCAGGTCTTCTTGCCGACGTTGATTGAAATAATCCGGCCCCATGTTTGAATTACGCAGACATGGGGCCGGATTTTTTTGTGAAAGTGAATCAGCGTTCAGCTGAAAAGCATGGTGCCCAGCGTGCGGGTGAGCCATACGAGGAAATAAGCCATGGCGACAATGGCCGCAATGAACAGCACAATGAAGAGAGCCGACTGCCACGCTTTGTGGTTGACTTCCTGAACAATGGCCTCGTCGCCTTCAACGAAACCGTTGACGAGTTTCATGTTCTGCTTGTTGGCGCGGTGGAAGATGTCGATGACATCGCCCACGTAAAAGGGAATCATGCCCAGCACCACGTCGCGCAGGCTGTTGTTGAGGATGGCCAGTGTAAGGGGTACCGACCTGATGACGAAAGCTGCAAAATAGGCATAGGCCAATGAGAACAGGGCCGAAATCATGTCGCCTATGCCGCCCGGAATGGCAAATCCCAGGGCCGCATCGAGATAGTAGCGGTCCAGATATTCGGTGAGCCTTTGCAGCAGTGCGTAATAGCGGTTGTTGTGCAGGCGTGTCGAGCGTTCAAGGCGTTTCTGCTCGTTCATGGCAAAAATCTTTAATCTTTAATCTTTATTTTTTCATTTTTATTCTTCCTTCTTCCTGCTGTATTCGCAACCACAGTATTGCTGATTATAGAAATTAAACTCTTTGAGCAGCTGGTTGCGTCGCTCGTAGAGTCCGCCTTTGCGCCAGTTCTGAGCCCAGAACAGCGTGCCGGGCACCTGGTTTTGCGCGTCGATGCCGGCACGGTTGATTTGCTCGATGCTCTTCCATCGCGACGAGGCTAGGGTTGTGGCAAACACGGTGATGCCCAGTTCTTTGGCCTTTCGGGCGGCGGCAAGCAAACGCATGTTGAAACATTGCTGGCAGCGCCGGCCACGCTCGGGCTCGTTCTCCATCTGGTGCTCGGTGGTTTCCTGGTTCAGGCACACGCGGCGGTGCCACTGGTCGTGGTTGTAGTCGCCGTCGGTCCAGCTGAGACCCAGGCTTTCGGCGTGGCGTTTGCTTTCTAGTTTGCGGATGTTGTATTCTTCGAGCGGGAAAATGTTGGGATTGTAGTAGTAGATGTGGGGTTGCAATCCGTGGTTCACCATCCACTCAACAATGGCCGACGAGCAGGGTGCGCAGCAGGCATGGAGGAGCACACGCGCCTCACGCTTGTCGGCGTTTGCTTCGGGAACCCCTTGCGACATGCAACTTGTGAGAACCTCTGGAATTTCGATGGCAGGGCGTTTCATGCTTTCGGAAAGAAGGTGGGGTTATTCGAAAATCTTGAACGCATAGCCTTGCTGCTGCAGCCATTCTATGGACTGGGGTAGGGCGGTGTGCAGTTTGTCGATGCTCTTCAGCGAGTCGTGAAACGTAATGATGGAGCCGTTGCGGGCATAGCGTTTCACGTTGTTCACCACGTCGTCGGCTGTCAGTCGCCGCGAGTAGTCGCGCGTAACCAAGTCCCACATCACCACGCGAAACTCCTTGCTCAGCCAGTAGTAAACACTATGGCGCATCCACCCGTGAGGCGGGCGGAAAAGGTGTGAGTGGATGAGTTCGTTGGCTTTGAAGGCGTTGATGACGTAGGTGGTGGTCCAGTGTTTGAACGACCCCAGATGGTTGTGGGTGTGGTTGCCCACCTGATGGCCTTCGGCCACAATGCGGTCGTAGAGCTCGGGATGCTTTCGCACATTCTCGCCCACCATGAAGAAAGTTGCTTTCACGCCGTAATGATTGAGCGTGTCGAGAATGAAGGGCGTGGCTTCGGGAATGGGACCGTCGTCGAAGGTGAGGTAAACGGCCTTCTCGCTGGTGTCCATTCGCCACGTGGCCTTTGGGTAGAGCCATCGCAGCCATTTGGCTGGTTGTTCTATAATCATTCTTTTGTCGGGTTGTGGGCCTGGGGTGGTAAGTATTGAGAAACATCTCACACTTGCTTGCAGAGTCAGCAGAAAACAGCGTTTTCGGGTTTACCTCTGTGCATGGTGTGAGATGTTTCCTGGTTTCATGTTCTTTGTTTTTATTGGTCTTGATAGAGTTTGCCGCCACGGTTTTCGTAAGTGTCGGCCAGTTTCGACATTTCTTCGGTCATCTTGTCGGCTTTCTTGGTGTCGATGATTTCGGCCACCTCAAGACACTGCTGCATGACGTAGAACTGAATCATGCAGTCTTGTGTGGATTGCGAGAATCGGTTGGCGTCGAGCGACAGATACCATTGCAGATACTGCTTACAATTGTTCCAAACGGCATCGACGTTCTTCTCGGCCATCTTCTTGTTGCCACAGAGTGCATAAGCCTTGGCGAAAGTCACGCCGCCGCTGGTGTAGTTCTTTGGCACATTGTAGTCGGGAATCATCTTGTCGGCGTAGGCCAGCACCTCGGCGGCCTTGTCTTTTTGCTCCTCCTGGATGAGGTGCAGAGCCAGCTCGCCAAACAGACGGCGATGGGTGTAGCACATTCGCATGACGGTTTCGTCGAGATAGATGCCCGGTTTGTCGAGTCCGCCAAACTTGAATCGTTTCATCAGGTTGTCGTAGGTGCGCTTGGTGTCGTAGTTCTTGGCACCCGGCACGGGCTGACCGCCAATGTTGGTGGTGAAGGGCGTGATGCGGTTGACGAGTCCTTCGGTCACGAAATTGTCGCCCAGATTCATGTAGTTTTCCTCGCCCACCGTGAGAGCCACGTAGATGGGTCGGGTCCAGTTGCACTGCGATATCATTTCGAGCATCATCAGGTCGCCTTTGTAGAGCGCGCTCTTGCCTTTGAGCGAGATGACCATGCGGTCGGGAATCGAGTCGGAGGCCATAAGCATGCCGCTACGTCGCACGGCATCCTTGTCGATGGTCATGTAGAGCGTGTCGGTGGGAATGACGTGCAGATCCTTGTTCTTGTTGCGCACCCAGTACTTCAAAATGTTTTTCAGCTCGAACGGCTCGTCGCCAAAGTTGGCTCGTGCCTCCTCGGGACTGTCCTTGTAGAACTGCAGCACTTCGGCTTTTGCATTGGGGTCAATCTCCACGATGTCGTTGGTGCCCGAACAGTAGTCGAGTCGTGGCCATGAGATGGGCACCGACGGCGAATCGTAGGCCGGGCGGCGCATCTGGTCGATATACCAGTCGGTGGCCAGATAGCTCAGGTTGCAGACGCGGGCGTCGGTTCGCACTCCCTCCACGTCCTGGTTGTACCAGAGCGGGAATGTGTCGTTGTCGCCGTTGGTAAAGATGATGGGAGCGCCCTCTTGCTGGAGCGACATGAGGTAGTTCTGGCCAAAGTCGCGGCAGGTGTAGCGTCCCGAGCGGTCGTGGTCGTCCCAGGTCTGGCTGGCCATTTGTATAGGCACAAGCAGACAGACAATACCCACCAGCGCCGCCACGGCCACATTGCTCACCTTGAGCTTGCGCTCCAGCAGGTCGATGATGGCGGCCACACCCATGCCACACCAGATGGCAAAGGCGTAGAACGAGCCGGCGTAGGCATAGTCGCGCTCGCGCGGTTGCAACGGCGTCTGGTTAAGATAAACCACGATGGCCAAACCCGTCATGAAGAACAGGAAGAACACCACCCAGAACTGCTGAATGCCTTTCTTTCCGCGGTAGGCTTGCCAGAAGAGTCCGATAAGACCCAGCAGCAGGGGCAGGCAGTAGAACACGTTGTGACCCTTGTTTTGTTTCAGCTCGTCGGGCAGCAGGTTTTGGTCGCCCAGACGCATGTTGTCGATGAAGCTGAAGCCCGTAAGCCAGTTGCCGTGCTCCAGTTCGCCGTGGCCTTGCACGTCGTTCTGGCGGCCGGCAAAGTTCCACATGAAGTAGCGCCAGTACATGAAGTTGCACTGGTAGGAGAGGAAGAAACGGATGTTCTCCCACTGGGTGGGAACCTTCACGTCGACCATTTCGCCGCAACGGTCGTATTGCACGTTGTTGCCTTCCACGCCGCCCATCCAACTTTCGTAGGCGCCGGCTCGGGCGGAGTCGTGCATGCGTGGGAAGAACATGTTCTGCGCGTACTCGTAGTTGCGCTTGTAGCCCACAATGAAGTAAGAGTCCTTCTCGTCGGCTGAGGCTTTCTCCTTGCGCTGATATTCGGGTGCGCCCTCAGAGAACACGGGGCGGCAGATGTTGCCGTCAACATTGAGTTTCACCTGCGATGTGTAAGCCTGGCCGTAGAGCAACGGGCGGTCGCCATACTGGTCGCGGCTGAGATACTTGCCGAGCGTGAAAATGTCCTCGGGCGAGTTTTGGTCCATGGGCGGGTTGGCCGAGCTGCGGATGACGATGACGGCATACGTGGAGTAGCCAATCATCAGCATGAGCAGGCAGAGCAGCGTGGTGTTCTTCATGCGTGCCGTAATGGCCGGCACGCGGGGCACCTTGCCGCTGAGCACCAGCCATAGCACAGCCAGCACCACCACTCCGATGAAGAAGGCCGACCAGCCGTAGCCATAGAACGGAATGCCGAGCATGCCCACCGAAAGCAGGAACGCAATGTTCTGGCGCGAGCGGCTCTTGTCCTGATAGGTTTCGTAGATGGCCCAGATGACGATGGCCACCAAGAGCAGCAGGTAGATGATTTCGCCTGTGTTGAAGGGCATGCCGAGCGTGTTGACAAAGAACAGCTCAAACCATCCGCCCACGGTGATGATGCCCGGCACCACGCCGTAGAGAATGGCTGCCACAAACACAAACGAAATGCCCAGGGCTATCAATGAGCCCTTCAGGTCGGCATTGGGGAAACGCTTGTAGTAATATACCAGCACAATGGCCGGTACGCAAAGCAGATTGAGCAGGTGAACACCGATAGAAAGGCCCGTCATGTACATGATAAGCACCAGCCAGCGGTCGGAATGAGGCTCGTCGGCATGGTCTTCCCACTTCAGAATGAGCCAGAACACGACGGCGGTGAACGCCGACGAATAGGCATACACCTCGCCCTCGACGGCCGAGAACCAGAACGTGTCGCTAAACGTGTAAATCAGCGCGCCCACCAGTCCGCTGGCCTCAATGGCAATGAGTTTCTGAGTGGTGAGCTCGTCCCATGAACTGATGAGCAGACGGCGCGTCAGATGGGTGATGCTCCAGAACAGAAACAGAATGCAAGTAGCCGAGAGCAGCGCACTCATGATGTTCACCATCAGGGCCACCTTCGACGGGTCGCCTGCCAATTGAGTGAACAGGTTGGCGGTGAGCATGAAGAACGGTGCCCCGGGCGGGTGGCCTACTTCCATTTTGTAACCTGTGGTGATAAACTCAGGACAGTCCCAAAAACTGGCTGTCGGCTCGATGGTAGAACAATATACCACGGCGGCAATGGCAAAGGCCAGCCACCCCAGCACATTATCTACTAGTCTGTACTTCTTCATTGATATGTTTTGAATTGTGTTTATTGCTCCAATTATTGCGCAAAGCTCATGCAAATCTTGGCAAAAGAGCCCGCTCTTCTGCCATCATGCCGATTATTTTATGCAAAGATAATGCAATTCGAACGCTTAACCACCTATTTATTATATTTTAACGCAATCTTTCGCTCTGCGGGCTGGTCGGAAGCCTGAAATAACGGCCTAATGCCGCAAGTTTTTTGCACCTTTCTTGCCGACACGAAAATAATTCACGGCATTCTTCTGAAATTCTCTAGAGAATTATACAACAACGCCGTGAGATAATTTCGTAACTCTATGCTTTACGAATTTATCTCACGGCGTTATGATTTTATTTCATGGCTTTAGTTTTTCTCACGGCGCGCCTTTCGTGGATTTATAGCAGCATGCCGGCTCCCATCACAACGATGAGATAGCGCAAAAACTTGCCAATGCTGATGCTGGTGAACGAAATCACTACATTGGCGCGCATCAGACCAAGCAAAATGGTGATGGCGCTCCCCAAAATGGGGAGAAAGGCAAAAAATCCCATCCATGCGCCGCGCCCGGCCATGAAACGCTGAGCCTTGTCGAGGTCTTTTTTCTTTACGTGCAAATAGCGTTCAATCCAGTCGAGGCGCCCCATGCGGCCCACGCAATAGTTGAACATGCCTCCCAAGACATTGCCTATGGTTCCGTAAACCACCAGCCCCCAAGGCTCCAATCCGGCGGCCTGCAAACCCACCATGACGGCCTCGCTACTAAAAGGGAAAAAGCTACCCGCCACAAAGGCAGAGAGCAGCATGCCCCAATAGCCGTAGCTGATTAGTAGATTAATGATGGAATCCATAGGTTGTAGATGGTGAGGAATAGCGCGGCGGCTATCATGAAATAAAACGAAATGTTGGTGGTGCGGGTGCGCGTCAGGGCAATGTAGTGGGCAATGAGAATGCTGGTGTTGACCATCATGAGCTTCAGCAACACGTCGAAATGCTGAGGCTGAAGAATGATGAAGACCACGATGAGCACGTTGACATGAATGAAAATGTGGAAAAGCATGCGCGTGCGGATTTTATCGAGAAAGCTTCGGCGCAGAAAGTGAATGGTGCCGATGAGGGCGAGCAGGGCCACAAAGAGGAAAGTGATGATTTGGTGCTCGGAGACGGAGGAATAGTCGAACAAGGGCGAGAAATGGCCCAGCTCGGCGAAGTGGGCCACAAAGTCGTCCATGCGGTTGGTGCCGAGATAATAGACCACTACAAACCAGTAGGGCGCAATGATGCCCAGAATGGAGGCCCAGAACGTGCGCGCGCTTAAAGCCATGAGGTAACGGCCGAGAATGAGCCAGAGAAAGGGCACCAGGAACACAATCTGGACGAACACCGTGCTCGCCATGCCCAGACAGAAGAAGGCATAAAACACCCATCCCGCGCCCCGTTTCTCCTGATAGGCGTGGAACAGGCAGATGTAGAACACCACAAAGCAGAGCTGGGCAATGCTTCCTTGCAACGAGGAGAACTGGAAGGCCGCCAACGAGGTGAGTGCCAGAAACGAGCACGACACCATGCGGCTATAGATGCGCAGGAGCGCATTGATGTTGTTCAGCTCCACCATCAGATAGGCCGCTACCAGGGTGCACGCGTAGGGTGCCCACAACTGCTGGTCGTAGGTGAGCCCCCCTGCTACCCATACCAGTGTGGCAAACATCAGCATGAAGGGCAAGGCATAGCGGCTTTCGGCTATTCTGTTTTGAAAACGCTTCAATGTTGCTTCATTCCTTTGGACGCGCATAGCGCATCCCTACAAAAAACTTCAAACTCCAAACTCCTCACTCCTAACTCTTAACTCCTCACTCACTCAAAGGTCAGCGCCAATGTCAGAGCGGAAATACTTGTCGGTGAATTGAATCTTTTGGGCTTCCTGGAACGACTTCTGAAGGGCTTCGGCCTTATCCTTGCCGTAAGAGGAAACGGCGATGACGCGTCCGCCATTGGTCACCACCTGTCCGTTGTTCATGGCCGTGCCGCTATGGAAGACGATGCTGCCCTCCACCTGCTCAATGCCGCTGATGGGGTAGCCTTTGTGGTAAGCCTGCGGGTAACCGCCGCTAACAAGCATGACGCAAACGGCGCTACGCTCGTCGAACTCAACGTTGCATTGGTCGAGCGTGCCGTTGGCCACGCCTTCGAAAAGCTCCACGATGTCGGTTTTGAGGCGGAGCATGACGCTCTCGGTCTCGGGGTCGCCCATGCGGCAGTTGTACTCGATGACCATCGGCTCGCCCGTCTCAGGGTGCTGGCGGTCGCCGCTACTGATGAGCCCGAAGAAGATGAACCCTTTGTAATCGATGCCTTCGGCGGCCAGTCCCTCAACGGTGGGTCGGATGATGCGGTCTTCCACCTTTTTCATCCACTCTTTGGTGGCAAAAGGCACAGGCGTTACGCTTCCCATGCCTCCCGTGTTCAGACCCGTGTCGCCCTCGCCGATGCGCTTATAGTCTTTGGCCTCGGGCAAAATCTGATAATGCTTGCCGTCGGTGAGCACAAACACCGAGCACTCGATGCCGCTAAGAAACTCTTCGATGACCACCTGCGACGAGGCGTTGCCAAACATTCCGCCGAGCATTTCTTTCAGCTCGTGCTTGGCTTCGTCGAGCGTAGGAAGAATGAGTACCCCCTTGCCGGCGCAAAGTCCGTCGGCCTTGAGCACGTAGGGCGGCTGGAGTGTCTCGAGGAAAGCGAGTCCCTGCTCGAGCGTTGTGCCGTCGAAGGTCTGGTAGCGGGCAGTAGGAATGTGGTGGCGCTTCATGAAACCCTTGGCAAAGTCCTTGGAGCCTTCGAGCACGGCGCCCGCCTTCGACGGTCCGATGACGGGAATGTGGGCGGTGCGCTCATCGGCCTTCAGCTCGTCGTAGATGCCTTTCACCAGCGGGTCCTCGGGACCCACTACCACCATGCCTACCGCGTTGGCAACGGCAAATTGCTTGATGGCCTCAAAGTCGTCGGCCTTCATGCTGATGTTTTGGCTCTTGCCGCCCTTGGCCAAAGGCATGCCGTCGGTGCCGGCGTTGCCTGGGGCGATGAAGAGATTTTCTACTTTGGGGCTTTGGGCAATTTTCCATGCCAGGGCGTGCTCGCGGCCGCCGCTTCCTAAGAGTAATATGTTCATTATTTGAAATTTACAATTTGACGATATGCGATTTTTTATAATTTATTGCTATGTACTTCTGTATAGTTCCCTGGCCTCAGAAGGCAGGCGACTCAAGCGGCTCGAGCTTGTTGGCGCTGATGTAGCCACGAAGAGCTCCCGTCTGGGTGTAAACTTTGTACCACTTGTCGCCATACTCGCCGCTATAGAGTATGTAGCTGTTGTCTTTCACCTTGCCCACAATGTCGTATTTGGTGCCGGGGCCTTTGCGAATGTTGGTTTCGCCGCCCTCGTCCTTCACGTGAGCCACATATTTCCATGCTCCGGCACGCTTGGGAATGACCACCTTGCTGGCGGCAATGTAGCCAATGAAATCTTGTTCCTCGCCGCTGGTGTAGGTGGTGTAAACCTTGTGCCAGCCATTGGTGCCGGGCACATAGTTGATGAACATGCCGTCGGGAACTTTCTCTACGATTTCGTATTTGGTTCCGGGGCCTTTACGGATGTTGGTCTCACCGCCCTCGTCTTTCACGAGGCATGGTTTCTGAGCGAGGCATGGAATCGCCAATGCCAGCATCAGCAGGATGGTCATTGCTTTTCTCATAGTGTTGTTGTTTTTTGTGGTGAATATTCTTTATTCTGAAACACGCCCGAAGCGCATTCCAACTCTTAACTCCTAACTCCTAACTCCTAACTCTTAACTCCTACCTCCTAATTCCTAACTCCTAACTCACTTGAGATAGTCCTCGAAGTATTGAGTGATTCGCTCGTGCAGGTGTACGCTTTGGTGGCCGCGCATATTGTGCGGCTCACCTGGATAAACGAAGAAGTCGGGCTGGGTGCCGGCTTTGATGCATTCGGCAATAAACGAGAGGCAATGCTGGGGCACCACCGTGGGGTCGTTGTAGCCCGTAATGATTTGCAACTTGCCCTTCAGGTTCTTGGCTTTGCTCAGCAGGCTGGTTTTCTCGTAGCCCTCGGGGTTGGTTTGCGGGGTGTCCATATAGCGTTCGCCATACATCACCTCGTACCACTTCCAGTCGATGACGGGGCCTCCGGCCACACCCACCTTGAACACGTCGGGGTAGTTGGTCATGAGCGAGATGGTCATAAATCCGCCGAAGCTCCACCCGTGAACGCCTATGCGGTCTTTATCGACGTAGGGCAACGACTGGAGAAACTCAACGCCCTTCATCTGGTCGCGCATTTCTATCTGGCCCAATTGGCGGAAGGTGGCCTGCTCGAAATCGCGGCCGCGGTTTTCGCTTCCCCGGTTGTCGAGAATGAAGAGCAGATAGCCCTTTTGCGCCATGTAGGTTTCCCACGAGCGGCTGCTATAGTGCCAGCGGGCATCCACGTTGTGGGCATGCGGGCCTCCATAAACATAAACCACGGTGGGGTATTTCTTCTGCGGGTCGAAGCCGATGGGTTTCACCATTCGGTAGTAGAGGTCGGTTTGCCCGTCGTCGGCTTTCAGGGTGCCGCAACTGTACTCGGGCACGTTGTAGCCAGCCCACGGGTCGGCGGCGTTGAGATAGTTGAACGTGTGCTGGGCGCTTTGAGCCTTGCCTTTGGCGCTTTGCGCCTTAGCCAGATTGATGATGTCTATCTTGCGGGGCACATCGGGCTCGGAGTAGCGGTCGAGCAGGTGGGTGCCTCCGGCCGAAAGCTCGGCGGAGTGATAGCCGCGCTGATTGTCGAGAGCGGTGCGCCGGCCATTGGCGATGCTGACGGCGTAGAGATTGGCCTGAATGGGGTTTGCCTCGTTGCTCAGAATGATGACAGACTTCTGTTGCTCGCAAAAGCCCACCACATCCATTACCACCCATTTGCCCTGGGTGAGCTGGCGCATGCCCGTGCCGTCGGCGTTGAGGACATACAAGTGGTTGTAGCCGTCGCGTTGGCTTTGCATGAGGAATTTTGATTTATCCCAGGGTAGGAAGACGATGGGGTGGAGCGGCTCCACGTATTTGGGGTGCTGCTCGCGGTAGATTTCAGCCTTGCGGGCGCCGGTCAGCGCGTCGTAGCTCACCAGGCGGCAATCGTTTTGGTCGCGGTTGAGCTCTTGCATGTAGATGGTTTTCGAGTCGGGGCTCCACGCTATGTTGGTAAAGTAGCGGTTGGTGGGGTCGCCGGCCTGAAGGTAGATGGTGTGGCCTGAGCGCAGGTCATAGACACCCACGGTAACTTTGTGGCTGGTTTCGCCGGCCATGGGATATTTGTCGGGCTCGTAGGTAGCCTCGCGGTTGAAAATGTCCACTTGCGGATAGTCGGCCACCATGCTCTGGTCCATGCGATAGAAAGCCAGCCGTTGGCCGTCGGGGCTCCAGAAGAGGCCCTTGGTGATGCCGAATTCGTCGCGATGGACGCTCTGTCCGTACACCATTTCGCGGCTTCCGTCGGTGGTGAGTTGGACTTCCGTGGGCTGGGTGCTGCCGTTGTTCAGGGTGGCCACAAACAGATTGTTGCCCCTGACGAAAGCGTATGCCTTTGAGGCGGCGCACCACTCCTCGGCCTGCACCTCGTCGCGGTTGTACTTGGCCATCAGCAGCCCTTTCTTCCAGTCAACGAGCATCAGCTCCTTGCCGTTGATGAGTTTCACGATGCTCTGCCCGGGGTAGGGGAACTCGGCGTTGTAGAGGTGGCGCATTTGGTTGTGCTCGTCGCTCTGGGTGAGGGGCTGGATGTGGGCGAGCGTAAAGAGGCTGGTCTCCTTGCCGTTGTTTTTGTTCACCAGGTCGCAATGGTCGGCCTCGAGTCGCACTAGCTCGTCGCCCCACCAGGTGGTGTAGCGGTTTTCGGGCAACATGTTGCGATAGTTGGTGCCGCCGAAGTTGAGGTCTTCGAGCGTAAACAGCTTTTGGGCGTTCATAAGGGTAGAGTGAGCAAGTGCAAGCCCGACGATGAGCGCGCCGAGCCACTTCTGTTTAGTCTTCATCGTCGAATCTCCTATCGGTATTATCGCCGAAGCGATTGCCTTTGCCTGATTTTCTTGCGCCTCGGTCGAAACGCTTTCCGCCTCGGTCGAATCGCTTTCCATCACGGTCGAAACGCTTTCCGTCGCGGTCGAATCGCTTTCCATCGCGGTCGAATCGATTTCCATCACGGTCGAATCGCTTTCCGTCGCGTTCGAATCGCTTTCCATCGAGGTCGAATCGCTTGCCATCGCGGTCGAATCGCTTGCCATCACGGTCAGAACGCTTTCCGTCGCGGTCGAATCGATTGCCGTCACGGTCGGAGTGCGGGCCGTTGTTGCCGCCTCGTTCTGAACTCTTGCGAAGCTCGCCTTTGTAGTTTTTTTCAAACGAGAGGAACTTAAACGAACGGATGTCGCCGGCCTCGTTTTCTTCTTCTTCATCGAGTCGTTTTTTGAAGTCGCGGTTTTTCTTGAAACGATGTTTCTCGGCCATGGCTCGTTTCTCCTCGTCGGTTTTCACCACGCCTCCCTCGCTACGGAATTCGCGCATGCGACCCTCAAACATCTGGTATTTGCGGAACTCGCACTCCAGCGAGCCGTTGAAGAGCGGAATTTTGATGCTCGGTTTCAGCCCGATGGCTTCGAAGCACTCCTCTCGGTAGCTGAGCACCCATGCCTCGTTGCCCTGGAAAGCGTGCTTGAGTCGCTCGCCAATCATGCGGTATGTGCCCAGCAGGTCGGGCGTGGAAATGCGCTCGCCGTAGGGCGGGTTGGTCACCATGATGGCTTTCTCCTGGGGCTGGGTGAAGTCCTTGAAGTCGGCCTGCTCGATGGTGATGACATTCGAGAGTCCTGCCGCCTTGACGTTGTTGCGGGCGGTGTTGACGGCTTTCATGTCGATGTCGTAGCCGTAAATATGGTGTTTGAACTCGCGTTCGCGCGACTCGTCGTTGTAGATGGTGTCGAAGAGTTCCTGGTCGAAGTCGTTCCACTTTTCGAAAGCGTACTCCTTGCGAAATACGCCCGGGCTCATGTTCATGGCAATGAGGGCGGCCTCGATGAGCAGGGTGCCGCTACCGCACATGGGGTCGATGAAGTCGGTGTCGGCCTTCCATCCCGTGAGCTTAATCATGCCGGCGGCGAGCACCTCGTTGAGCGGCGCCTCAAGACTCTCCTGGCGGTAGCCTCGGCGGTGGAGCGACTCGCCGCTGGAGTCGAGGCTCAGCGTGCATTGGTCTTCGGCAATGTGCATGTTGAGGCGTATGTCGGGGTTGGCCACGCTGATGTTGGGGCGGCTGCCTGTGCGCTCGCGGAACTGGTCAACAATGGCGTCTTTCACCTTGTAGCTGACAAACTTGGAGTGGCGGAACTCCTCGGAGAACACCACCGAATCTACGGCAAAAGTCTTGTTGTTGTCCAGATACTGGCTCCAGTCAATCTTCATCACTTCGGTGTAAACGTCGTCGGCGCTGAGCGCCTTGAAGTGGCAGATGGGTTTGAGCACCTTGATGGCCGTGTGCAGCTGGAAGTTGGCGCGGTAGAGCATTTCCTTGTCACCTGTGAACGACACCATGCGGCGCCCTATCTGCACATTGTTGGCTCCCAGTTCGGTGAGTTCTTCTGCCAGCGTGGGCTCCAGGCCCATGAACGTCTTGGCAATGATTTCAAATTCTGTATTGTTCATTAGTTTGTTGATGAATGGTCTTGTTGTTTGCGAATAACCGTCAGATTCCCGTACCGTTGTCGAACTCAAAGTCCGATTTTTCGGGTTTCACTTCTTTGTATTTCTTGGTGTTGGGCTTCAGGTCGCGTGTCACCCACACGTTGGCGCCTATCACGCTGCCCTCGCCGATGGTGATGCGCCCCAGAATGGTAGCGTTGGCGTAGATGATGACGTTGTCCTCCAGAATGGGGTGGCGCGGAATGCCCTTGATGGGGTTGCCGTCGCTATCGAGCGGAAAGCTCTTGGCCCCGAGCGTCACGCCCTGGTAGAGCTTCACGTTGTTGCCAATGATGCAAGTGGCGCCAATCACCACACCTGTGCCGTGGTCGATGGTGAAATGGTGGCCTATCTGCGCCGCCGGGTGAATGTCGATGCCCGTTTCTGAGTGGGCCATCTCAGTGAGTATGCGCGGAATGAGGGGCACATCGAGCTTCACCAGCTCGTGGGCCACACGGTAGTTGACCAGCGCCTTGATGACGGGGTAGCAGGCGATGATCTCGCCAAAGCTCTGCGCGGCAGGGTCGCCGTTGTAGGCTGCCTCCACGTCGGTGGCCAGTGTGCGGCGCACGTCGGGCAGCTGCCCTATAACCTTGGCCGCCAGCACCTCGGCCTTGCAACGGCGCTCGGCCAGCAGGCTGAAGTCGTCGTCGTCGGCCTCGCACCCAAAGCACATGCCGGCAAGAATCTGGTCGGACAACAGCTTGTGCAGCCGTTCCACATTCACGCCGATGTGATAGCGAATGGTTTTTACGTTAACGGTAGATTTGCCAAAATATCCCGGAAACAAAATGCTTCTCGACAATTCTATGATTTCTTCCAGCGCGCGTTGCGAAGGCAACGGCTTCCCGTCGCTGTGCTGGTGAAACAAGCCCTTCAATGCTTTCGGCTCCGAAAGCTCTTCCACGGTCTGGGTGAGGGTTTGCGTTAAATTCTCAGTACTCATCTGAATGGTTGTATCAGTAAATCTGTGCAAAGGTACGCATTTTCTTTCAATTCTCAGTCGGTTTGCACGTTTTTTTTCGTTCTTCCCCCGTTATTATTGCCATCATTGCCGCAGGAGCAGTTCCGCTCGGAAAAACCCCAATGTCCCATCGTCCCATTGTCCCATCGTCCCATTAAGGTGGTTCCATATAAGGGAAAAAAAGGAGAGTAGAATTTTACTATATATAATCTTGAAAATTTCCCCACTTTGCAACCTCCTTAATGGGACGATGGGACGATGGGACAATGGGACGTTTTGTCTATCTATACGGAAAAGGTTGACTCGTTCTGCTGGGAACAGTTGACGACATTTTCTGAGACGGTTGACTCTTTTCCCCAAGTATGTTGACTTCGTACGGATATTGTTTACTCTTCATCTGTTGTCTTTTATAAAGGCATTAGTGTTTATTAACAAAAGAAACGGATTTTCTTAACAGATTTTTACAGGTTATGAGCGCCTAAATTTGGGGGGTACAAAAACAATGCGTAACTTTGCAAATGTGAAGCAAAGTTTGGTGCAAAAAAATCATGCCCTGCAACTTTTTATTGCTCTGTTGCGTCAAACCTCCAAACAAAGGCAGAGCGCGGGCTTGCATCCAGGCTTCTGACAACAAAACATTGGCTAAAAAAGTGTGACAACAAAACATTAACAAACAAAAAAACAATAGAAAAACATGAAAAGATTATCTGTGATTCTGATGGCACTCGTGGCCCTGGTGGGACTGACGGGCTGTGTAGTGAGAACCGGGAAAAAAAGTAAAATTGTTTCAAAACAATTTCAGTTGCGCGAATTCGAGAAAATCGACATTGCCGGCAACATCGACGTGTATTACACGCAGGGCGACCACGTCTCCGTGAGCGCACAGGGCGACGAGCAGCTCATCAGCTCGCTCGACCTCAACTCAGACGGCCACACCCTGACCGTAGCGCAGAAGCCTTACAGACTGAGCTTGTCGGCCTTGCGCAAAGGGGTGTCGGTTTATATTACCACGCCCGACCTGACGGGGGTCAACATGACCGGCAACGGCGATTTCGAGGCCAACGAGCTGGTGGATACCGACAATCTGAGCGTCACCCTTACGGGCAACGGCGACATCAGTTTCAAGAAGGTGGTTTGTGACAAAATTTTTCTTAATCTCACGGGCAATGGCGACATCGACGTGGACGATGTAACAGCCGGCACGGCCAACATACAGCTCACGGGAAACGGCGATGTGGAAATCAGTGGCCGTGTGGGTAAGCTGGAGAAGCAGAAAATGGGCAACGGCGACATCACCACCGATCACCTTGTGGTGGGCTCCAACTCTTAGCCTCTCCCCAGGGCCCAGCCCTGCCATCCGCTTTTTTACTTCAGCGTTATACGGGCGGCGGGCAGGTTCTTGGCCGATACGGTGAGCACGGGTTTGGCTTGGGGCTTATTGCTACGGACAACGGCCAGCGCGCGGCCATGCCAGGTGCGATGGGTGGCATCGAAGTAGGGGTCGTTATCCTTGATGTCGGCATTTCCGGCGGCCAGAAGCGTGGCACCTCCACTAACGCTGAAGCTCAGGTCGGCATCGGCCGTTGGAACCACACGCCCCTGGGCATCAACTATCTCTACGCTAACAAAGTGTAGCTTGCCTGCCTCTCGGGTTGCTGCCTTGGGTGCCGATGGCTCGGCCGTCAGACGAATGGCCTTGGGCTCGCCCGCGGTTTGAAGTTCGGCGCTTTGGTTGCCGGCCTCAGCACGGAGTGTGCCGGGCTGATAGGGCAGGGTGAAGGTGGCTCGCATCTCGTTGGTTGGTTGCTCGCCCACAAGCTGGTTGTTGACGTAGAGACTCACTTTTGGCTGGCAGCTATACACCTCCACCTCTATGGGTTTGCCCTCCCATCCGGGCCACGTCCAGCTCTGCTGGGTGGGCCAGGTGCTCCACATCGAGGTTTTCACCTTGCCAATATAGCCGTCGGGCTCGCGTACGGCAAGTGTGAGATAGTCGGCTTTCCCCTCCAAAGCGGCGTGGTTCCAGAGCAGGGAACGGTAGTAGCTGACGGGCTTGCGCAGACCGGTGAGGTCAACATCTCCGCAATAGGCGGCGTGCCATGGGTAGAGCGGACGCTCCCACGACTCGCCGGGCACATCGCCCTCGTAGTAATAACGGCCAATGCCCGACTCGCCTATGTAGTCGAGCCCCGTCCATACAAAATCGCCCAGGATATAGTCGTGCGTCAGCACGGTCTGGTTGTTGCGCCAGGCATCGCGCGGATAACTCTCGGTTTGCATCATCACCCGGCTGGGCACTCGTTGGTGGTCGCTCTCGGCCATGAATATCATGTAGTTGTAGCCCACAATGTCGTGCTCGGCGGCCAGCGGGTCGTAGATGTCCCAGTCGCGGTCCCAGGCGGCGAGTGCCGAGGTCACGGGGCGGTGAAGCGGGTCGATGGCGCGAATGCGGTTTGCCAGCAGATGGGCGGTCTTGACCACCTCAATCTTCTTTCGCTCAATCACCTCATTGCCGATGCTCCAGCAGAAAATGCTGGGATGAAGGCGGTCGCGAAGCACCATGGCATCGATGTCGCGTTGCCACCATTGGTCGAATAGGGTGGAGTAGTCGTAGTCGTTGTTGTTCTTTTTTTCGCGCCAGCCGTCGAAACTCTCGTCGATGACCAGCAGTCCCAGCTCGTCGCAAGCGCGGAGGAAAGCCTCCGAGGGCGGATTGTGGGAGGTGCGCACGGCGTTGAATCCGGCTTCCTTCATCAGACGCGCCTTGCGGTACTCGGCGTCGTCGTAGGCCGCCGCGCCCAGAATGCCGTTGTCGTGGTGAACGCAGGCGCCATTGAGCTTCAAGGGCTTGCCGTTGAGCATCAGTCCGCGCTCGGCACTATAGTCTATGGTGCGTATGCCGTAGCTCACGCTAATGCAGTCGCCCTCGGGAATAGAGAGCTCGGCCTGGTAGAGATAGGGATCGTCGGGCGACCACAGGCGTGGATTCTCAACGCTGATGGTGCGCTTCAGGGGGCGGGTGGAACCGTCGGGGAGAACCACATCGGCGGTAAGCTCAACGTGGTGAATGTCGGGTGTGCTGACGGCAATGCTCCAGTCGTCGATGTAGGTTTTGTCGGTGGTCACGAGCCACACGTTGCGGTAGATGCCCGAGCCCGAGTACCAGCGGCAGTTGGGTTGCTGGGAGTTGTCAGCGCTTACCACAATCTCGTTGCGCCCTACATTAATATATGGTGTGGCATCTACCCAGAACGACGAGTAGCCGTAGGGCCAGCCACCTGCCCGATGGCCGTTGATATAGACTTGGGCGTTCATATAAACGCCTTCGAAGTAGAGGCGTATCTTCTTGCCCTCGTAGGCCTTGCCCAAGGTTAGCGTGCGACGATACCAGCCTTTACCCGTGGGCAGATAGCCTCCGCCTCCGCCTGCCGGTGTGTTGGCGTCAAACTGGTGGCCGATGCTCCAGTCGTGGGGCAAGGTAACTGTTTTTGCCTTGTTGAAGTTGCTGTCGTTCTCGGCAAATTGCCATTCGGTGTTCAGCAGTTGCTTGCGTTGGATTTTGTTAGCCTTGGCTGCTACGGCACTTGTTGTTATCAGCCACATGGCTGCCACAAGCATCGCGATGGATAGTCGATGGATTTTCATGTTGTTAGGTGCTATTTTTGATTGTTTTTTTGTTAAGTTCGCATGCAGGGGGAGTTGGCACGGATTTGTCCAACTATAAATTTCAGCTACAAAAATAGCATAAAATTGGCGTTGTTGCAAATTTTTCAATCTTTTTTATCTTATTAGGGTGCATTGGCGCTCGTGCCGAGGCCGCAAACATGAAAAAAACATAATAAATGGGGCGCAATGTGGCGGATATGTAAAAAAAGAGTATCTTTGCATTTCAGAAGTATTTTGTGTGCCGGTGGAATGACGGATAGTGGCCCATACACCAAGGCAGGTTTTCTATAGACTTAACATAATTATGAGGAGTATGTATTTAAATCGGACTACGGGTGTAGCATGTTGGTTGTTGTGTGTTTGCTTTTTCCTGGGTGCATGCAAGGAGAAAGGCGAACGTGCTGCTCCCAAAGATGCCCATTATAAGACCATGGTGGTGAGCCGAAGCGATGTCTCGCTTCAGCAGAGCTATTCGGCACGCCTGTCAGGACGCCAGATTGTGGAGGTGCGACCGCAGGTGTCGGGGTGCATCACTCGCATTTGCATCGGCGAGGGCGACCGTGTGCGAAAAGGCCAGCCATTGTTCGTCATCGACCCGTTGCCCTACCGTGCGGCCCTCGAGACGGCCGTAGCCGCCCGCCAAGGGGCCGAAGCCCGTCTGGCTACCGCGCGCATGAACTACCAAAGCGAAATGAGCCTGAAAGAGAGTCAGGTGGTTTCCGACTTCTCACTGGCCACCATGCGCAACAACCTGCGCGAGGCCGAGGCAGCTCTGGCTCAGGCCAAGGCTCAGGAGCGAAATGCACGCAACAGCCTTTCCTATACCGTGGTGAGAAGCCCGCTCAACGGCGTGGCCTCGATGATTCCCTGGCACGTGGGCGCATTGGTGAGCAGCACCATCAGCGAGCCCCTGGTGACCGTGGCCGACGACCATGAGGTGTATGCCTACTTCTCCGTGACAGAAAGCCATGCCATTGATCTCGTGAGCCAATATGGCTCCATTGCCCAGTTTGTGCGCCAGGCACCCAAGGTGACGCTTCGTACCGTGGGCGGCACCGACTATCAGCAACCCGGGCGCATCGACGCCGTAAGTGGCACGGTGGATGCCTCGACGGGAGCGGTGAGCATGCGCGCCACTTTTCCTAACCCCAACCGGCTGCTCAGAAACGGAGGAAACGCCACGGTGGTAATGCCTACACGCCTCACCCAATGCATCGTGGTGCCCCAGGAGGCTACCTACGAGCTTCAGAACAAGGTGTTCGTATATAGGGTGGTAAACGGCAAGACCAAAGCCACTCCCGTAGAGGTTCACCGGCAGAACAACGGGCGCGATTACATCATCAGTAGCGGACTGAGCGTGGGCGATACCATCATCGCCGAGGGCGCCGGCCTGCTTAAAGAGGGAATCAAGATATGAACGTAAGGACTTTCATCGACCGTCCCATCCTCTCGGGAGTCATATCGGTGCTCATCGTGCTGGTGGGAATGATTGCGCTCAGCCGTCTCCCCCTGGAACAGTTTCCCGAGATAGCTCCGCCCACGGTGCGCATCAATGCCAACTACACCGGAGCCAACGCCGAAACCGTGATGAAGAGCGTTGTGGTGCCCCTCGAAGAAGCCATCAACGGCGTTGAGGGCATGATGTATATGTCATCGAGAGCCTCGAACACCGGAAACGCCAACATATCGGTGTTTTTCCGTCCGGGAACCAATGCCGACATGGCCATGGTAAACGTGCAAAACAGGGCAGCCACCGTGCAAGGACGCTTGCCTAGCGACGTGGTGAAGGGCGGACTGACCGTCAGGAAACGCCAGTCGAGTAACATCAAGCAACTCACCGTGTATAGCCCCGACGACACGTTCGACCGCACCTTTCTGGCCAACTATACCAAAATCAACATCGAGCCTCGTCTGAGCCGTATTGCCGGCGTGGGCGAAGTAAACGTTATTGGGGCCGACTACTCCATGCGCATCTGGCTCGACCCCTTGAAGATGGCCCAATACGGGCTGACACCCTCGGACATCAGCAAGGTGCTCAGCGAGCAAAACGTGGAGTTTGCCACCGGTACGCTTGGGGCCGACTCGCCCAACACTTTCCAGTACATTCTGAAATACCGCGGAACGTTTGAGGAAGAGCAGGGCTACGAGCAGATGGTGATTCGCTCGCTTCCCAACGGCGACGTGCTTCGCATCGGTGACATTGCCAAGGTGGAGCTTGGCTCGCAAAACTACAACTACATTGGCGAAACCAACGGGCATCCCAGCGTCAACGTGTCCATCAATCAGGTTTCTGGCTCGAATGCCAATGAGATTATTGAGCAAATCGACCGCGAGGTGGCCGAAATCAGGGCATCGCTTCCGGCAGGCATTGCCATCGACGACCTGGAGTCGAAGAAAGATTTCCTCGACGCGTCTATCAAGAGCGTGCTGAAAACCCTTTTCGAGGCCCTCCTTCTGGTGGTGTTGGTGGTTTACGTGTTCTTGCAGAGCTTCCGCTCCACGCTCATTCCCGCCATTGCCATTGGCGTTTCGCTTATTGGCACGCTGGCCGTGCTCTTCGCTATCGGTTTCTCGCTCAACATGCTCACCCTGTTTGCCTTGGTGCTGGTCATAGGCACCGTGGTAGATGATGCCATCGTGGTGGTCGAGGCCGTTCAGGCCAAATTCGACGAGGGCGAGCGTTCGGCCTACGAGGCCACCACCAAGGCCATGGGGGGCATTACAAAGGCTCTCGTCACCACCACGCTCGTGTTTATGGCCGTCTTCGTTCCGGTTTGTTTCATCACCGGTGTAACGGGTACCTTCTATACGCAATTCGGTCTCACCATGGCCATCGCCGTGGCCATTTCGCTCTTCAACGCCCTTACTCTTTCGCCCGCGCTCTGCGCCCTGCTCATGACACCCCATGCCGACGAGGAGAAGGGCGAGCGAATGAGTTTCTCGTCGCGTTTTCATTTGGCTTTCAACGCTTCCTTCCAACGCATGGCCTTCAAATACAAGAAGTGGGTGGGATGGATGTTTAGCCAGCGTTGGCTGGCCGCGCTCTTGGTGGTTGTGGCAGTTGGCGGTCTTTTCCTGCTCATGAAAAACACCAAGACGGGTTTGGTGCCCAAAGAGGACATGGGTACGATTTATGTCAACATTCAGTCGGCTCCGGGCTCCACCTTGCGGCAGACCTACGGCATCATGAAGGAAGTGGAAAAGCGGCTCGAGTCGTTGCCTCAGATACGAATGTACTCGCTCGTGGCGGGCAATAGCGTCGGGTTCGACCAGTCGTCGTCAAGCGGTAACTTTACGCTCAAACTCAAGAAGTGGGACGAGCGCAAGGGTAAGGAAAACGGCGTGGATGCCATCACCGAGGAAATTTACCGGCGTACTTCCGACATTTCGAATGCCAAGATTCAGGTGAGCACTCAGGCCATGTTGCCTGGTTTCGGACGCATCAACGGCTTTGAGCTTCACTTGCAGGACAAGAAGGGTGGCACCATCGAAGAGCTCATGCAACAGACCAACCAGCTGATTGCCGCTCTCAACGAGCGACCCGAAATCAGCCGTGCTTACACCAACTTCTCGCTCAACTATCCCCAATACCGTGTCGAGGTGGACGCTGCCTTGTGCAAGCGCCATGGCGTGTCGCCAAGCGATGTGCTATCCGCGTTGCAAGGATACGTGGGCGGACTCTATGCGTCGAACTTCGTGCGCTTTACCAAGCTCTACCGGGTCATGGTGCAGGCTTCGCCCCAATACCGGCTCGACGAGCAGTCGCTCAACCATATCTTCGTCAAGACCGACCAAGGGGCTATGGCTCCCGTAGGGCAATATCTGTCGCTCACTCGTGTGTATGGCTCCGAAACACTCTCGCGCTTCAATCTGTTCCCCTCCATTGTGGTGAACGGCATGCCTGCCGACAACTATAGCACGGGCCAGGCTATTGCCGCCATTCGCGAGGTGGCCGCCAAAGTGTTGCCCGAGGGCTACGGCTATGAGTTTGGCGGCATGACGCGCGAGGAAGCCGCCGCGCAAAACACCACCACCCTGGTGTTCATCATCTGCATTGTCTTTATCTATCTTATTTTGTGTGCCCTCTACGAGAGTCTGTTCATACCGTTGGCCGTCATTCTGAGTGTGCCTTTCGGTTTGGCAGGCTCGTTTATTTTTGCCCAGATTTGGGGACTTGAAAACAATATCTACATGCAGACGGGTCTCATCATGCTCATCGGCCTGCTTTCGAAGACGGCCATTCTGATGACCGAATATGCTTCAGAGCGGCGCCGTCAGGGAATGTCCATCGCTGAGGCTGCACTCGATGCGGCCGGGGTGCGACTCCGTCCCATTCTGATGACGTCGATGACCATGGTGTTCGGACTGCTTCCTCTGGCTTTTGCTTCGGGTGTGGGAGCCAACGGCAACCAGTCGCTAGGCGTAGGCACCATTGGTGGTATGCTCATAGGCACCATCTCGTTGTTGTTCATGGTTCCTCCCATGTTTGTGGTTTTCCAGACTCTGGAAGAGAAAATTTTCGGCCCTCCGAAGGCGCTACGCTGACGGCCGCGTCTCGGCAAACGGTCGTCTTAACCGATGCTCCTTTAGGCTTTTCGGATATAATGAGTGAGTTAAATGTGCTAACAATCAGAAAATATACAAAAACCCCATCGTAACAATGAAGAAAATACTTGTCCTGGTCATCATGACCATTGCTTCCATGCACGTCTGCGCACAAACCGACGTACAGACACCCCAAGGACCTCAGCTTGAGTTTGCGCTCCAACTGAAAGTGACACTCGACAAGCCCTATTCCGTAGGAAAAACACCCCATGGAGGAAGAAACGTTATCCCCATTACCGGCGGCACTTTCGAGGGTCCGCGGCTCAAGGGAACCATCATCAACGGCGGAGCCGACTATCAGATGGGCATCGAAGGCCGCACCGAGATTGAGGCTATCTACTCTATCAAGACCGACGACGGCGTTTATATCCATGTGCGCAATCGTGGTATTATTGCTACCGGAAAGGGCGACGACGGCAAACCGACGTTTTACTTCCGTTGTGCGCCCAAGTTTGAGGCTCCTGTCGATAGCAAATACAACTGGTTGAACAATGCATTGTTTCTTTGTCAGCCCGATTTCAACCAGCAGTTCCATGGCATTGTGCTCAACGTCTGGGAAGTGAAATAGGTCAGCTAAAACTATTGATGGCATATTTAGGCGAACTGATTTCCATTGGCGTGGCTTTCTCGTGGACGGCCACGGCATTGCTGAGCGAGTTTGGTAGCAAGCGGTTGGGCAACCTTACGCTCAACGTGTTGCGCATGGCATTGGCACTGGTGTTCTCGTTGGTGCTTTTTGGCGTGGTGACGGGCAATCCGCTTCCGCCGGGTGCCTCGGCAGAGGCTTGCGGTTGGATGCTGCTCTCGGGAGTCGTGGGTTATGTGATTGGCGATTTCTGCCTTTTTCAATGCTACATCATCATCGGCTCGCGCTACGGCCAGTTGTTCATGACGCTTGCTCCGTTGTCAGCGGCACTCATGGCATGGGTCACGCTAGGGCAGCGCATGACGGCGATGAGTGTGGTGGCCATGTTGGTGACGCTTTTCGGCATTGGCATTTCTGTTCTTGGGCGCGGCGAGCACCATAAGGTGTCGTTGCGCCTTCCTCTTAATGGCGTGCTTTTTGCCATAGGAGCGGCCCTTTGCCAAGGCGTAGGATTGGTGTTGAGCAAAATAGGCATGGACCATTACGAGCCGGTGGCCGACATGCCCGCATGGCTGGTGCCATTTAGTGCCAATTTCTTCCGTTGCGTGGCTGGTATTATAGGTTTCGGTTTGTTGTTGTATTTTCGCGAAGGTTTCGCTCCTTTGCGCGAGGCCATGCACGACCGCAAAGGGCTGACCGCCGCTACGGCCACCACCATCTTCGGGCCTTTTGTGGGAGTAGGATTCTCGCTCATGGCCGTGCAATATACGGCGGCTGGCATCGCGTCAACACTTATGGCAATGACCCCCATCATCATCTTATTGCCGTCGTACTGGCTTTTCCACGAAAAGATAACGTGGCGGGCGGTGCTCGGTGCCGTTATCTCTGTTTTTGGTGTCAGTTTGTTTTTCCTTGGCTAGCTTTTATCTTTAGCTCCGCTTTCTCCGCATCGGTGATGAAGGCATATTCAATGGCGTTTTGTAGCATTGTGCTTGCTTGTTTTTCGTTTAGGATGCCAGCTTCATGTAGTTGCTGAAGTTCATTAGCCACGGTGGTGTCCGAAACAGTCATGTTGTCGGTGTTGATGCAGATGGCGATAGCGTCGTCTAAGAATCGTTGCAAAGGATACTGGCTCAGTTCATTCACGCCCTCCAGGGCTTTTGTCTGCATGTTGCTGGTGGGGCAACATTCCAGGCAGATGTCTCTATCCCTGAGCATTGCCTTAGTGGCCTCGTCGTTGTAGGCGCGTATGCCGTGACCAATCCGGCGGGCACCATATTCAATGGCCAGTTGCATGCTTTTCACTCCGTCAGCCTCACCGGCATGGATGGTGAATGGCACGCCCAGTTCTCGGGCTATTGCGAATAGCTCACGATATTCGGAAGTGGGGTAGAGCGCCTCAGCGCCAGCCAGATCGGTGCCGCACACGCCATGTCCTAAGTATTTCTTGGTCAGTCTGACGGTCTCCTCGTTGAGTGCGTTGTTGGTTTCACCACGCATGCAACTCAGAATGATGTTTGCCCTGATGCCATTACTACTTTCGGCCATTCCCTTTTCCAGTCCTTTGAGCGAAGCCCGCACCACCTCGTCCTGTGTTAGTCCTTTCCGAAGGTGTTTTTGCGGGGCATAACGAATTTCGGCATAGATAAGTCCTTGCTGGTCGAGTCGTTTCACGAGGCTTTCCATCGCGTATGCCATGGTCTCGTGGCTTTGCATCACCGAACCGGCCAGTCGGAAACACTTCAGATAACTGTTCAGGCTTTCGCAATGGACGGGACAAGTGAGATTTTCTCTCAATTCATTGAGATTATTTGGCACTTCCACCCCTTCCATTGCCGCCATGTGAACAATGTCATCGGGAGTGAGCGAGCCGTCGAGGTGCAAGTGCAGGTCAACGAGCGCAAAATCTGAAGCTTTGAATGCATTTGTATTTTTCATGTCATCGTGGATTTATGATTTTTCTGCAAAGATATAAAAAATGGTGTTTTTTTCTCGCACCATTACGGCCATTGGCTTGTCCTTTCGATGTAGGGCAGGCCATATTTTTTATTATCAAATAGTTTCAGACAGTTTCCAGTTCGCGTGCGAAGTCGTGTAGGGTATGGCGAATTTGTGCCACCCGCTGCTCACTTGGTTTGGAAATGCCGTATATGTAGCGTGCCAACAGGCTTTTGTGTATGCCCATGACCCGGGCAACTTCCGACACGTTCAGCCAAGGAAACCGTTTGAACATTTGTGCAACCTCGTTTTGGTCGTTGGGTTCTGTGGTGTTGTAGAAGCTGGAAATGTGCAGGTCTGCGTCTATCGACTCCCACCTTATCGCCCTTCCTTCATCTTCAATTGTATAGTCGTTACGCTGTTCCGTGGTGGCATCCTGTAACTCCGGGTAAGCCTCAAGCGGACGGCTCAGCACATTGCCTTCGGTTGTTCTCATGTAGATTCGGTTTGCCTCGAACCATATATTCTTTATTGTTTCCATATTCCGTTCAGTTTTATTGGTTGTCAAATCTGTTATACCATTCTGCTATGAACTTATCCTTATATAGTTTGCAGGTTTCTATCGCCATTCGCATTTCGTTTTCCTTCAGTCCGTGGTTATAAACGACAACAATTTCTGGCTCCAATTCTATCTTTGCCAGTTTGCCGCTATGCTCTACATGAACATGAATAGGGCGGTGCTCATCTAGATAGAAGAAAAACCTAAGTCCGAATATTCTAAGCAATGTTGGCATGACTTCTTTTTGTTTGCAAAAATAG
This sequence comes from uncultured Prevotellaceae bacterium, assembly GCA_900315565.1. Lineage (GTDB taxonomy): Bacteria > Bacteroidota > Bacteroidia > Bacteroidales > Bacteroidaceae > Prevotella. Next base: position 38,598 of record OMZS01000018.1, on the reverse strand, counting down.
GTATAAATATTTATACTTCCAAATGTTTTTCGTCAAAACACTTATACGTTGCAAAGTTTTTTTGAATAAAATCATGCAGTTCAGCAAAAAACCTTCATTCTTCATCCTTTTTCTAACATCTTTTTTATTATTTTTGCAACAAAATCAACATAATGGCTAAAAACATGAAAATTATCACCACCCTGACCCTGTGTCTGCTGACATTGTCAGCATCGGCACAACAATTGCCTTATCAGAATCCGAACCTCCCTGCCAAGGAGCGTGCCAAGGATTTGTGCAGTAGATTAACCCTTGAGGAAAAAGCGCAGCTGATGCTCGACGAGAGCCCTGCCATTCCTCGCCTCGGCATCAAAAAGTTCTTCTGGTGGAGCGAGGCGTTGCATGGTGCTGCCAACATGGGCAACGTGACGGTTTTCCCCGAGCCCATAGCCATGGCATCGTCGTTCAATCCCGATTTGCTCTACAAGTGCTTCGACGTGGCCTCTACGGAGTTTCGCGCCCAGTACAACCACCGCATGCACGACCTGAAGGGTGAGGACGAGAAATTTCATAGTCTTTCGGTGTGGACACCCAATGTGAACATTTTCCGCGACCCGCGCTGGGGCCGTGGTCAGGAAACCTACGGCGAAGACCCTTATCTCACCTCCGTGATGGGCACGCAGGTGGTACGAGGCCTGCAAGGTCCCGAAGACGCCAAGTACCGCAAGCTCTGGGCCTGTGCCAAGCATTACGCCGTGCATAGCGGTCCCGAATATACACGCCATACGGCCAACCTGACCAATGTTTCACCGCGCGACATGTGGGAAACCTACATGCCAGCCTTCAAGACGCTCGTGCAAGATGCCAAGGTGCGCGAGGTAATGTGCGCCTATCAGCGCCTCGACGATGATCCCTGCTGTGGTTCTCAGCGTCTGTTGCAAACTATTCTGCGCGACGAGTGGGGATTCGAGTATCTGGTGGTGAGCGACTGCGGTGCCGTGAGCGATTTCTATGAGTCGCACAAGTCGTCGTCCGACCCCGTGCATGCCTCTGCTAAGGCTACCATTGCCGGCACCGACGTGGAGTGCGGCTATGGCTATGCCTACCGCAGCATTCCCGAGGCTGTGCGCCGCGGATACATCACCGAGGCCGAGGTCGATAAGCATGTCATCCGCTTGCTCGAGGGTCGTTTTGACCTTGGCGAAATGGACGACCCGGGGCTTGTGGAATGGTCGAAGATTCCTTATTCTATTATGGACAGCAAGCAGCACCGCCAACTCTCGCTCGACATGGCGCGCCAGACCATTGTGCTTTTGCAGAACAACAACAACATTCTGCCACTGAAGAAGAATGCCGAGAAAATAGCCGTCATTGGTCCCAATGCCGATAATGCGCCCATGATGTGGGGCAACTACAACGGAATGCCCAACCATACCGTCACCATTCTCGACGGCATCAAGGTCAAGCAGAAAAATCTGTACTACCACCCGGGCTGCGACTTGACTTACGACCAGGTGATGGACTGCCTGCTGGCCTCGCAATGCAGTTTCAACGGAAAGAAAGGCATGAAAGGCACCTTCTGGAACAACCGCAAGATGGAGGGAAAGCCCGTCACGACACAATACTACACCACTCCGCTGGCCGTCACCACTGCCGGCATGCACAACTTCGCCCCGGGCGTTCAGTTGGAAGACTTCTCGGCCAAATATGAGACGGTTTTCACGCCCAAAGAGTCGGGTGAATATGTGGTGAACGTGGAAGGCTGCGGCCATTTCGAGCTTTACATCAACGGCGAGCAGAAATTCATGCACCACATTTGGCGCACCACGCCCAACCGTGTGGCCATTCAGGCTGAAAAGGGCAAAAGCTACAATATAGAGGTGCGCTTTGCGCATATTCATACCTATAATGCCAACCTGAAAATCAATGTGGCCAAAGAGCTGCCCATCGACTACCAGCAAATCATCGGCCAGCTGAAAGGCATCGACAAAGTAATCTTCGTGGGAGGCATCTCGCCAGCCCTCGAGGGTGAGGAAATGCCTGTAGAAATCGATGGTTTCAAAGGCGGCGACCGCACCCACATCGAACTGCCAGCCGTGCAGCGCAACTTCCTCAAGGCGCTGAAAGCAGCAGGCAAACAAGTCATCTTCGTCAACTGCTCAGGCTCGGCCATTGCCCTGCAGCCTGAAACAGAAACCTGCGAGGCCATTGTTCAGGCCTGGTATGCCGGGCAGGAAGGCGGCACCGCCGTGGCCGACGTCCTCTTTGGCGACTGCAACCCCAGCGGCAAATTGCCCGTTACCTTTTACGCCAGCTCCAGTCAGCTGCCCGACTATGAGGACTACAGCATGAAGGGACGCACCTACCGCTACATGACCCAACAGCCCCTTTACCCCTTCGGCTACGGTTTGAGCTATACCACGTTTGACTATGGCGATGCCAAGCTCAATGGCCGTACACTCACCGTACCCGTCACCAACACAGGCTCGCGCGACGGCGAGGAGACAGTGCAAGTGTATCTCAGCCGGCCCGATGACGCAGAAGGACCCGTGCAGACGCTCCGCGTCTTCAAGAGAGTGGCTGTTGGCAAAGGAAAGACGGTGAATGTTTCGTTCACGCTCGACGACAAGACCTTCGAGTGGTTCGACACCACCACCAACACCATGCGTCCTCTCAAAGGTGCCTTCACCATTCGTTATGGTGGCAGCTCCGACCCGAAACAGCAGAAGACCATAGCGTTTGATTATCAGTAATTCTGCTTGCCTGCGTCTGTCAGCAGACAGGCGCTTGCCTGTGTCTGTCTGCCAGCCGAAGGAAATGAAAAATCAAGACAAACTCCTGTATGGGTTTTCGTTCGTTCTAGCGCACGAAATGGCACTTTTGGCCATGACGAAAGCAAAACGCCATTGCACAGAATCTGATTTTTGAGCAGTTTTCTGCTGAAGTTATTCCAAAACATGCACAAACCGCAAGATTTGTGCATGTTTTTTTGCTTCTGAAGTCAGAATTTTTTGCCCCGTGAGCCGACAAAAATTTAATAACGTCGAGAGATAATTTTTTATCTCACGACGTTATTTTTCTGATGTCGGGTTATACTTTCGTAAACCTTTAATAATAAGCATTTTATGCAAAACGCTATTTCTCGGGTATTTGCAAAGAAAAACTTTCTGCTGGCTTTCACGCGCCTTCTACCCCTAGGTAAATTCAGAAAGTTTTTTACAGAATTCAGCGTCGCTAGTAACAAAATTCAATCGAATTACCAAGAAAAACTTTTATAAAATGTGATAGTTTTATAAATCTGCAGGCTTTTTTGTGCTTTCTTTCAGAGAAAAAGCGTAACTTTGTACCAATTTATTATTAATTCCCCAAAACGATGAAAAAACTATTATTATCTATGACTATCATTGCGTCTGTGGCAACAGGTTGCGCACAAAAGCCACTTGTACTTTATTTCTCAGAAACAGGAACCACCAAGACCGTGGCCCTGGAGCTACAGAAACAGCTCGGTGCCGACATTGAGAGCATTGAGCCAGTGGAACCCTATTCGGGCAATTTCCAAGAAACCATAGAGCGCGGGCAGCGCGAAATGCAGAGCGGACAACTGCCCCAGTTAAAACCCATCAAGGCAAACATCGACAGTTACGATGTCATCTTCTTAGGTTATCCCATTTGGTTCGGCACCTACGCCATGCCCATTGCAACCCTCGTGAAGGAACACGAGTTTGCCGGAAAAACCATCATTCCTTTCTGTACTTTTGGCAGTGGAGGACTGAACACATCAACTGAGGCACTCAAGAAAGCATTGCCCAAGGCTACGGTGAAGGAAGGCTACGGGGTGCGAACGGTAAGAGTGGCTGCTGCAGGAAAAGAGCTCGACCGTTTCCTGAAAGCCAACGGCTATAAAGAAGGTAACGTGGAGCCGCTCGCTCCTTACTCTGCCCAGCAGCCGGTAACCGAAGCCGACAAAGCCATATTCGATGCAGCCTGCTCCAACTATCAGTTCCCTCTGGGAACGCCTGAGACGGTAGGCATGCGGAAGACTCCCGAAGGCACCGACTATCAGTTCACGGTGAAGAGTCGTGGATTCGACGGAGCCGAAGCCACCTCCACCATCTTTGTCACCGTAGGCAATGAGCCAGGCGCAAAGCCTGAATTCACGCAGGTGGTGAGGTGATAATTGACAATTGATAATTGACAATTAACTGCGTTGATTCTTGTCACGACTCGGCCAAACGTGCAAGCACGATGGCTCTCGCTGCTCCAAGAATTAGTAATTTGCTGAATGCTTTTTTGTAACAAAAGAGCGTGTTTCGGTGTCTTAGGTGCAAAACGGGTACAGAACAATCAATGGTAACAACAATCATGGAAAGACTAAAAATGATTCTTTTGAGCGTGTGTCTGGCAGTTGCCGTCATGTCGCTCGAGTCGTGCTCAACCAAGCAGCATGCCATCAGACAGCTGGAGGATTTCTCTTACGAGCTGCAATACAAGAGCAAGTACTACAGCGTGAACGAGTGGAAGGATGCTGCCGACAAGTTTATTCGCATTCGGAAGGACATCAGCAAGCATGAGATGGACTATACGCCCGATGAGAAGGCGCGCATTGGCGAACTGGAGGGCGAATGTGCCGGCTATATGGCCAAAGGCGTGAAAAACGGCTTCTTTGACAAGCTGAAAGGTTTCAAAAACGAGCTGGTGGGCATTCTCGAAGGAATTCTCCGTTCGTTTCTCCATTGAAGGGAAAGGGTGTAGCAAAATAATGGCGGTGGAAACGATTGCTTCCACCGCCATTGTTATGTAGGCATTTTTCTGCCGTTAGTCAGATTTATTTGTTCTTCAGCAGGTCACGGATTTCGGTGAGCAGCTTCTCTTCTGCGGGAGGCTCGGGAGCAGGTGCGGGCTCTTCTTCCTTCTTCTTGTTGAGCTTGTTCATAGCTTTGATCATCAAGAAGATACACAGTGCCACGATGAGGAAGTCGATGACATTCTGGATAAACACGCCGTATTTCACTTCTGCGTCGCCAACCTTGGCAATCAGTCCGGTGAAATCAACACCGCCAGTGCACATACCGATGATAGGCATGAGCACGTCGTCAACCAGCGACGAGATGATTTTTCCAAACGCACCGCCGATGATTACACCGACAGCCATGTCCATTACGTTGCCTTTCATGGCAAACTCTTTGAATTCTTTAATAAATCCCATAATGTTACTGTTTTTTTAAGTTGAACTTATAAATGTTTGAAAATTGCTATCTGCATTTTGCAATCCTAGGCCCGTAACCCCGAATTAAATCTTATTTAAATATTTATTCTTTGTTCTTTAAATTTATTAAGATAGAAACATCATGCAAATATAGATATTTTTTCGTAACTTTGCACACGAAAATTAAAAAAATTGACGAAAAGGGCGAAAAAAGTAAAATTTTTGGTATAAACCTTTAAAATATTTAAGTAAAAATGACAAAAGTAGCAATTAACGGCTTTGGCCGTATCGGTCGTCTCGCATTCCGTCAGATGTTCGAGGCAGAAGGTTATGAAGTAGTAGCTATCAACGACTTGACAAGCCCCAAAATGCTTGCTCACCTGCTGAAGTATGACACAGCTCAGGGTGGTTTCTGCGGCAAGATTGGCGAGAACAAGCACACTGTTGACTGCACAGACAACTCTATCATCGTTGATGGTAAGGAGATTACCATCTATGCTGTTCCCAACGCTGCTGAACTGCCTTGGGGTGAGCTCGATGTTGACGTTGTGCTCGAGTGCACTGGTTTCTACACTTCTAAGGAGAAGGCTTCTGCCCACATTAAGGCTGGTGCCAAGAAGGTTGTGATCTCTGCTCCTGCTGGCAACGACCTGCCCACCATCGTTTACAATGTAAACCACACCACTCTGACTCCTGCCGACACCGTTATTTCGGCTGCTTCTTGCACCACCACGCTGCTATCCAGAGCGGTATCATGACAACTGTTCACGCTTACACTGGCGACCAGATGATTCTCGACGGTCCTCAGCGCAAGGGTGATGTTCAGCGTGCCCGTGCTGGTGCCCAGAACATCGTTCCTAACTCTACTGGTGCTGCCAAGGCCATCGGTCTGGTTATCCCCGAGCTGAACGGTAAGCTCATCGGTGCTGCTCAGCGCGTTCCCACTCCCACAGGTTCTACCACCATTCTGCACGCTGTTGTGAAGGGTGAGGTGACTGTTGAGGACATCAACGCTGCTATGAAGGCTGCTCAGAACGAGTCGTTCGGTTACACTGAGGAGAAGCTCGTTTCTAGCGACATCATCGGTATGAAGTTCGGTTCACTGTTCGATGCCAACCAGACCATGGTTAGCAAGATTGGTGACGGCAACTCTCTCGTACAGGTTGTTGCTTGGTACGACAACGAGAACTCTTACACTTCTCAGATGGTTCGCACCATTAAGTATCTTGCCGAGCTGAAATAATACAGCCCTCAGGATTAAGAACAAAAAAATGCCGTTCAGCGTTGCTGGATGGCATTTTTTTATTATATTTGCAACCTAATCAATCTTTCAGCCTATGAGACCTAAAGTATTGCTACTGTTTGTGCTTGCCTGCTTGTCGTTGCATGCGCAAGAAATGTTTACTATTGAAGAAGTGGCTGCAAAATGGCAGACGCGCACCATCAAAGTGGCTGGTGTCGGCGAGAAGCCCGATGTTGTCCAGTTGCTCCGTGCTTTCGACAAAGTGTGGCCCGTGTATGTAAACCAGGGCGTGCTCAATCTGTCGAAAGACCCCAAATTCACTTATATGAAGGACGAGGAATACGACAACGAGATGATTGTTGACCGCAAGAACGGCTATGTGTGCGACGATGCCGGCGGCACCGACTCTGGCTCGATGCAGGCCTGTGTTTGGCGGCGCACCAACGGCCATCGCCTGTTTGCCGTGGAGATGAGTCAGCCCGTTGACCCTGAAATAGGGGTCATTTGCTTCTACGACTACGATCCGAAGACGCAGGTCATGACCCCTGAGAAAGACATGCTCAGCGAGTTTCGGCCACTTAAAGACCACGAAAAGTACCACGGCTATTTGCTGCCCCGCAAAGGCACCGACATGGAAATTACCGAATATACGGGCGATTGCGAAGACCTTTTTCACCATGTCTTCAAGTGGGACGGCATGAATTTCCACTTTTCTCACGTCACCATCGGCAAACTGGAAATTGGCAAACGGTGGTTCAGTCCCAAGGAAATGCAGTATATGGGCGATTTGCAGTATATCTCCATCACCGATGTTGATGGCGACGGTGAGAGCGAAATATTGCTCGCCGACGGCACTGACGACGATGCCGGCTTCTTGGTGGTGTCGTGGTGGGCCGGCAAACAGGAGATTGCCGGGCTTCACGACCCTGTCAGCAACCACGAGGTGACTTTCTACAAAGGAGTAGTGAAAACCGAGGCCAAGTCGAACGACTATACCAGTTATGCAGTGATGAACGAGGGCGCCGTAGAGCAGATGATTACTGTCTATCCAACACTGGGCACAGGTGGGAAACCCAAGGTGACCATCGATGACGCGAACGAGCGGAAAGGCAATCCCGTCATGACGGTTGAGCAGGCCGAACAGCTCATCCGTTCGCTCGACACTCCTGTCAGCATTCATCCCCGGTGGATCAAACTTGTCATGAAAGAAAAAGAATCAAACTAACTGAGCTTTTCCACCCTCGTTTCCAACAACGACTGCAAATTCACGGATATAATAACTCAAAAATGTTCAACGTAAAAAGAATGAAAAAACATTTTTTTGTGCTCATCGGCTTGGCAGCCTTGCTGATGGGTTGTAACAACGGAAAGAATTCCGGCACCGCAGAAGCTCAGCCGGCTAATGGTAGTGAAACCCAGGTGGTTGCTGCCGATACGGCTGTGAAGGCTGCCGACCAGGCTGCACCAGCCAAGACCCGCGAAGAACTGACCAAAGACGTTGAGGCCCGCGTCAGGGAAATCTACGATGCCGTCATCGCCACCTACACGCCCGATGCTACCGGCCAGACTATCAGCAAAGCCCGTCTCGACGAGCGGTTCTGCTCCGACGACTGGCTGGCTGCCCTCAAGGCCGTTGGCGAGAAAGACAAGAATCTGGAGGGCGAAATCGGTTTTTTTGAGGCCGACTATTGGGTGATGGGGCAGGACTTTCAGAACTTGAAGGCCGAGAACATCAAGGTGGAAAGCATTTCACCCGAGGAAGGAAAAGCCACGGTCACGCTCGACTGGCACAACTGTGGCAGTGTCACCAAGATAAAGGTGGATCTTGTCTTCGAAAACAACGAGTGGAAGATTGACGAACTGACCGACCAAACTCATGGCGACACCGGTTGGAAAGCCGATATGAAAGACTATTTGAAGTAACCGCCTTAAAACGTGAAAAAACTCATTACCATACTGGGCCCTACGGCCTGCGGAAAGACAGCTCTGGCCGCTGCACTGGCTGCACGGGTCGGCGGAGAGATTATCTCGGCCGACTCGCGGCAGGTGTATCGGCGTATGGATATTGGCACGGGCAAGGACTTGGCAGATTATAGATTAAAAAATATAGATGAAATAGTAAATATTCCCTATCATCTGATTGATATCTGCGAGCCGGGCACCAAGTACAACCTGTTTCAGTATCAGCATGACTTTCTCCGCGCCTACGAGGACATCTGTCAACGTGGGGCGCAGCCTATTCTGTGTGGAGGCACAGGACTTTACATCGAGTCGGTGCTCAAGGGCTACGCTCTTTCGCCTGTGCCCCAGAACGCCGAGCTTCGTGCAAGGCTCGAAGGCAAGTCGCTCGACGAGCTGACGCTGATGCTTGCCGACTTGAAAGCCCGCAATGGCTCCACAATGCACAACCGCACCGACGTGGATACGGCCCAGCGCGCCATCCGTGCCATTGAGATTGAGGAGTACAACCTGCATACGCCCACCAGCGAAAGGCAGTTTCCGCAGATACCTTATATAATAATAGGTGTAGCCATCGACCGCGAACTGCGACGCGAGCGTATCACGAACCGGCTCAAGGCCCGCCTCAACGAATGCATGATTGACGAGGTGCGCGCCTTGCTCGACAGCGGCATTCCTGCCGACGACCTGATTTACTACGGGCTGGAGTACAAGTTCGTCACCGAATATATCATTGGGCGCATCAGCTACGATGAAATGTTTGAGCGGTTAGAGATTGCCATCCACCAGTTTGCCAAGCGCCAGATGACATGGTTCCGCGGCATGGAGCGCCGCGGGTTCACTATCCACTGGATCGACGGTGCGCTGCCCATGGAAGAGAAGCTGAACTGCATCCTTCACGACGTGCTGAAATGATGTCGCTACTCTTTTTATAGGTATTTCTTTTTATCCTTCAGGCCTAATGTTGTTGAAAAGAGTTGTTCTCTTGCTCTCGGTGTTTGCTGCTGTGCTCCTAAGCAGAGCAGACGGTGTGGAAAAGAATCCATGCCCTGTGGTTCGCATAGTGCCAGAGCGTATGCCCGACCTCACCCTGCCGCGCAGCGGCCTCTGGTTTTAGTTCCGAGGCCTCCTTCTTCCGCAATTTCAAGGCCATTGCTGGCATGACACCACGTGAGTGGATAGGACAGTCTCAGTTAATTGATAATTGACAATTGATAATTTTTTTAGAAACGAATTAGAATAATAGAAACGAATTAGAATAATTAGAACGAATAGGAATAAATATTTTATTCTCATTCGTGACGATAATTATTCTCATTATTCTCATTCGTTTCTTCATTCATAATCGTTTTGTGGTCTTTTTGCCATCACTCGGCAAAAAAGACTTTCATTTCCGAGATTTGATAGTCGTTTTCCGTGATTTGAAAGTCTTAATCGGGGCTTATGGGCTATATTTGTAGCCATAAAAAACCTTAACAAATCATTAATAAACGATTATGAAAAAAAGAAATTTACTCAAAATGATGATGACGGCCGTCTGCATGGTTTTCGGCAGTGCGACCGCAAGTGCCCAGGAACCCTATGCCGTATTGAGCGAAGACAAAACAGTGCTGACGTTCTATTTCGACGAGAACAAGGAAAGCAACGGGGGCATGGATGTGGGACCGTTTACAATTACCAATTTTAGGATTAATTCCGGTTGGTTTTCTAATAGCAGGATAATCACGGAGGTGGTTTTTGATGATTCTTTTGCCGATTGCACCAGCATTACCAGCACGGCTGGCTGGTTCTACGATTGTAACAACTTGCAAACAATAACAGGTATTAGCAACTTCAATACCGAGAATGTGACCGATATGAGTTATATGTTCTTCTATTGTTATAATATGACGAGCCTTGACCTGAGCTCCTTCAACACGGAGAATGTGGTTTCAATGGACAATATGTTCTGTAGTTGTTCGTCGCTGACGAGCCTTGACCTTCAAAGTTTCAAGACTACGAGTCTGATAACTATGTATTATATGTTCGAATCGGATGCCAATTTAGAGACCATCTATGTTGACGGGAACAACTGGATTCTGACAAGCCAAATGTTTGGTGGTAGTATGTTTAGTGACTGTACCTCGCTTGTCGGCGGCAACGGAACGACGTATGACAACAATCATGTTGCCCATGAGTATGCATGCGTCGATAAGGAAGGACAGCCGGGTTATTTAACCGACATCGTCTCTTTGGGCATCGGCGGCGCTCAGCGTCTGAATGATAAAGGACAAACGAACAACGACAAATGGTACTCGCTCGACGGGCGCAGGGTACAGGGTGTGCCTATGCAAAAGGGCGTGTATATCTATAAAGGCAAGAAAGTGGTGAAAGAGTAGGGTAGTAGAGCAATAAAGGAGCAAATTGAAAGCGGGCGAATCGTTTGGCGGTTCGCCCGCTTTTTGAATATATTAATTACAGAAATCTTCAGAAAAGACAGAAAGTACAGAAATTTTCTGTTTTTTCTTTTCGTTATTTGCTTGCTTATTCGTATCTTTGCGACACAAAGAATAAAAAAGCAACTCACAATGGCAGCAGACAAATCAAAATGGGGCATTCTCTACTGTCCCAAGCACGGACTGACAAGCCCGCAGAAACGATGGAAGAAAATTGAGAAATGCCTTCAGGACCGGGGCGTTGACTTCGACTTTGTGCAGAGCGAAAATCAGAACAGCGTTGAGCGGCTGGTGAAAATGATGATTGGCAACGGCTATAAGACTATCGTCATCGTGGGCGGCGACTCGGCATTGAACGATGCTGTGAACTGCCTGATGCAGGCCGACCGCGAGGTGCGCGAGAGCATTGCCCTCGGCGTGATTCCCAACGGACTGGTGAACGACTTTGCCCGCTACTGGGGCCTGCGCGAGAGCGAGGTGGAGCAGACGGTGGAGTGGCTCAGCGAGCATCGTGTGCGTAAAATCGACTTGGGCCACATACGCTACACCAACAAGGAGGGTGAGCATTGCCACCGCTATTTCCTCAACTGTGTGAACATCGGCCTCACCGCTGCCATCATGAACCTGCGCCGACAGACGCGCCGTCTGTTCGGCTCACGCACGTTGTCGTTTGTGCTCTCTTCGTTGCTGCTGGTGTTTCAGCGACTGGAATATAAGATGCACCTGCGCATCAACACCGACGAGGTGAAGCGCAAGGTGATGACCGTCTGCATCGGCAGCGGCCCCGGCTACGGCCAGACACCTAACGCCGTTCCCTACAACGGCATGCTCGACGTGTCGGTGGTCTATCATCCCGAGGTGACGCAGCTCATCGAGGGCTTCTACCTGCTGTTCACCGGCAAATTCCTTAACCACAAGAGCGTTCATCCTTATCGCACACAGGAGGTGGAGGTCATCGAGGCCCAGCGCGCCATGGTCAGCATCGACGGCCGCCTGATGAACACCCCCGTAGGTGAGTTCCGTGTCGAAGTGGAGCAGGAGGTCATCAATTTCCTTATTCCCGCTTAGCTGTCCTTCGTGCTCACACAGATTATTTCTTTTCACGCAGAGGCTCGGAGAATTAGTGAGACTTTACTTTCGCAGGTAAAGTAAACAAGGAGTTGCAACTACTTGAACTCCTTGAACTCCTTGAACTACAAAAAGTTGAGAGCCCAGCGAAACTTTAATCGTCTAATAATAATGGAGGATAAGGTAAACGAACGCATCGATTTGCTCAGAAGTCGTATTATGGAATTGGATAACGAGGCGCAGGAGTTATTCAATGCTTTTTGTGATACTGTTTTAGGGAGAGATGACAATTTCATGGAAGTGTTATTTCGTGTTCTCGACCCAACGACAACAGGCTTTGAAAAACTCTATGATGGAGTGTTTAGCTCATTCATACATTTCATATTAGACGAAGCGTACACCTCTGTTTTTTTCAGTTATCTTCGTTTGGAAGAAAATAGTTCATGTGCTCGCTTCCCTCTTATCAAGCCTTTACGAAGCCTCCGTCCTGTCGTTCATGTCAATATATCTATTGCTATTACCCATTTTTTCTATCTCAATGCTTATGGATGGAATGAGCGCCAACTCTTTGTTGATGAACCATCAGAAGAGGACTGCGTTTCAACAGAACTGGATATTACAGAATGGCTTGCAGGGCAAATCAGCCAAAACAACCAGCAAATAGTAGATAGTCTTCTTTTGACTTTGGAAGATGGAAGTTGGCCTGACCGGTGGCGCGTCTCTTTTTTATGGGCAATTTCCCTGAGCGGAAATCAATTGCTCATAGATCGGCTGTGCAAGACATTGGAGCAAGAAGCATATCAGGGGAATTGCTATGATATAGTCTGGGCCTTATGCGATGGCCAACCTAACGGCATGCTAACACTTTTGCATTTTGCGCTCGATTCCTATCTGCGAAATGGCGATTGGATGTTGAATGGTATTTATGATGACTTCGTCATAGACGAGATTCTGCATAAGTTCGGCTTAGACTATTTACCAATTGAGGAGGAATATAATGCCTTAACCTTACTCATTGACTGCTTGGAAAGCGAGGAACATAGAAATGAGGCACTCTCCTCAGACTCTTTCCTCAATACATACATAGGTCTGGCAACTACGGCTTTTTACGATGGCGAAGTGTTGTGGGATAAGGCTAACCAGTTCAACAACGAAGGGACTGAAACGCAAGTCAAAGCTGCCCTGCTGTATTTTAGTCATACGTGGACGAAGCAAGCATTCCACCTCTTGGCTACTAGAGTCATAGAGAAATGGGGCCATCATCTGTCAGTAATGGCTTATGCTTTGCCAGGATTTATGAATCAAATTGATATGACTCAGCGATGGAAAGAAATACAGACGTATGATATGTCTGAGTTCTTATGTACAGAAGATGATTTAAAAAAGCATTATTATATCTTCAAAGACCTTCTTTCTAATCTTCCCAAAAGATTAACCTTCCAAGAAACGACAGCTTATTGGGAATACAAAAAACTGACACGTTCAGCGGTTATAGCAAAGATGGCTGGTATTGCATGGTTTCTTGAAGACGAGAAACTCAAAGATGACGTTATTGATTATTTAGACCAAAGTGAATGTGTGGGAGTTTTTATAAAACTCGCTCTAAGTAAGCCTCATGGAAAGAAACAACTCCGTTTCCTTATCCGGTCACTCGGGAGCAGACGGGAAGACGCCAGATGCTGGGCATATTCCATAGTAAAAGATATAAAATTGTCTCCCAAAGAAATAGAACTTGTCAAACAGTTGCTGAAGTCAAAATACAAAAAGACTCGTCAAATGGCAAAAGAAATTATTTATAAAAATTGAGCTCAGCCCCCGTTCACGCGATTCACCCTCTTTTTTTCAGATTGTTTCAGACACTGATAGTACTGATTTGACTGGTGTTACTGATTTCTTTCAGAAATGCAGATGGGCACTGTTTCCCTGCAATGCTGTGTCAGTGTTCATCCCTGTTGTCTCGGTTGTTCGGCGGATTTTTTCACTATCGTTCAACAATACATCCGAATCCCCCGTTGCGCAGGGTGTTCAGCGGATTTCCGAATCAGCCCCCATTGCGCTGGTTGTTCGGCGGAATTCCTAATCCGCCGCATAATGAGTATCAGGATTTGCAATCCGAAAAGAGCGTGTATAGAGCATGCGGCGGATTCGGAAATCCGCCGAACGCATGGGCGAATTATAATCCACCTACACCCGGGTGAACAGAAACAACATTTATCATAGATTACAGAAGCAACAGAAACAACGAAATAAACAGAAATATTTTCCCCCGTTGTGCCGGGTGTTCGGCGGATTTGCAATCCGCCGCACAGAGAGTATAAGGATTTGCAATCCGAAAAGAGAAAGTACAATATGCGGCGGATTACAAATCCGCCGAACACTTGGGCGAACAGAGGGAAACAGAGAGAAAAGAGTGTAGTTAATAAATCTCTGTTTCCTCTGTTCCTCTGTGTGAAAATTATCTCCGAGTACATTCCCATTCATGCCGCAACAGTGCTTGTCACCTTGCTCTTTGGGAGCATCAGTTGCATCTGTTGGATCAGTACCATTAGTGTCAAAGAATCGTGAGTGTTTTTCTCTGTTTTTCTGGTTTTTCTCTGTTTTCTAAGAAACCCCTTTTTCGCCGAATGTACTCATCAGCAGGAAACGGTGTGTTTGATTTTTCAATTCTTCTGCGAAAAAAGGAAAAGAAAACACTTTTGTAATGAAAAATTTTGTATATTTGCAAACACATTTGTTTCACTTAAATCCACATCAATATGAAAAGAATATTTTTTGCAGTCGTCATGGCCTGTTGCACGCTGGCACTGGTGGCACAGAATGATGCTATCCGTGTGAATTACAAGGGCGCACGGCCCACCATCAGCGACTTTGCGTGGGCATACCTCTCCGATGCCGTTATCGACGACGATGGCTGCTTCGACGAATCGACCAATGCCATAAAGCAAGCCTGGATTCGGCACCGCAAGGGGCTTGCACCGGAGCAAGGCAAGCTCACCGTAGATGAGAAGAACGGCTACGTGCTCTACGAAATCCATGACGGTGAGCACCTGCTGATATGGGAGATGTGCTACTGGAATGAGGCTGACGGAAAGCACAAGCTCTTTGCCTATAACGTGGCGCTGTACACCAATGGCAAGTACAGTGCCGGCCAATACGATGGTATCACTTTCTACCGCTACAACAATGCCACGAAGACGATGACTCCGACCTCCGATGTGGGCATAGAAGAAGCTTATCCGACGGAGATGGGTGCTTCGACTTCGTTCACGTTGCCCCGAACGGGCAAGGACCTCGTAGTGACGTGGACGTGGAGCGACACTGGCAAAGTGAAAAAGCACACCATGAAGTGGAACGGACGCCGGTTTAGCTTCTAAATTGCTAAAACATGTTATTATTTTTGGCCGTGACGCGAATTTTTATTACTTTTACAGAGCCTTAAAGCCAACGGCAACGAAAAACGCAAACGGCAACTAAAAACGAAACAACATTCTAAAACATTTTTAAAACCTTAATAGAGTAACTATGAGCTATTTACGATTAGAAAAAGCTCTGATGACCAACCTGCAGGAGTCGCTGCCACGCGAGGTGCTTCGCACCAACCGCTCGGGAGCTTACTCCAGCTCGACCATCGTTGACTGCAACACCCGCAAGTATCATGGCTTGCTGGTGGTTCCGGTGCCCAATCTCGACGACGAGAACCATGTGCTTCTTTCGTCGATGGACGTGACGGTGATGCAGCACGGGGCGGAGTTCAACCTGGGACTCCACAAGTATCAGGGCAACAACTACAGTCCTAAAGGCCACAAGTACATTCGAGAGTTTGACTGTGGCATTGTTCCTACAACCATCTATCGGGTGGGAGGCGTTATCCTGAAGAAAGAAGTGCTCTTTCAGCACTATGAGGACCGCCTCTTGATTCGCTACACGCTCGAGGATGCCCACTCGGCCACTACGCTGCGCTTCCGCCCCTATCTGGCTTTCCGCAGCGTGCGCCAGTTTACGCACGAGAACTCTACGGCCAGCCGTGAGTATCACGAGGTGGACAACGGCATCCGCACGTGCATGTACGCCGGCTATCCCGACCTTTACATGCAGTTCTCGAAGAAGAACGAGTTTATTTTCCAGCCCGACTGGTATCGGGGTGTGGAGTATCCCAAGGAGCAGGAGCGTGGCTATGCCTCGAACGAGGACCTCTACGTGCCCGGTTATTTCGAGATGTCTATCAAGAAGGGTGAGAGCATTGTGTTCTCGGCCTCTACGTCGGCTATCAAGACGCGTGGCCTGAAAGCATTGTTCGAGAAGGAAATGGCCGACCGTGCGCCGCGCGACAATTTCTACCACTGTCTGGTGAACGCCGCCCATCAGTTCCACAACCGCGAGGAGAACGACGACCGCTATCTGCTGGCCGGCTATCCTTGGTTCAAGTGCCGTGCCCGCGACACCTTCATTGCGCTGCCCGGACTGACCCTTTCCATTGGTGAGGTGGACTATTTCGAACTGGTGATGAAGACCGCCGAGCGCGGCCTGCGCGAGTTCATGGAAGAGAAACCGCTGTCGGTGAAGATTTACGAGATAGAACAGCCCGACGTGCTGCTCTGGGCCATCTGGGCCATTCAGCAGTACACCAAGCAGGTGGGCCGCGACAAAGGTTACAAAAAGTATGGGCAGCTGGCCAACGACATTATGCACTACATTGTAGAAGGCCGCCATCCTAACCTGACATTGGAGGAAAACGGACTGCTGCACACCGAGGGCCGCGACCGCGCCGTGACATGGATGAACTCTACAGCCAATGGCCGCCCCGTGGTTCCGCGCACCGGATTCATTGTTGAGTTCAACGCCCTGTGGTACAACGCGCTGAAGTTCTGCGCTTCGCTGGCTGTTGAGAACAACGACCCCGAGAATGCTCAGGAACTGGAAGAGCGCGCCGCACTGGCCAAGGAGTCGTTCGTAAAGACATTCCTCAACGACTACGGCTATCTGTTCGACTATGTCGATGGGCCGATGATGGACTGGAGCGTGCGTCCGAACATGATATTCGCCGTGGCACTCGACTATTCGCCGCTGGCACAAGAGCAGAAGAAGAGCGTGCTCGATGTCTGCACGCGCGAGCTGCTCACCCCCAAGGGACTGCGCTCGCTCTCGCCGAAGAGCGGTGGCTACAACCCCATGTATGTTGGCCCACAGACCCAGCGCGACTATGCCTACCACCAGGGCACGGCCTGGCCGTGGCTCGGCGGTTTCTACATGGAAGCCTGTCTGAAACTCTACAAGCGAACACGCCTGAGCTTCATCGAGCGTCAGGTAGTGGGATACGAGGACGAAATGAAGTACCACTGCTTGGGCACCATTTCCGAGCTGTTCGACGGCAACCCGCCGTTCCTCGGACGCGGCGCCATGTCGTTTGCCATGAATGTGGCCGAAATTCTGCGCACGCTCAAGCTGCTGGAGTCATATACTTACCAAAAATAAAAATAGGAGGAAACGACAATGAAAGTTTTAATGTTTGGATGGGAGTATCCTCCTCATGTGTTTGGTGGACTGGCCACCGCCAACTACGGCATTTCTGAAGGCCTGAAAGCCCAGGGCGACATCGATACCGTGCTCTGTCTGCCTCATCCGTTTGGCGACGAGAGCAAGGATGCCTGCCGCATTGTGGCCATGAACGCCGTGCCCATAGCCTGGCGCGACGTTGACTACGACTATGTCAAGAACCGCGTGGGCAACATCATGGACCCCGACTACTATTTCAAGTTGCGCGACCATATCTACGCCGACTTCAACTACATGAACGTCAACGACCTTGGCGCCATGGAGTTTGCCGGCGGCTATCCGTCGAACCTGCACGAAGAAATCAACAACTACTCGGTCATTGCAGGCGTAGTGGCCCGCACCGAGGAGTTCGACATTATTCATGCTCACGACTGGCTGACCTATCCCGCCGGAATCCATGCCAAGAACGTCAGCGGAAAACCGCTCTGCATTCATGTGCATGCCACCGACTTCGACCGCTCGCGCGGCAAGGTGAACCCCACGGTATATAGCATCGAGAAAGACGGTATGGACAATGCCGACTGCATCATGTGCGTATCAGAACTGACGCGCCAGACCGTCATCAACCACTACCATCAGGACCCCCGCAAGTGCTTCACGGTTCACAACGCCGTTTATCCGCTGAAGCAGGAGTTGCAGGACATTCCTCGCCCTGACCACACCAACAAGGAGAAGGTGGTGACGTTCCTCGGGCGCATCACCATGCAGAAAGGTCCCGAATACTTTGTCGAGGCAGCCACCATGGTGCTCCATCGCACCCGCAACGTGCGTTTCTGCATGGCCGGTTCGGGCGACATGATGGAAGCCATGATTTCGCTGGCTGCTGAGCGCGGCATTGCCGACCGTTTCCACTTCCCCGGATTCATGCGCGGCAAGCAGGTGTACGAGTGCCTGAAGGACAGCGACGTGTACGTCATGCCCTCGGTGAGCGAACCGTTCGGCATTTCGCCCTTGGAGGCCATGCAATGCGGCACACCCTCGATTATCTCCAAGCAGTCGGGATGCGCCGAGATTCTGGAAAACTGCATCAAGGTAGATTATTGGGACATTCACGCGCTGGCCGATGCCATCTACAGCATCTGCCACAACGACTCGCTCTTCCACTATCTGCAAGACGAGGGCAAACGCGAGGTGGATCAGATTACCTGGGAGAAAGTCGGCACCTGGATTCGCACACTCTATCTCCGCACTCTTGGATGGGAGCAATAAGATTGGACAATTGTACAATTGGACTATTTCACAATTGGACAATCAACATTCTCTCACACATACAAATAGTAAAATAGTGAAATTGTTAAATAGTAAAATCAGAGTATGAAAACAATTTGTTTATATTTCGAAATACATCAGATTATCCATCTGAAACGCTACCGCTTCTTCGACATCGGTACCGACCACTACTATTACGATGACTACGAGAACGAGCGTAGCATCAGCGACATAGCCGAGCGCAGCTACATGCCCGCTCTCAACGCCCTGCACGACATGATTCGTGACAACGGCAAGTTCTTCAAAGTGGCCTTCTCGCTCTCTGGCGTGGGCATGGAGCAACTGGAGTATCATGCACCCCAGGTGTTGGAGAAACTGCAGGAACTCAACCAGACCGGTTGTGTGGAGTTCCTCGCCGAGCCCTACAGCCACGGACTCTCATCGCTGGCCAACGAGGAGACCTTCGCCCTCGACGTGAAGAAACAGGCCGCCAGAATTGAGGAGTTCTTCGGACAGAAACCCAAGGTGCTGCGCAACTCTTCGCTCATCTATAGCGACGACATCGGCGCACAGGCAGCTGCCATGGGATTCAAGGGCATGCTCACCGAGGGTGCCAAGCACGTGCTGGGATGGAAGAGCCCGCACTACGTGTACAACTGTAACATTGCCCCCAACCTGAAGCTGCTGCTCCGCGACGTAGAACTGTCTGACGACATCTCGCTCCGCTTCAACAACAGCGAGTGGGACGGCTATCCTCTGTTTGCCGACAACTACATCGACCGCATTGCCAACTTCCCCGAAGAGGAGCAGGTCATCAACATCTTCATGGAACTCTCGGCCCTCGGCATTGCCCAGCCCCTCAGCAGCAACATTCTGGAGTTCATCAAGGCTCTGCCCGCTTGTGCCAAGGCGAAAGGCATTACCTTCTCTACGCCCACCGAAATCTGCATGAAGCTCAACAGCGTCGGCGCACTCGACGTGCCCGACACGCTCTCGTGGGTTGACGAGGAGCGCGACGTCAGCTGCTGGCTCGGCAATCCCATGCAGCGCGAGGCTTTCAACAAGCTCTACTCTGTGGCCGACCGTCTGCGCATAGCCAACGACCCGCGCATCAATCAGGACTGGGACTATCTGCAGGCCAGCAACAACTTCCGCTTCATGACCACCAAGCCCTCCAACGTGGGACTCGACCGTGGCATCTACAGCGGACCGTTCGACGCCTTCACCAACTACATGAACATCCTGGGCGACTTCATCAACCGAGTCAACGCCCTCTATCCGCTCGACATCGACAACGACGAGCTCGAAGGTCTGCTCACCACCATCAAGAACCAGGGCGACGAGATAGAGATGAAGGACAAGGAAATCACCCGTCTCAAGGCCCGTCTGGAGAAGTTGGAGCCCACCGACGAGAAGAAACCCGCCAAGAAGCCCGCTAAGAAGCCCGCTGCCAAGAAGGCCGCCGCCAAGAAAGAGGCATAAGGCGTTTTTTCTCGGGTACGCGAGTACTCCATGAATAACAAAAACAGTCTGGCTGCCATCCTGACAGCCAGGCTGTTTTTCGCTCACTTATCCTTACTTTTTTTACGCGAATTATCGCAAAAGATGAAGCATTTCATACAACTTAGCCGCTGGCTGGCTGCTAACGCCTCGCTGTTTATCATCGCCATTGCGGTGATCACTTTCTTTATGCCTGTCATGTTTGAGTGGGTTCGCGGCACCACGCAAACGGTTATCCTCGGCATCATCATGCTTACGATGGGACTCACGCTTTCCACAAATGACTTTCGCATCCTGGCCCGCCGTCCATTAGATATCCTCATTGGTGCGTGTGCCCAGTTCTTCATCATGCCGTGTGTGGCCTATCTGCTGGTGCATGTTTTTAGGCTCGAACCAGCGTTGGCATTGGGAATCCTGCTCGTTGGCTGTTGTCCTGGCGGAGTGTCGAGCAACATTATGTCGTATCTGTGTCACGGCGACGTGGCTTTCAGCGTAGGCATGACGTGTGCCTCCACTCTGCTGGCTCCCGTTATGACACCCCTGCTTATGCAGCTTACTGCCGGCGAGATTATCGAGATTGATGCCATCGGCATGTTTCTGAATATCCTCATCGTGACGATCATCCCTGTCGGTATCGGTTGTTTCCTTAACTATACCTATTCAAAAAGCGAACACTTCCCTACCATCCAGTCGTTAATGCCCGGATTGAGCGTCATCTGTCTGGCATGTATCGTGGGTGGAGTGATTTCCACAGTTCACGATGACTTGGTGGCACGCGGCCTGATGTTATTCCTCTGGACGTTCGCCGTGGTCTTCTGCCACAACACATTAGGCTACGTTCTTGGTTATGTGGCAGGGCGGATGTTTGGCTTCACCAAGGCCAAGAAACGCACCATCTCGATTGAAGTGGGCATGCAAAACGCGGGGTTGGCCACTGTTCTTGCAGGAAACTTCTTCGCTGCCCAACCGCTGGCGGTGCTCCCTTGCGCCATCTCGTGCGCATGGCATAGCATCAGCGGCACCATTCTCGCGGGGCTTTTCCTCAGGCAAGATAAGCGCTTCGGTAAATGAGAAACAGATTTATTTTGACAATTAGACAATTTACAATCAGACAGTGAAATCCAGTGTGCATACCGCCCGTCTTTCGCATTACGGGTAAATTGCAAAGAAGAAAAAATGCAAAATTTTAGGGGGGAAATGGTTTAAAGGTTTAAAGGTTTAATTGTTTAATTTGCCTATAAATGCCCTGCGCGAATCTCCCCTCCCATGTAGGGGAAGGGATGGGGGTGGGGTCAGTAACTTGTCTCACGCAGATTTGTAACTTATCTCACGCAGAGGCGCAGAGGAGGCCCACCCTCGGTCCCTCCCCAAAGGGAGGGAGGATGAGCACGCAGAGAAAGTCTCACACAGAGGAACGGAGGGAACGGAGGGGGCGGCCTCTGGCCGCAAAAGAGGGAAACGGAGAAAACAGAGAGCGACCTACGGTCGCTTAACTCCTTAACCTCTGAAAGACTCCTTAGCTCTGAAAATATCCTCTTAAACCTCTAAATGCCTCTGCGCCTCTGCGTGAGAGAATTCCTCTCCTCCGGATGCTCGGGGTGGGTTCCCTCTGCTCCCTCTGTTCCCTCTGTGAGCCGAGAAAAACCTTAAAGGTAGTTAATCCGCGGAAAAATCTTTACAAACGTGTTTTTGGGGGGTGTAAAGGAATGCTTTGGCGGTGTAAAGAATTGCTTTTAGGGGTGTAAAAAGCCCACCTCGGTCCCATTCCCGAGCAAGCTCGCCCATTCCCGCTGACGCGCCTACCCGTAGCCTTTCCCGTAGCCTTTCCCCTTTGAAGGGATGGAAGGGGCACGCAGGGGGCTCACGCAGAGAGGAAGTCTCACACAGAGGAACAGAGGGGACGGAGGGGAGTTGCAGGGAATTATCCCCATCGCATTGTAGGGAATATAGCTTGTCTAATTCCGTCGGTGCGAAGCGCCGAATGTCCGCGCGATGAGATTGGCACTGGCGTGCCATGGGAATTAGACAAGCTAAATTCCCTACAGTTCATTGGGGGACAAAAACAGATGAAGAGTAAACAATATCCGTACGAAGTCTACGTTCTTAGGAAAAGAGTCAACCTCTCCAGTGAAAGTAGTCAACTGTACTCAGGCGAGGCAGTCAACCAAATCAGTACAGGTAGGCAAGTGTTAAAAAACGAGGCCTAAATAGAGTCAACCTTATTTAGGAAAAGACACTTCGCGCAGGGCAGATTATAGGCAAATTAAACCTTTAAACCTTTAAACCTTTAAACCAAATGGTGGGTAAAAAAACTTATTTATATATATATATAAATAAAAATTATTCATCAAAAAATTGATGAAAATTAAAAATGAGAAATGGTTTAATGGTTTAAAGGTTTAAAGGTTTAATTGTTTTATTTGCCCAAAAAAGTATGATGGAAAAACTAGTGATGATCAAGGAGCAGCTTGTGCTTTCAGAGCCTGGCCGCATAGAGGGGAACGGAGGGGGCATTGTAGGGAATTATCCCCACTGCGCATTGTAGGGAATATAGCTTGTCTAATTCCCGTCGGTGCGAAGCGCCGAATGTTCGCGCGATGAGATTGGCACTGGCGTGCCATGGGAATTAGACAAGCTAATTCCCTACAGTTCATTGGGGGAGAGGTGCTTCGCGCAGGGCATTTATAGGCAAATTAAACTTTTAAACCTTTAAACCTTTAAACCATTTCCCCCCTAAAATTTTGCATTTTTTTCTTCTTCGCAATTTCCCCGTAATGCGAAAGAGGGCCGGTATGCGAATCAGAATTTGACGGGAGGCCAACCGTAGTCTTGATACATGGTGGCAGCGAGGTGGTGCTGCTCTGCATAGGCGGCAACGGCAGCTGTGCGCACTTGCTGGCGATTTTTCTCGTCGGCGGCAATCTTCTGGAAGTCGGCAAAATGGCCGGCAAAGATGCGGCGTGCAGAGGGAAGGAAGCGCGAGCCGTCTTCAACGCCATCGAAGGCTGTCACCTCGAAGTGGCCACCTGTCTGCCGCACGTGCATCAGTCCGGGGTGGCTGCCTCCAGAGACGCATTTCAGCGTGTCGCCCGACAGCCGGTAGTTGAACACCCAGTAGTCGCCCCACACCTTGATGTCGGTGCTGTCTTGCTCGTCCACACCGACAATGGTGTGGCATGGGATGCAAACAACGCCCGAGGTGGCGTCGCCAATCTTTTCGCCCTCGGCATAGTGTGAGGCAATTTGCTCGGTGAGGTAATTGTCGATAGCCTCAAAGTAGGTCTCGGTTCCGTTTTCGGTCTTCTCTTTCTCCACATTTGCTTCTGTGGGCTGTGGGGTGGGGCTTTTGCCCTTTTCCTTGCAGCTTGTGAGAGATAGGCTCATGGCTGCCATCATGGCGGCAGCCACCATCATAAAGGCTTTTCTCATTGGTTATCGTTTATTGGTTACTGCATGTTGTTTGTTGTCAGCGTCGTACGTATTTCTTGTTGTTCTCAATCACGATGCCGCGAGTATTCTGTGTGGCGGGGGTGCCGTCGAGGCTGTAAGCGGGAAAATCTCCTGTTGTTGACTTCGACAAAGTGACGACCGGAATGCCGGTGGTTTGGCTTCGGTATTCAGCGCGCGCATCTGCCATCAGCTTGCGGAACGTAGGGTCGGCATGGAGGCGTGCCACGAGGGCAGAAGTCATTTGGCGGGTGGCCTCGATGTCGGTGAACCAGTGGTAGCCCACAATCAGGCGGTTGTGCCCATACTCATATCCGCGTCGCAGAATTTCGTTCTGATGCTCGGGAGCCACTTCGACCATGACCAGGGCCTCGGCCCATCCCAAGTTGGTGTGGCCCGATGGGAAGCTGCTCTTGCCGCGTTCTTTCTCCTCGTCGCCTGCCACGAACGAAGGCTCATGGAGCTGCACAAAGGGGCGCTTGCGGAAGCGGAGGGGCTTCAGCCGGTCGGCGGTGAGGCTGGCTTTGTCGAGCACGTAGCTCAGCAGCTGCGTGATGGCGGGAGTGGTTTCGTCGGTGAGGCGCATGCCGATGGCCTCGCCCATCACCTTTTGCATCATCTTGACGCTATACTCAGCCTCGATGCGGGCCATTTCGCCGCGGTCGGTGTAGCGAATGGGTTTGTTGCTCCAGTACTGCATCAGGTCGGTCATGTAACGGGCAGAGGCGGTGTCAACAGGGTTGTTCAGGATACGCTCGCCATGGGGCACGTCGTACTCCTCGCTGAAGGTGAAACCATTGGGCATGGATAGTCTCTTTATGCGGGCGTATTCGGCACGGGCGGCTCGGATGTCTTCGTCGAAAGTGGGGTTGCAATGGGCGCGTGCGATGGCAGCTGCAGCACAAAGGTATCCTGCCGTGACGTCGCTCTGCCAAAGGGCACCAGCGATGACACGGTTCTCGCCAAACTCATAGCCGCGGCGCATGATGGTGTCCTGCAAAGCCGGCCACATCTCGGCGAAAGCCAGAGCCGTGGCCCATCCGAAGGCTGCGTGGCCCGAAGGATAGGAGCCGTTGGTGTATAGGAAGTCATTGTCGTACTCCGCCCACAATGGCTCGTTCATCTGTACGAAAGGACGTTTGCGCTTATACATGTCCTTGGCTGTAGTGGTGCATTTGTCGCCCGTATTGTATGCCTTGATTAGAAGGCGATTGATGGCTGGTGTCTGCTCATCGTTGATGGCGTTGAGCTCCAGCACCTCGGCCATCACTTTGCGCATGATGTCGGGCTGCCAGTTCGACTCGCGGCTGGCTTGTTCTCCACGCTTTGTGTCGCGTACGGTTTTGCCCCATTGCCATTGGGCCATGTCGTCGATGAAAATATAGCTGGCCGTGTCGGGAGGCGCAGGCAAGAAATAAGTTGCATCAGGCATATCCAGAGGTGCCACATAGTCTTCGTCGTTGGCATTTTGAGCCATAGCTACCTGTGCCGCTATGCACAGTGTGCCAATAAAAAGGAATAATTTCTTTGTCATTTTGGTGATTTTTATTTTATACTTTAAACTTTCTTATCATTGAACTTTGAACTTTATGATTTGTCTAATTGTCAATTATCAATTATCAATTATCAATTGTCAATTATCAATTATCAATTGTCAATTTTTCCAAACTCGCCTCGTTTGGAGGAAGACGCTCAGCAGAATCAGGCAGATTCCGATGTAGAAAGAGAAATTGATTTCACGCCCTTCACCGAAGATGAGGAAAGCCAGGATAATGGTGTAGCATGGCTCTAAGTTGTAGCTCAGGTTGACCGTGAAGGCTGAGAGCCGCTTGAGAGCCTGAATCTGCAGGAGATACATGCCGACCGTGCAGAACAAGGCGTGGCAGAGCATGAACCAGAGATTCGTTCCGTCGGGGACAACCATGACAGGCTGCTGGCTGGGAAAGAACAGAAGATAGACCGGAATGATGGCAGAAACCATCAGGAGGCCTCCCGACATTTGGTACATCAGCACCGTGCGGCTGCGCACCCCCACGCTGGCTTTCTTGTTGCAGATGGCATAAAGCGCACAAACAGCCGACGACACCACGCCAATCATAATGCCATAGCGATAGCGGGCGTCGAGCGAGAAGATGCAGAGCACTCCCATGACGGTAATCAGCGAGAACAGAAGCTCTGCCCACGATATTCGGCGCCTGTAGATGAGTGGCTCGAAGAGTGCCGTGAAGAATCCGATGAGCGAAAAGCAAACAACTCCGATGGAAACATTCGAGGCCTTGATGCTGCCGTAGAACAGCAGCCAGTGGATTCCCAGCAAGGCTCCGCAGCCGCAAAGCTCAAAGAACTTCCGCCACCCGACCCTCGGCAGCCCCGTGAATACCAGTAGAATCAGACTGGTGAACAGCATGCGATACCACACAATGTCCACTTCGTTCAGCGTAATCAGCCTGCCGAACAAGCCCGTAAAGCCCGCCAACATCACACTGAGGTGCAACTGGATAAATCCTTTTCTGGTCTCGCTCATAGCAAATTCTCCTCTTTCAAATCTGACTGCAAAAGTAACACAATCAGCAGAAGTAAGGGCGTTCTTGGTGGTTAATTAATTCTAAATGGCCACCTAAGCACAGAAAAGGCACAGAATATAATCTTCCGTGCCTTTCTGTGAACCTCTTTGCATAAATTAGAATTTTCCGTGTCAATCCGTGAAACTCCGAGGCGAAATCATATTTCTGTGGCTTAGAACTTATAGCAGATACCTACCTGTCCGATGCCCTGGAAACCATAGCCCAGCTCAGCAAATCCGCGCAGGTTCTTGCTACCCACCTCCAGACCGATGGCCGACACCTGATAGGCAAAACGGGTGCCCTTGTCGCTCTTGATGCGGTTAGTCAGCTCGCTAGGAGTACTCTCTTTCGCTCCGTTGGTCATCTCGGCCTTGTTGCTGGCGATGCTGATACCAACAGCCAACTTCGAATAGAGCCCGATGTTCTTTTTCTCCACCCACATGGCCTTAGCAGCAGGCATCACCACGAAGTAGTTGTTGGTGGCCTTGGCAGCCTCGTGATAACCACCCTGCTTGTCGGCAACCATCAGCTTCGAGCTGGTTTGCTGGTAGGTGGCCACGGCGCCCACTTTCAGTTTGGGTGAAACGCGGTACATGTATTGTATGCTGAAGGTGGGTGTATGGGAGTCTTCCACCTTGGTGTTATCGGTCATCGAGTTGGGGTCAACCAGTCCGAAAGTCAGGATGGTGCCGATGGCGCGTCCGAATGCACTTCCAAGTGCCTCACCAATACCGTCGCCAATACCCTTGTTGTTGGGAGTCTCACCACCCACACTGATGGAAATTTCCGACTTGGTTTCCTGCTGTGCCATTGCTACTTGGTTACCTGTCATGAACATGAGAGCCACGAGGCTCAAAATCTGAATCTTTTTCATAATTACTTTTTGTTTTTTTTGTTATTATTTTTGTTGTTTATTATTTGTTTCTTGTTTTCGTCTGCAAAAGTATCGCAGATTTGCGAGGCGGGCAAGAAAAAAATCAAAATCTTTGTTTTTCAGTTGCGACAAACCCTCCAATTTCGGACAAATAGCCAAAATTGCCCAAAATCTTGTCGCAAATCCGGCAAAAAAGCATCAAATGCAGCCAGTGTGCATGGGGCGCATGAAGGATGTTTGGAGATGGTAACACAAAAAAGAACGGTGGGAATCTTCGCGACTCACACCGTTCTATATTTATATAGACCTTTACGCCTATATAGTATGGTAGTTTAGCCCTTCAGCACAATCTTCCCGTTGAGGGCGTCGTTCACGCTGCCTCCTATTTATTTCTTTTGCTGCAAACAAGTTTGAGGGCGTCGTTCACGCTGCCGTATTTGAGCAGCAGTTGTCTGGCCTGGTCGTAGTCGAGGCCGAGATAGTCCTGAAGCATGCGTATGCCTCGTTCTATGAGTTTGGTGTTGGTGAGTTGCATGTTCACCATGCGGTTGTCGCGGACGCGTCCCAGGCGGATCATGAGTGAGGTGGAAATCATGTTCAACACCATCTTCTGTGCCGTTCCGCTCTTCATGCGGCTGGAGCCTGTCACGAACTCGGGGCCTACGATGGTTTCAATGGGATAGTGGGATACGGCGGCCAAGGGGGTATTGGGATTGCTGGTGATGCAGCCCGTGAGCAGACTGTTGCTTCGGGCCTGGCTGACGGCTCCTACGACATAGGGCGTAGTGCCCGAGGCTGCTATGCCCACCACGGTGTCGAGTGGGGTGGGGCTGTATGCCATCAGATCGTGCCAGCCCTGCGCGGCATCGTCTTCTGCCTTTTCAACGGCATGGCGTAAAGCCTTGTCACCCCCAGCGATGATGCCTACTACTAAGGAGTCGGGCACGCCGAAGGTGGTGGGCAGCTCGCTGGCATCGAGCACGCCCAGGCGTCCGCTGGTGCCTGCTCCGACATAGAAGAGACGGCCACCCTGTTTCATTCTCGGCTCTACGGCTTCGACCAGTGCCTGGATTTGCGGTAGAGCAAGCTTCACGGCATGGGCCACGCCGGCGTCTTCTTCGTTGATATGTGTCAGCAGCTCTGCCACCGACATCTGTTCCAGATGCTTGAAATGGGACTCTTGTTCGGTGATTTTCAGGTTCATATTTGCGAATCCTTGTTTACTTTATCTGCGAAAATGGAGTAATTATTTTGTGGGGAGATGGGCTATCTTCTGTCCATCCTTCGCAATCCATACATCGTTGGGACCGTTCAGCAACTTCTCGCGATAGTCGGTCACGAGTATCTTAGAATGGCCTTAGTACATGTACTCATCACACAAAGAATAACGCATGCCAGCATGAATAGCTCTTTACTAATCTGACGTGAGTCAAACTTCTTGCAGGAGTACCTGCTTCTTGCTAATTCTAAGAAATCCATAATTGTGTTGATTTAAAACAACAGATATTGCGGTTGTCCATTATTTTCCTACTAAATCTTGGGTGCTTACTTTGCCAATGTAAAGCCAACGGCAACGGCAAGTATCCCAATGGCTACACTGCCAAAGGCATACAGGCAAAACGCCATATAGTTGCCGCTCTGCAAGAGGTTTAGGCTCTCCTTTGAGAATGTGGAGAATGTGGTGAATCCCCCACAGAATCCCACTGTTAACAGAAGGCTAAGCTGTGAAGGAGAACTTAGCCGGTTTAACATCGGCATGAGTAATCCGATGAGCAGACAACCGGCTATATTGGCAGCCATCGTGGCCCAGGGAAAAGTATCGCTTACCCCTTTCATGGCTAAGGCTATCAGATAACGGGCGATGCCTCCGAAGAAGCTGCCTGTACCGACGAGAATAATATCTTTAATCATATCTTGATTTCACGATTTTACTATTTCACGATTTCACAATTTTACGATTTCACGATTTCACGATTTCACAATTTTACGATTTTACGATTTCACTGTCTGATTGTAAATTGTCTAATTGTTAAATAAATCTGTTTCTCATTTAGCGAAGCGCCATTTCCTTGATGTTGGGCAGGAAGTAGGCCGCAATACCCAGCAGGGGAAGGTAAGACGTTAGCTGAAACGCAAACTGGATGCTTGTCAGGTCGGCAATCCAGCCGAAGAGCGCCGAGCCAATGCCGCCCAGACCGAAGGAGAGCCCGAAGAAGGCTCCAGAAATCATTCCCACGTTGCCAGGCAGCAGCTCCGTGCCATAGACAAGGATGGCCGACATGGCCGACGACATGACCAGCCCTACGAGGATGGCCATCACAATGGTCCAAGTCAGGTTGCAGTAAGGGAGCAACAGGGCAAAGGGCGACGAGCCCAGGATGCTGAACCAGATGACATACTTTCGTCCGTAGCGGTCGCCCAGTTCTCCGCCGATGAGAAGTCCGACGGCCGTTGATGCCAGAAAAGCAAACAGCACATACTGCGAGGAAGCCACAGAAAGGCCAAACTTGTCAATCATGTAGAAGGTGACGTAGTTTTGGATGTTGGCCGTGTAAAAATCCTTGGAGAACATCAGCACCAGCAGAGCAGTCAGCGCGGCGGCCACCTGGCGCTTCGAAAGACGAGTCTCGTTCTCGATGTCGAACTTACTCTTGCTCCGCCCATAGAGTTCCAGCTGCCTGCTGTACCAACTGCCAATCTTTGCCAGCACCCAGATGGCCACCACTGCCAGGAGTGCAAACCAGCGGATGCTGCCCTGCCCGTGAGGCACCACAACCAGAGCCACCATCACAGGCCCCACGGCCCGCCCCATGTTGCCGCCTATTTGGAAGATGCTCTGCGCCATGCCCTTGGCACCTCCCGATGCCATTCGGGCAATCTTCGAAGACTCTGGGTGAAGCACAGAAGAGCCTATACCCACAAAGGCTACCGAGCATAGAACCAAAGCAAAGCTGTCAGCCATGGACAACAACAGCAGGCCGGCCAGCGTAAAGCACATGCCTGCCACCAGACCGTAGGGCCTGGGATGCTTGTCGGAAAGATAGCCCACCATCGGCTGCAGAAGGGACGAGGTAATCTGATTGGTCAGCGTGATGGCGCCTATCTGCATAAAGCTCAGTCCCAACGACTCCTTGATCATGGGATAGATGGATGGTATCACGGCCTGGAACATGTCGTTCAACAGATGTCCCATGCTTACCATCAGGAGTACTGACACAGCAGCTTTTTTCCTTTTTTCATTTATCATTTATCATTTGTCATTTAGCGAAAGCTGAGTAAGTATAAATGCATAGTGATAGGATTTGTTGCCGTCGATGGTGTACTGGGGCAGGGTGCGCCTGCCCCAAGTATCGATGCCTCCCACTCCATGGATATTGAGGTCGATGTTCAGATTGACAAAGTTTCCTCGCCTGATTTCATGGGGATGGCGTACACCCTCCAGATTCTCTTCGCCATAGTCCCAGGCGCGGATGCACAACGGTTGCAAACCATCGATGCGAAGAGTGTTTTCTCCATTCGAAATACAAAACCAGCGTACGTCTGTCCTGCAGCCGTTATCCTGCGGATGGACGTACTCTGTCTCATATTCAGAAAGCGGCATCTGATAGCGCCCCAAGAATGCGCTACGCTTACGGTCGGGATAGTTTTCCCACGGTCCGCGTCCGTAATACTCGATAAAGGTCATATCAGCCGGCAAGCGCATCCGCATGCCTAATTTTGGAATAACTGGCCGGTCGGTGGTTTGGGGATGATAATCAAGGGTAACCATGATGCTGTGGTCGTTGATGACAGTGTAGTTCACCTTGACATCCACCACATCCTTCCACATGGCTACACGACCGGCAAAGCCAGCAGCATGCTGGTTGTCGTTTTCTGGTTTCCAGAAGTATGGCTCAAGAGGCGCCTGGAGCATCTCACGTCCATCAACAACCCACGATGTTAGGGCGTTGCCTTCGATGGTGATGGGTGATGGGTGTTTAGAGTTAGGAGTTAGGTGTTTAGAGTTAGGAGTTAGGTGTTTAGAGTTAGGAGTTACGTGCTTAGAGTTAGGAGTTAGGTGTTGGGTGTTGGGAAAAGCATAGGGAGAGAGGACAAACTGTTCGCTTGCTACCACAAAGCCTTTCTTTGCCCATGGCTTGTCTGCCTTTAAGCGGGCACAGACGTTCAGCAAGCGCTCTCCATCGATAACGATGGTGTCGCAGTTGATGTCGTACTCGCTTATATCTGTAAAAAAGTCGCGATTGATGATGTGGATGCTGTCGCCCTGCCTTTCGAACTGCAGAGGCTGATACACGTGTTGCACCTCGTAGTAGTGAGGATGTGGAGTGCGGTCAGGAGCCAGCAGTCCGTTGATGCAGAAAGCGTCGAGGTTAGGCTTGTCGCCATAATCGCCGCCATAGGCATAATACATTGTGTCCCCGTCTTTCTTCAGAAGGCCCTGGTCCACCCAGTCCCAGACGGCAGCCCCGGCGATGCTGGAGTCAGCATAGATTACATCCCAGTATTCCTGCAGATTGCCCATCGAGTTGCCCATGGCATGGGCATATTCCCTGGCAATCAGCGGTTTCTCCGTCTCGTTCTCAGCCTCACGGCGCAGGTCGTCTGGCGAAGGATAGCCATAGTCGTGCAGGGCAGAGTAGCGCGGATGACAATCGTAGAAAGGCAGACGGGTGGTGTCGAGCTCGCACACCTTGTCATACATAGCCTGGATATTGGGGCCTACGCCTCCCTCGTTTCCAAGACTCCAGAGAATGACACAAGGATGGTTGAAATCGCGCTTCACCAACGATTCGGCACGGTCAACATGGGCATCGCGCCAAGCGTTATCATGTCCCATCTCCTCATTGGCATAGCCATAGCCATGACTCTCCTGGTTGGCCTCGTCCATCACATAGAGTCCCCAGCGGTCGCAAAGCTCGTAAAGATACTCGCGATCGGGATAGTGAGAAGTGCGCAGGAAATTGATGTTGGCCTGCTTCATCAGCCTGATATCCTGTTCGTATGTGGCGTCATCCACGTAGCGGCCCGTGACAGGATGATGGTCATGACGGTTCACGCCACGCAGCTTTACGTTTTTGCCGTTGATTTTGAAAACCTCGCCAACACACTCCACGCGTTTCACTCCCAGATGATAGTCGAAATGCTCCACAACGGAGCCCTTGGCATCGTGCAGTTCTACGCTGAACGGGTAGAGATTCGGTTTTTCGGCCGACCATAGTCTTGGGTGGTCTATCTGATACGTGAGTTGTATGTGAGCAGAGTCGCCGGCAGCAAGACTCTTCAGACGGCCTTCTATTGTTTTTCCGTCGATATTCAGGAGAACCTTCAGGTTTCTGGCCTTCTGGCGGCTTGTGTTACAGATGGTAACATCGGCTGTCACATCAGCCTGCTTGTAGTCTCGATGGGGTACGGCCGACACACGATAGTCGGCAATATGCACCAGCGGCCTCACCCACAGCTGCACCTCGCGGAAGATGCCGCTCAGGCGCCACATGTCCTGGTCCTCGAGATAACTGCCGTCGCACCAGCGATACACTTCTACGGCGAGTTTGTTCTTTCCCTCGCGCAGATAGCTGGTCACGTCAAACTCGGCTGGCGACATGGAGTTTTGGCTGTAGCCCACCTTCTGTCCGTTCACCCAAAGGTACATAGCCGAGTGTACGCCGCCAAAATGCAAAATGAGATTCTGCGAGAGCATATCCTTGGTGACGTTGAAGAATGTGACATATTGTCCCACAGGATTGCGGTTCTCGTAAGCTGTCCAGTCCTTTGGCGGTTCGCTGGTAACGCTGGGACGGTTGCGCCTGAAGGGGTACTCAATGTTGGTATAGATGGGGATGCCGTAGCCCTGGGTCTGCCAGTTGCCGGGAACAGCAATCAACCCCCAGCCGCTCATATCGTAATCCTCTCGAAAGAAGCCGGCAAGTCGCTCCTCTGGTTTGCGGCTCCAGTGGAAGAACCATTGTCCGTCGAGACTCACGATCTCCCTGCATTCCTTCCATTTGGAAGGCAGCTGCAGCGTTGCGTGATAAGGCAGTTTGTTGATACCCAGCACGGCGGGGTTCTCCCAGTCGGGGGTTGTCTGTGCCTGGGCTGCTATTGTCAGCAGTGTGGTCAGTAGTATCAGGATTCTTTTCATAGATTTATTTCACAATTTTACAATTTCACGATTTCACAATTTCACAATTTCACAATTTCACAATTTCACAATTTCACAATTTAATTATGCATTATGCATTATTCATTATGCATTTTAAAAATTTCTCATTTACCGAAGCACCATTTTATTCTGTTATCACTTCAATATCTCCGTAGCCCATGCGCTCGCCCGAGGTCAGACGGTCGGCCTCGAGTTTGAGTACGCGCACTTTGGTGGGGTTAAATTTGATGGTCTGCCAGATGGGATTGTTGACGATGTTCGAAAACTCGCCGGAGGCCAGCTTTGTCCAGTTGCTCCAGTCGGTGGATCCCCACAGGGTGTAGTGCGTAATCGTACCGTCCTTTCCCTCTTGCGGTGGCAGGTAGCGGAACGAGGTGACGGTCTGCTCCTGGTCCCAGTCAATCATCATCTGACGGGGACTGCTGAAGAAGACATGCAGGCCCGAGGACTTTTTCTCTCCGCTGTCTGGAATATCAGCCGTGAGTTCAGGAGCCAGATAGATGCCTAGTTTTTTGATGATGGGTTCGCACTTGGCATCGGTGATGGTGAAACGCAGCTTAGTAGCCTTGACCGTTGGGAAGCAGACGATGCGGCGATGGCCGATGGTGGTCAGTCCGTCGGCGTTCGTCCCCGGGCTGTGTTCGCCTGCCCGTTGCCTTTCCACCAGTTCATCCTTCAGCGGCTGCCACTGTCCGCCGACCAAAGCTTCGAGCGTGAACTTCTTTACCCGCTGTCCGTAGCGGATATCCTCTTCTACCAGAAAGCGGTTCAGGCTCACAGGCTTCTTAAACTCAACGAGGGTTACGTTGCCTCGGGTGTTTATCTTAGCCTTCTTGCAGAGGTCATCCTTAAACACCTCGTCAATCATCTTCTTGAAGGCAATGCCTCGCAGGCTGTCGTTGGGATGAATACGCCCGTTAGGCGCTATGGGGAAATTCAACAGCAGCGTGGAGTTGCGGCCAACCGATTTGTAATAGGTATCCATCAGCTTCGACAGACTCTTCACGTGCTCGTTCTCAGTCTCGTGGTAGAACCAGCCTGGACGGATGCTCGTGTTGGTCTCGCCAGGCACCCACGAGTCGCCGTTCTCCAGTCCGTAGTGCAGCATGGCCCACGTCACCTCGCCATCCTTGTTCAGCAGACTCCAGTTGGTCTCGCCCACATTGCCTGCCTCCGTACCCACCCAACGCAGGTCGCCACGGTCGCTGCCGTCGTTCCATATCAGGCATTGGGGCTGCAACTGCCGAATCATCTTGTAAGTCTCGGGCCATTGGTAATAGGTGGTGCGGTCTATCTTGCGCGTCTCGTTGGAACCACCATACCAGCCGTCGCCGCCATTGGCACCGTCGAACCACACCTCGAATATTTCACCGTAGTTGGTCAGCAGTTCGCGCAGCTGGTTGCGGAAATATGTGACGTATTCCGGGCGGCCATATTCTGGGTGATTTCTGTCCCATGGCGAGAGATAGACAGCAAACTTCAGTCCCTCCTCGCGACAGGCATCGGCCAGCTGGCGCACCACGTCGCCCTTCCCATTCTTCCATGGTGTGTTTTTAACCGAATATTCAGTATAGGCGCTCGGCCACATGCAGAAACCACAGTGATGCTTAGCCGTAAAAATGATGCCC
The DNA here is from genome assembly GCA_900315565.1 of uncultured Prevotellaceae bacterium. Classification (GTDB taxonomy): domain Bacteria; phylum Bacteroidota; class Bacteroidia; order Bacteroidales; family Bacteroidaceae; genus Prevotella. The sequence goes on along the minus strand of OMZS01000018.1, from coordinate 3,773 downwards.
TTCATGCCTGCCTGCTTGCACACGCGCGCCCACTGCCGGCAGTCCAGGTCGCTGGGGTTGAACAGTTTCGGGTCCTCGTTGCCAAAGCCCCATTCTTGGTCGGTATAGGTGTTCAGCGAGTAATGGATGAAGGCATACATCTCCATATCCTGCCAGCGCAGTTGGTTGTCCGTAGGCACAGGCCCACAGGGCAGGGGGCTTGCCGTCTGGGCATTCACATTCGTCGTTAGCACAGCCATCAGCATGGTGCCGGCTATCACTTTATTCAATTTTCGCATTTTAGAAGTTTTACTGTAGTTATTGGAAGTTATCTGTAGTTATTGGAAGTTATCTGTAGTTATTGGAAGTTATCTGTAGTTATTGGAAGTTATCTGTAGTTATTGGAAGTTATCTGAAATTATCGGACATTAGCAAGCTTATCATGGACTATTGTCCGTTAACTTCACGAGCCAAGGCTCGTTAACTGCCGCTAACTCCTGTTAACTCCCTGCAAGCGAATCTTGCGAAACTAAAATATTATAATTATTATAATTATCCAAGATTTTTAATTTCATGGAGAAATTATTCTAATTATTCTAATTTCTTTCCTAATTTTTCATTTCTCATTTCTCATTTAGCGAAGCGTCATTCTTCATTTTGTTTTTATGATTATTCTGCGATAGGCTGTCAGGGCGTAGCGGCTGTTGTCGTGCACTTCGCAGACGATGTGAATCTCGCCCGAGGCAACTGTTGCCGGTAATTGTACTTTGACTGCCGGGTTAACGTCAACGTCAACGTTAAAAGTCTGTCCGATGCCATTCTGCTGCCACCATTTGAAAGTGAGTGCGTCACCATCAGGGTCGAATGATGCTGAGGCATCGAGGGTGATGGTCTGACCGGCTTTTGCCTTGATGACGATAGCATCTGTGCCTTTCCGTCCGTTGACTATAGCAACCGGATTATGATTTCCTCTTCCTGTTTCAGCCCATTCAATGCGGGCGATGAAGTCGTTAAGCTGGGTGGGGTAGAACTGGCGGTAATAGGTTTCCGAGATGCTCTTAGCGGGCTCCTGCCAACTGGTCCATGCGTAGGTGGTTGAGTCCTTGGTCAGAGCCCATGTGTGGTAACCTCCCCACCCAACTTGCATAGGTTCTTCTGGGTTGTGAAGACCATTCGGAATAACGTTGAGGAATGAAGGAGTGTCGCCCTCTACGCCATATTTATAATCAGGATATTGCTTGCCCATGGCGGCGTGCCCTTGAACGTAATCCTTCATCTGCTGCCAGTATTCCTGTCCAAGGCTGCATTGCAGCTGCCAGGTGCCTTCGTCCCACACAAACAGTAGGTCGTGGGCAAATTCTCGACGCATCCATTGGTGAGAACTGAAGGCAAGGTCCATGCGCTTGGCATACACCATGTCCTGGTCGGTGATGGTGTAGAGTCGGAGCTTGTGCACGAAAGCCTTCAGTTGTTCAGGCGTTCGTGTACGCTTAACCTTCCAAATGGCTTGTGCCAAAGTGTTGGCACCACCCCAGGCGCATACCCAAATGGGGCGTTCATCTTTTTCGTCGGCCAGCCGGATAATCAGTTCGCTTCCCTCGCTGTCATTGTCTTTTCCAATCATCTTGATACCTGCCCGCTGACTGCCCATCACGCAACGACTGCGCAAGTATTCGGCACTTGGCCAATAGCCAGTCTTCTGCCGGCCATTTTCTTTGTCTTTGCTTACAAATGCCTTTTGGCCAGATCGTTTCATGAGATTATGTACATCCGCCCGGTATGCCTCTACCACCGAATCGCGGTAGGCGGCACTCTGCGCAGGGTAAGGGTCGCAGTTCCAACCCGTTGAAGTGATAATGCCCTCAATCTCCAATAGGTCGGCATAGCAAAGAAGATGCACCAGCGACTCGGTATCGTCGGGTTCGAGGTCTGGTTGCCCGATATCAGTAAGGATAACCACACGGGGCTTCAGTTGCGCCTGTGCTCCTGTTGCCAAGAGGCAGAGCAGGAGAAAAGTAAGAATGTTCCTCATTCAATTTCAAAGTCTTAAAACCGGCTGCCATGTATTCTCACCAGTTCTGGTGCAGAACAATCCAAATATAGTTAACGTTAATGTTGACGTCAACGTCAAAAAAGCTTCGTTACAACTGCGAAAATAAGCATTGTTTTTCTATCTTCCAAACTTTTTCGAATAAATGTGACTTTGTAGAGTAGTTTTCGTGCTTTTATTGCAATTATAGTTAACGTTAACGTTGACGTCAACGTCAAAAAAGCTATTATTCCACTATTTAACTTTTAAATCCCTCTATGTCATGCGCCTGGAGAAGTATTGAGCACAGAAGAGAGATGGTGATAAGTGCTATATTCTTCATCGCAAAAATACCGGATAATCTAGTCACATTTTATAAATCCCTGTTCAGCACCTCGCTGACTTCTGGAATTACTGGCTGTGGCTGCCATCGGCTCATAAGTTCACACACCACTACGCCCTCCGCATTCGTAAGCTTGTGAAGATAGCTTCCCTCGTCTAAGCGCGACATACGGCATGTAAGGGTGTCGTCAAGATAGGTCTCGTGAAGCCAGTGAACCACGAGCGAAGTCAGCGTCTGCGAGGCCAGTACCTCGTCAGGCATCGTTAACAGGGCGATGCTAACGTAGCTACGGTTGCTGACGTGGAAATTGAAGTCAAGGTCAAGACGTGTTGCCCGATGTTCCATCTGAATGTCAATCGACTGCGGCTTGGGGAACCGTACTTTCTTATGGCTACTGGTCATCAACATAGGCAGCACAGTCAGTTTGTCGGCAAGGAAATCGGTAGTCTCCAGTCGCTTGGTGTCAAGATTGAGAATGTTCCACTGGCTTGTGCCGGAAGCTATCAGCTGCTCGTTATCCTTGCGGAAAATGCGGAAATCGCAGTAGAGGCGGAGTGAGGTCAGTTCGCTCACCCATATCTCCACAGTAAAGTCCTCAGACCAGTAGGTGACTGTCGGCTGAACGTCAATCTGAACCTCCGTGATGACCCACATGCGGTGCTGTTTTACGATGTCAAATGCTGCAACATTGTGGATGGTCATCAGCCGTGCGAAACTGTCTTGGAAGTACATCAGCATGGCATTGGACGTTAGCCTGTACAATGGCGTAATGTCCGATGCCGTCGCTGTGTAGGTGTGTCTGTATTTTGAGTTTATAATCATGTGTGTCAATCTGTTACCACTTCATTGAAATGCTCCTTGCCCCAGGCTATCAGAGCTGTGAGTACGGGCATCAGCGATTTGCCAGTCTCTGTCAGGGAATATTCTACTCGGGGAGGAACCTCCGGATAGACCTTGCGGTGAAGGAGATGACTCTGCTCCAGATTCTTCAGCGTTTGCGAGAGCATTTTCTGCGAGCAGTCTGTCATCAGCCGACGGATCTCGTTGAACCGTAATATTCCTGTCTCGCTGGTGTGAAGCATATAGAGCACCAACATAGACCACTTGTCGCCGAAACGACTCACTACTTGCCTGATAGGACAGGCTAAATACTCTGCTTTAATATCTGCCATAACTAGTGAATTTGATGCAAAAGTAACCAATAGTTACTGAATTACCAAATTACACTTAGTTAATCTAAGTTAACGTCACTTTCTCGGAAGCCCGATAACATCCCAATTCCTACTTTTTGGTAACTATCCCACCAAAAAGTGCCTTCTTGTAGGATTGGAAAACTTGCCATACCTTTGCAGTCGAAATCAAGTAAATAACATTTTAAACGAATAAGAACAATGAAACAGATTGAGACAATTAAGAGTGGTA